>CABQSN010000055.1:0-10314 GCA_902466845.1 uncultured Haemophilus sp.
GGCGCAAAATAAAGCGATTGAAGCTGTGAAAGCGACTCACCAAGCCCTTTTTAATAATAAGAAGGTCGTCGATATGTTTCTAGTCGGCGTTGGTGGCGTTGGTGGTGAGTTAATTGAACAAATCAAGCATCAAAAGGAGTATCTTGCAAAAAAGGACATTGAGATCCGTGTTTGTGCTTTAGCGAATTCAACAAAAATGCTTTTGGATGAAAACGGATTGAATTTAGATAATTGGAAAGCCGATCTTGAAAATGCGACTCAGCCTTCTGATTTCGATGTGTTGTTATCTTTCATTAAATTACATCACGTAGTGAACCCTGTCTTTGTAGATTGTACAACGGCGGAATCAGTCGCAGGACTTTATGCGCGTGCGTTAAAAGAAGGCTTCCATGTGGTAACCCCAAATAAAAAAGCGAATACCCGTGAATTAGCCTATTACCACGAATTACGTCGCAATGCACAAGCAAGCCAACATAAATTCCTGTACGAAACCAACGTAGGCGCTGGTTTACCGGTTATCGAAAACTTACAGAATTTATTGGCAGCGGGTGATGAGCTTGAGTATTTCGAAGGCATTTTGTCGGGCTCACTTTCTTTCATCTTCGGTAAATTAGAAGAAGGACTTTCTCTTTCAGAAGTGACCGCACTTGCACGTGAAAAAGGCTTTACAGAGCCAGATCCTCGTGATGATTTATCGGGTCAAGATGTGGCACGTAAATTGCTTATTTTAGCGCGTGAAGCGGGTCTAGAACTTGAGCTTTCCGATGTGGAAGTGGAAGGCGTGTTACCGAAAGGCTTCTCTGAAGGCAAATCAGCTGATGAATTTATGGCGATGTTGCCACAATTAGATGCGGAATTTAAAGCACGCGTTGAAGCCGCGAAAGCGGAAGGCAAAGTATTGCGCTACGTAGGACAAATTAAAGATGGCCACTGCAAAGTGTCAATCATCGCGGTGGATCAAAATAATCCATTGTATAAGGTGAAAGACGGTGAAAATGCCCTTGCGTTCTATACGCGTTATTATCAACCAATTCCGTTGCTATTACGTGGTTACGGTGCAGGTAACGCAGTAACTGCTGCAGGCATCTTTGCGGATATTTTAAGAACATTACACCACTAAAAAGGACATAACATGTTAAGAATTTATGCGCCGGCATCGAGTGCAAATATTAGTGTAGGGTTTGACACATTAGGCGCAGCCATTTCACCGATTGATGGTTCATTATTAGGTGATGTCGTACAGATTGAGTCTATTCCAAGTGGCTTTGAGCTCGAAAGTGCGGGCTATTTTGTGCGTAAATTGCCAAAAGAGCCGCAAAAAAATATCGTGTATCAGGCCTATGTGCTGTTTAGTGAGCAATTAAAATTACGCAATATGAGAGTCAAACCATTGCGTTTGACCCTTGAGAAAAATATGCCGATTGGTTCGGGATTAGGCTCAAGTGCCTGTTCTATTGTGGCTGCATTAGTGGCATTAAATAAATTCCACGATGAACCATTCTCAAAAATGGAATTGTTAGAGATGATGGGAGAGCTAGAAGGTCGTATTTCAGGTTCTATCCATTATGATAACGTTGCGCCTTGTTATCTCGGTGGTGTGCAATTTATGGTACAATCCCTCGGTAACATTTGCCAAAAACTGCCATTTTTTGATAATTGGTATTGGGTCTTAGCTTATCCAGGCATTGAGGTTTCAACTGCTGAAGCACGCGCAATTTTACCGAAAAGCTATACGCGTCAGGATGTAATTTCTCATGGTCGTCATTTAGGTGGCTTTGTGCACGCATGTCACACGCATCAAGAAAACCTTGCAGCGATGATGATGAAAGATGTGATTGCAGAACCTTATCGTGAGGCTTTATTACCAAATTTCGCAGAAGTGAAACAAGCTACTCGTGATTTAGGTGCGTTAGCGACGGGGATTTCAGGCTCTGGCCCAACGATTTTCTCCATCGCACCTGATTTACAAATCGCAACAAAACTGGCGACTTATTTAGAAAATCATTATTTACAAAACAATGAAGGCTTTGTTCATGTTTGTAAGGTTGATAATGATGGCGCGAGAGAGCTAGGTTAAGCAGTCAATCATTTTCCCCTCTTCTTATTAAGAGGGGAATAACATTTTATTAAAACTCTATAATTAACGGATATACAATGAATTTGTACAATATCAAACACCCTGAAGAACAAGTAAATTTTGCGCAAGCAGTACGTCAAGGACTTGGCAAAGATCAAGGTTTATTCTTTCCAGAAACGATTCCCGCTTTAACCAATATTGACGAGTTATTATCCTTACCATTGGTTGAACGTAGCCAAAAAATTCTTGGCGCATTAATCGGTGAAGAATTACCGAAAGCCACTTTAGATGCGATGGTGAAAAATGCATTTACTTTTCTTGCACCGTTAGAAAAAGTAGAAGACAATATTTATGCCCTTGAATTATTCCATGGTCCAACTTTAGCATTTAAAGACTTTGGTGGTCGTTTTATGGCGCAGGCGCTCGCTGCAGTGCGTGGCGATGGCAAAATTACCATTTTAACAGCGACATCTGGAGATACCGGCGCGGCAGTTGCCCATGCATTTTACGGGTTGGAAAATATCAATGTGGTGATTTTATATCCGAAAGGCAAAATCAGCCCATTACAAGAAAAACTATTCTGTACTTTAGGTGGCAATATTCGCACTGTGGCGATTAATGGTGATTTCGATGCCTGCCAAGCGTTAGTCAAACAAGTGTTTGATGATGCCGAACTACGTCAAGCAATTGGTTTAAACTCAGCAAACTCCATCAACATTAGCCGTTTATTAGCACAAGTTTGTTATTACTTTGAAGCGGTCGCGCAGTTACCAAAAGAAAAACGTGATAATGTCGTGGTTTCTGTGCCAAGTGGTAACTTTGGTAACTTAACGGCAGGTTTAATTGCAAAAACATTAGGTTTACCAATTAAACGCTTTATTGCATCAACCAATGCGAACGATACTGTGCCGCGTTATTTAGAATCGGGTAACTGGGCACCTAAAGCGACCGTAGCGACGCTTTCTAATGCGATGGACGTTAGTCGTCCGAATAACTGGCCACGTGTAGAAGAGTTATTTAAACGTAATGGCTGGAATTTAAGTGATTTAGGTTCAGGTATGTTAAGCGATGGCGAAACAGAAGAAACCTTAAAAGCAATGTACGCAAAAGGTTATTTATGTGAACCACACGGTGCGATCGCCTATCAAGTATTGAAAGATCAACTTAAAGCGGATGAAACCGGTATTTTCTTATGTACGGCACATCCAGCGAAATTTAAAGAGTCAGTGGAGCGTATTCTTTCGCTCGATCTTCCATTGCCAGAAGCGTTGGATAAACACAATAAATTGCCATTACTTTCTGATGAAATGGATGACGATTTTGCACAATTACGTGCATATTTGTTGAAATAATAAAAAAGTGCGGTCGATTTTGACCGCACTTTTGTTTTATTACTCAAAAGGGCGGGATAAACGCCCTTTATTTTTAGGAATTAATCTTCTTTTCCTAAGATTTGATTCACTTCACTCTTATAGAGTACGGCTTTAGCACCGAAAATAGCCTGTACACCACCGCCGACTTCAAGCACATCAATCGCGCCTAATTTTTTCAATGTGGCTTTATCAACGGCTTTCACGTCCTTAACAGAAACACGTAAGCGAGTAATACACGCATCCACGTTTTCAATATTTTCAGCACTACCTAATGCTGCAATAATTTTATGTGCATTTTCAGTCAGTGAACTTGTTTCTTGTTCTACATTTTCTTCGGTTTCTTCACCACGTCCTGGTGTCATCACATTAAAGATGCGAATCAAGAAAACGAAAGAGAAATAATAGAGCAGTGCCCAAGGAATACCGACGAAAATGACACGCAACCAATGGGTGTTTTCATCACCTTGTAAGATACCGAAGAGCAAGAAATCAATAAAACCACCAGAGAAAGTATTCCCGATAGAGATATTTAAATAATCGGCAATAAAGAAAGATACACCATCTAAGAAAGCGTGGAATACATAAAGCCATGGTGCAACAAACAAGAACATAAACTCGATCGGTTCAGTAATCCCTGTAATGAAAGAGGTTAGGGCTGCACCAAGGAATAACCCACCAATTTGTGCACGACGTTTTTTCGGTACACAGTGATACATAGCTAAACAGGCTGCTGGTAAGCCAAACATCATGGTATCAAAACGGCCAGCAAAGAAACGCGTCCCTTCAGTAAATAAACCATGGTGATTTGGATCCGCTAATTGAGCGAAAAAGATTTTTTGTGCACCGACAATCATCTCGCCATTAACCATTTCCACACCGCCTAATTCAGAATACCAAAACAGTGGGTAAATCATGTGATGTAAGCCAACCGCACCAGATAATCGCATTAAGAAACCATATAAGAATGTACCAAAGGTTCCCATGGATGCGATGCTTTTACCTGCTGAGACGAGCCATTGTTGGAAAGTTGGCCAAATGAGGAAGAAAATTAATCCAACAAAAATGGCTGAAAAAGCGGTAACGATTGGCACAAAGCGGGAACCACCAAAGAAACCTAATACTTGTGGTAATTGGATGTTGTGATAGCGATTGTGTAATTTAACGGTAATCAAGCCCATCACCAATGCTCCAATCACACCTGTATCGATGCTTTTTACATCAGGAGAGAAAATCGGAATTAATGCAGCAATGGTACCCGTCATAATGAGATAACCAACAACCGCAGCGAGAGCGGCAACGCCTTTGTCACGTTTGGCTAAGCCGATACCTAAACCAATACACAATAATAAGGCTAAATTGGCAAACACTACGCTACCGGCTGCTGACATGATTTGAAACAGACCTTGTAGTGCCTCATTATTTAAAATTGGATAAGCTTGCACCGTTGCTTTATTGGAAAGTGCCCCACCGATCCCGAGTAAAAGACCCGCAGCAGGCAAAATAGCAATCGGCAACATGAATGCTTTACCGACTTGTTGAAGTTGTTTAAACATAGAACCTCCTGTGATTACTTTTTCGAAATGTAACGTATTTGAGAAGAAAAATCTGTGAAACTGCTCACAGTTTCAATCTAACACCTTGCTTTGATGAGTTTTAGCTTATGTTGGCGTGTGGTGGATTTCCTTTTATAATGCAATCAAACTTGCGTGTTTATTCATTATTTTTATGACAACTTTTATTGCTTACGCCAATATTCAACAACCTTTTCCTTTTAATGAAATTCCTAGGGAACTCGTCCCTGAGAATTTGCATACGGAACCGAAGGGGAATTCTCGGATAACGCAACGACATCAATGTCGTCGATTGGCGCATTTTTTACTTTGGCAGTTGCTAAAAACAGCGGAAGAATCAACCGCACTTTTAGGGCGAATTTATCGTACACAAAGTGACAGACCACAATTTCCCGTCGAGAATATTGATTTTAATATTAGTCACTCTGGTGATTGGGTTGCTGTATTGCTGCATATTAATGAATCAGAAAAAAGTGCGGTCGGTATTGATATTGAATTTTCGAAAAAACGGAATTTTTCTGCACTCATGGCGCATTTCGCGCCACAAGCAGAACAAGAATGGTTTGCTAAACAACTTGATGAGGAGCAGGCTTTTTATCGCTGTTGGTGTTTGCGTGAAGCAGTATTGAAATCACAAGGCGTTGGGATTGTAAAACTTTCAAGTGTGGTACATTTACCAGAGCGGTTACAGATCTTTTCAGATTATTGTCCGAAAGGGGAATTGATCTTTACGGATGAATTGCCTTTTTACTTTGCGGCATTTATAAATCAGTCAAAAATTCAACCGCACTTTTATCAATGGGATGGAAAAAGTTTAGTAGGAAAAAATATACAAAAATCCTTGATTTACCAAGTGAATGAATAAAAGAAAATCCTTGAAAATATTCAAGGATTTTTTATTTTATAATAATTTGCATTGCCACTTGTATTTTCATAGACTAACCCCATTTATTTCGTTAAACTCATTAAAAATTTTAGACAAATGGAGAACGTAATGTCGCAAAACGGTCCAGATCAAGATCCTTGGGGTAAACCGGGACAGAGCAGCGGTCCAAAACAGTCAGATAATTCATCAGATAAGCAAAATGAAAATGGCTGGCGCTCGCGAGACAATAAAAATCAGGAGCAATCACCACCAGATATTGAAGAAGTATTCAATAATCTGTTGAAAAAATTAGGTGGGGGTAATAAAAAAGGCGGTTCAAACAATACTTCGCCTAATGTGCCTTCATTTAATTTAGGTAAAATTTTACCGATCGCCGTGGTGATCGGGGGAATTATTTGGGGTGCAAGCGGTTTTTACACCATTAAAGAAGCTGAACGTGGCGTGACGTTACGTTTTGGCGAGTTTCATTCTATCGTTCAACCCGGTTTAAACTGGAAACCAACCTTTATTGATAAAGTGATTCCAGTGAATGTAGAACAAGTTCGTGAGCTTAAAACGCAAGGTGCGATGTTAACCAAAGATGAAAACATGGTTAAAGTGGAAATGACTGTGCAATACCGCGTGCAAAATCCTGAAAAATACTTGTTTAGCGTGAGCAATGCGGATAATAGCCTTGGGCAAGCGACGGATAGCGCACTTCGTTATGTGATTGGTCATATGACCATGAATGATGTGCTGACAACGGGGCGAGCCGTGGTACGTGAAGATACATGGAAAGCCTTGAACGATATTATCAAACCTTATGATATGGGACTTGAAGTGATTGACGTGAACTTCCAATCCGCACGCCCACCAGAAGAAGTGAAAGATGCTTTCGATGATGCGATTAAAGCACAGGAAGACGAACAACGTTACATTCGTGAAGCAGAAGCTTATGCTCGCGAGAAAGAGCCAATCGCGCGTGGTGATGCTCAACGTATCATTGAAGAAGCAACCGCTTATAAAGATCGTGTTGTACTTGATGCACAAGGGGAAGTGGAACGTTTACAACGTCTTTTACCTGAATTTAAAGCTGCACCTGATTTGTTAAAAGAGCGTCTTTATATTCAAACCATGGAAAAAGTCATGGCAAATACGCCGAAAGTCATGTTAGATGCAAATAATGGTAATAATTTAACCGTATTACCATTAGAACAATTAATGGGTAAAAAAGCGGCTCAACCGACTACTACAACGCCTGAAAGTGCGGTCAGTTCTGCACCTGTTTCAACACAGGAACGTCGTGTAGAAACGCAAACGACTCAACCAGTTCAATCAAATGAAGGCATTCGCCAAGGGAGATTTAACTAATGCGTAAATTTTTACTTCCGATTATTGTGGTGATTGCTGCGGTGCTGTATTCCAGCGTAGTGGTTGTAACTGAGGGCACTCGTGGCATCATGTTGCGTTTTAACAAAGTACAACGTGATGCAGAAAACAAAGTTGTGGTGTATGAGCCAGGTTTGCATTTCAAATTGCCTTTAATTGATAGCATTAAAGTGCTTGATGCACGTATTCGTACCCTTGATGGTTCAGCTACTCGTTTTGTGACAGTCGAGAAAAAAGACTTGTTGGTAGATTCCTATGTGAAATGGAAAATCAGCGATTTCGGTCGTTTCTATACTGCAACGGGTGGTGGCGATTATAACCAAGCTTCAAGCTTATTAAGCCGTAAAGTGAATGACCGTCTGCGTTCAGAAATTGGGACACGTACGATTAAAGATATCGTTTCAGGTACACGTGGTGAATTAATGGCAGGGGCGAAAAAAGCGTTAAATTCAGGGCAGGATAGTACCGCTGAATTAGGGATTGAAGTCGTCGATGTTCGCGTAAAACAAATCAATTTACCGGATGAAGTTTCTTCTTCGATTTACCAACGTATGCGTGCAGAACGTGATGCGGTTGCCCGTGAACACCGTTCACAAGGTAAAGAAAAAGCAGCATTCATTCAAGCAGATGTAGATCGTAAAGTGATCTTGATCTTAGCAAATGCGAATAAAGCCGCACAAGAATTACGTGGTAATGGTGATGCGGCTGCAGCAAAATTATATTCTCAAGCTTTTGCCCAGGAGCCACAGTTTTATAGCTTTATTCGTAGCTTAAAAGCCTATGAAAGCAGCTTTGAAGGTTCAGGTAATATGATGATCTTGAAACCAGATAGTGATTTCTTCCGCTTTATGCAAGCGCCAAAGAAATAAACAAAAGATAATGAAAAGTAAAGTGCGGTTAGAAATAACCGCATTTTTTATTGCTAAATTCTAAAAGAAATTAGCCCTCTATAAAGTAAAAATATCTTAAATGCAATCAATCGAATCTATAGCCAAGGCAGATTAAATCCACATAAAAAATAAGTCAATTTTTTGGCATAATCACCTGACTTTAAGCTTTACCTTTCTTTTTATGTTTTTGTTTTATTGATCGTTTGGAGGATTAGATGAAAAAACTGATTATTGGCGGTGCAGCCATTGCTATCTTAGGTTATTTGGGCGTTGTGGGGTATCTACACCAATTTGATAAAGAGAATGCGACCCAGCTTTTAATGGAAAATCGCTATATTGGCGAACAAGAAAAAGTGGCAAAAGCATTGTTTGATAACAGCTGCCAATATTGTCATAGTCCAAACACTCTACTTCCATTTTATTCAAAATTCCGATTGTGGGGGATGAAATGCAATCGGATATTCAAAGTGGGCTTCGTGCTTTCCGCCTAGATCGTTTACTTGAAGGCTTAAAAGATCCGAGCAAATTATCCCAAGCTGATTTAGCAAAATTACAGCGCGTACTTGAAAATAATGAAATGCCAATTGCTAAATTTAGACATCTTCACTGGGGAAGCAAACCAGATGAGCAAGAAAAAGTGGCATTGCTTAACTGGATTCGTGAAGCACGTAAAATGTCTTTACCAAAAGAAACCCCCAATGTTGATGCAGATCGTTTAGTGCAACCTATTCCAGACAGTATTGCGACAGATAAAGCAAAAGTCGCATTAGGCCATGATCTTTTCTTTGATGGTCGTTTATCAGGCGATGGTTCTATTCAATGTCACACTTGTCACCAATTAGATAAAGGTGGTGTAGATAGACTTGAAACCTCAACAGGGATTGAAGGTAAAAAAGGTCCAATTAACGCACCAACTGTATTCAATGCTGCATTTAACTTTGTGCAATTCTGGGATGGTCGTGCAGCAGATTTAGCTGATCAAGCGAAAGGTCCTCCAACAAATCCGGTAGAGATGGGCTCTCATTCTTGGGATGACATTGTGGCACGTTTTGAAATGGATGAAGAATTCAAAAAGCATTCTTAAAAGAATATCCACAAGTGACGAAAGAAACCTTAACTCATGCGATTGGTGAATATGAAAAAACATTAATTACGCCAAATAGTGATTTCGACCGTTATTTGAAAGGGGATAAAACAGCCTTGACTGAGCAACAAGTTCGCGGTTATGAGTTATTCAAACAACATAAATGCGATACTTGCCATACTGGTGTAGCAATGGGGGGACAATCTTATGAATACATGGGGCTTTATGGCGATTACTTTAAAGATCGTGGTACGCCATTAACTGATGCGGATGAAGGTCGCTTTGCTCAAACTAAAGATCCGTTTGATATGCATCGTTTCAAAGTGCCAACCTTGCGTAATGTCGCACTTACTGCACCGTATTTCCATGATGCGTCAGCAAAAGAGCTAAAAGATGCTGTGAGTGCAATGTTGAAATATCAAAGTAACGTGAAACAGCCAGCTCAAAAAGATGTTGAAGATATCACGTCTTTCTTAGAAAGTCTGACAGGTGAGTTTAAAGGTGAAAAATTAAAATAATCCTTTGAGCGATAAATAGAAACGACCGCAAGTGCGGTCGTTTTTTGGGTTTGTCAAAACACACAAAAATGTTTGAAATCTTAACCGCACTTTTATCAATTAATTTAATAAATCATATTTACCTGAAGACTTACCGTCTGTAATGACCCAAATTAAGCGATAAAGCAAGTCTTTCAGCTCTACACGAGCCTAAATGCTCTGAGCAAATGGAAAATCGCATAAATTAACATAATGATACCCAGTATTATTTTGAGATTGCTCATTTTGTTTTGGAGCTTTTCTTGCATATCTTGATAAAGCTTTTCAGCTCGCACTTTTTGTTCTTCAAAAGATAAATTTACCCAATTTTTTTGATAATTTTCTATATCTTTTTTTGTAGCTTTTCTAACTATCTTTTTTAATTCTGTATCTAAATTAAATTCTGATATATCTTTTAATTCCTGTGATATTTCTCCAAGTTCTAATCCTCTAGCAGTTTCTACAACTACTCGGTCATCTTTTTTTAATTTTAAATTTGTGGAAAAATAATAGATCTTACCAGCACTTT
>CABQSN010000056.1:0-10261 GCA_902466845.1 uncultured Haemophilus sp.
TTCGCCAATTTCTACATTATCATCCAGAAAAACTTCGTAATCCACACCTTCTTTCAGGATTTTTCCATCTGCATCTTCTACCGAAACTCTCGGAATCACCGCATTTCCAGTATAACGAAGATCGCCGAATACATACATTCTTCCATCTTCGATATTTTTCTTTGTGTTCTTCTTTTTGTAGATAAATGTCCAGGAATCTTCGTCACCTGCCGTTACCGTCATCTGTGCTTTTTCCGGTGTATAACCGCTCACATCCGGTGCATCCAGCGTCTGGGAACTTCCAAACAAAGCACGGACTGTTGATGCTTCTGCCAGATCATCTCCCGCTTCATCTTTGTAATATACTGTATAGTCTTTTTCTTCCGATGTGATTCCTGCTTCATAGGTTGTTTCTGCAGAGTCATACTGTACTGCAACCGTCGCATTTTCGGCTGTTTTTTCTTTAAAATAAGCATAATAGCCAGATGTAACTTCTTCACTTGTGCCATCATCCCAGGTAACATTCAGCGTAAGTCCGGTCGTATCGATTTCTTTCTCTGAAGAGCCATACTGCTGTTTATCCGCCGGTGCTGCCACTTCCACAGAAACTGCCCTGCGGATACGTTCCTCTGCCATGATGCCATTTGTTTCTGCATACTGCCATGCCGTACCGTTTTCACTGCACCATAATGTCAGATTTGCATTATCTCCAAATGCGGAATCTCCAATCTCTGTAACACTGTCCGGCACCTCTACACCTGTCAGAGAATCACAGCCTGCAAATGCATCTGAACCGATCGTTTCCAGCCCATTTCCTGATACAACCATATCAAGTGAACTGCAGTTTTCAAATGCCTGACTGCCGATTTCCGTCACCGTATCCGGCAGGAATACAGCGTGGATTTTATCCTCATTCCGGAATGCCTGCGGATCGATACCCACAACGGTACGTCCATTGATCGTCTCTGGAATGCAGAGCAGATCCTGTGTATCACTCAGTGCCCTTGTCATACGTCTGGAAGCATCTTTTGTCTTTTTGCCATTTAAGCTCACGATCCATACGTGATTGTTTTCATCGGTGCGATACTCGAAATTCGCCGCTTCTGTTCGGTTCATATTTCTTCTGCAGGTTGCGATAAAATTGTCATACCGCATTTTCTGTGGATACAGACTGATACATTGATCCAGCCATTTTTTCTTATATTTTACAGCTGCATTTTCCCCTGATTTTTCCGCAAGCTCACTGCATTTATTTGCCATCTGAAGCAGCGAAGCTTCATAGGCTTCATATGCAAACTGATATTCTTTTCGAAGTTTTTTACCTGCTGTTTTTTCGCTTGTTGCAAGGTAATTGCGGCACTTGGCATGGTCGTTTCAAAACCAAGTGAAAAGAACACCACTTTTTTGTCTGGATTATTTGATGCGATATTCAATGCATCAAGCGGTGAATAAACAATTCGAACATCCGCGCCCTGAGCTTTGGCTTCTAATAATGAGCCTAAACGTCCGCGTACTCGCATCGCATCACCGAAAGTACAGAAAATCACTTCTGGACGACGAGCAATCTCAATACAAACATCAATTCGCCCCATCGGTAAGACACATACTGGGCAGCCCGGACCGTGAATAAATTCAATACTTTTGGGTAATAAACGATCCAGCCCAAATTTAAAAATGGTATGAGTATGTCCGCCACAGACCTCCATCAAATATAACGGATTTTCTGGTGTAAAGTGCGGTTGGTTTTCCATTATTTTTTGTAGTCGCTGTAACAGACTTTTAGCCAGTTCAGGATCACGAAATTCATCAACAAACTGCATTTGATGCTCCTATCGTTCTTGCGCTTTTAACCAGTCTAGCCATTGCTGTAACCCTTCTCCACTTTGAGAAGACAACTGGATAACCTCAATTGTTGGATTCACTTGTTTCGCATAAGCAATACATTTTTCCACATCAAAATTTAAGTACGGCAGTAAATCAACTTTATTTAAAATCATTAATTTAGAAGCCGCAAACATATGCGGATATTTTAGCGGTTTATCTTCACCTTCTGTCACGGATAAGATCACCACTTTGGCGTGCTCGCCTAAATCAAATTCTGATGGGCAGACTAGGTTTCCGACATTTTCAATAAACATCAGACTATTTTCCTGTGGCTGCAATTTCACCAATGCATTACCAATCATTTGTGCATCTAAGTGACAACCTTTGCCCGTATTAACTTGAATCGCTGGCACACCCGTTTGACGAATACGATCTGCATCATTTTCTGTTTGTTGATCCCCTTCGATCACATAACAAGGATAGTCATTTTTTAATGCATTTAGTGTGGTCGTCAATAAAGTTGTTTTGCCTGAACCTGGACTTGAAACAAGATTAAGTGCCAAAATATGTTGATTCGCGAAAAAGCGACGATTCATATCGGCTAATTGATTGTTGGCACCAAGAATATCTTGTTCTACTTTCAGTAATCGTTGCTGGGTTTCTTCTTGTTGTGGAGAGTCTGGCATGCGGAAGGAGGAGTGAGAAAAATTAGGTAGTTTTGTTGCATGTTGCGCATTGGAATCATTATGAACATGCGGTAATTCTCCGATTCTGACTTGGTCTGGATGGCCACAGCCACAGGTTGTACACATAAGTCACCTCAATAATTTTTCGTTTATTCTGTAAATACTTAGAATCTATGGTAATTCACATGCGTTAGAATACCATATTCTCTATCTTAAATATATTCTTTGAAGAGAGATAAATACATACTATCAAGTAGTTAGCGTATTTTATATTCAAAAGATCAGGTTAAATTTGCCAATTTAGACGTCTTGCTATTTTACGGCAATTTCTTTCACTCTAAATTCGGTACCACTTCGACGTTGTAAACATGCACTGTGACAATGTGGACAGCAATCTTGATAGGCTTCAATCTCAACTTCCTTTTGACATTGCCAGCACCATGCAATCGCAGGTAAATGAATAAAATGTAACTGACAGTTTTCAGCAACGGTATCTTTACGCATAATTTCAAAGCAAAATTCTACCGCACTTTGCTCGACACAAGACAGTGCCCCAATTTCTAGCCAAATATCTGTCACTTCATGGATTTCATGCTTTTTCTGTTGTTGATCAATAATTTCCATAATATTCTGACAGAGAGACATCTCATGCATGATTTTCTCCTTAAAATAAAAAAGCAGTCTGTTCCAATTCTACTCTTTTTTGATATTTATTTTCAGCGTTTCTGTGTTTCGTTGTTCGATATTTAAACGTTGTTTGAAAAATTTTTACTGGTACCTCGTACAAGAAATCATTTTAGTGGCACAAAATTAATGCCGCTATGTTGCAATAAAGTATTCATTAAATCATTGTTTTGTTCAAATTGGCTACATTTGCCTTTGAGCTGAATTAAGCGAATTCGTAAATGAGCCAATTCATGGATCCGTTTTGATACTTCTCGAATATGTCGATCTAGCAGCTCATTAATTTCTCTTTCCTGCTCTTGAGTAGCACATTGAGGATTGAGCAACATTTTGATTTCTTTCAGTGAAATATCCAAACTGCGGCAATAGCAAATAAAAGAAAGTTGTTTCAAATGCTCTTCCGTATAAACGCGAAAATTACCACTTGTTCGCTTGGCGGGTTCAATCAATCCTTGTTTTTCATAGAAACGTACGGCTTCCACCGTACAGCCAACGATATTGGCTAGCTGACCAATTTTCATTTTTTTAAAATTACACTTGACTCTGAAGTTACTTCATATTTTATACTTTATCACAGTATTCACATGTTAGAAAAGGAGAACTTCCATGAAAAAAACAGCATTACTTATCACTGCACTATTCGGTGCTTCACTCGCTAATGCACATAATGTTTGGTTGGAGCCCGTTAAGGATGCAAAAGGGCAATATGTGGTTAAATTTGGTCATGAGGAAACTGAAACCTATCCTCAAAGCAAATTAAAAGCAGTACGCCTACTTGATGCTAAAGGTCAATTACAGAACGCCACAGTGAACTTCAAGGAAGGCGAAGCACACTTTGCTGCACCTGATGCGGCCATCGCATTTATTCGCTTTGATAATGGCGTTTGGTCAAAATTACCAAGCGGTAAATATGTCGAAAAAACCAAACAACAAGCACCTGAAGCTGTACTTAGTGTTAATCCGATCAAATTCGGTAAAGCAATTTTACACTGGGATGCTCAAGCAAATAAATCACACAACATGGATTATGAATTGATCCCACAAAGTGAACCGAAAGCGGGACAACCACTGGATATTCTCGTATTAGTAAAAGGTAAACCAGTGCAAGGCATCAAAGTGGGTTTAGGCGAAGATCACCCATTCAACTTAACCAATGAAAAAGGTATCGCACAATTCACCCCTAAAGCGGGTTATAACAAAGTTTGGGCTGAATTTGACGAGCCGGTTAAAGACAATCCTGACTATACCAAACGTAGTGTTGAATATATGCTAACTTTTGACGCGAAATAATGAAAAGAGTTGTATTTTTAACCGCACTTTTCACCTGGCTGTGCGCACCATCAGCATTGGCTCATAGTTTGCATGTTTTTGCACAATATGATGGACGCACAGTTTCTGGCAAAGCCTATTATTCCGATATGACTCCAGCGGCAGAAACCTATATGGAGATTTTGCAAGCTGGCCAGGACTCCCCTCTATTGGAAGGTAAAACGGATCGCGATGGGCAATTTGCCTATCCGATCAATACCACTGCCGAAGGTGCCATTAAAGTAGTGATAGAAGGTGAAGAAGGACATCGAGCCTCAATTGTTGCCAACAGAGTATCTGCGCAAACCACTAATAACAGTGACAATGCATTGATGTTGGTCCGCGAAGATATTTCTAAATTAAAAGACAAAATTTACCTGCACGATATTATTGGCGGTATCGGCTATATTGTTGGTATTTTTGGCTTATGGGCATTGATTAGAGCCTCAAAGATGACGCGTGCGTCGCAATCTAAGGAAAGATAATATGCATTTATCGGAAGGTGTGTTGCATACACCCGTATTGCTTGGTGGTGCAGCTGTCGCATTAGTCTGCGTAATGATTGGTCTTAAACGACTCAATTCGCAGCAATTGCCGCTAACAGCATTGTTTGCCGCTGCTTTTTTTGTTGCTGGAACCATTCATGTACCGGTAGGCATTGGTAGCGTGCATCTCATCTTAAACGGCATGGCCGGCCTGTTTCTCGGCTGGGCCGTTTTCCCTGCTTTTTTAATCGCATTGGTATTACAAGCTCTGCTCTTTTCCTTCGGGGGATTTGCTGTATTAGGTGTCAATTTATGCGTAATGGCATTACCTGCCCTTCTCGTACATTGGCTATTTGCAAAAAGACTTGAAAATGACAATTCCCGTCGCACTCAAATTGCAGCAGGTATTGGTGCTGGTGTGATCGGAGTTGGCGGTTCAGCCTTGCTCGCTTCTTTAGTCTTGGCTCTGGATGGCGGTAAAGCCTATAGCGATCTGATCATGCTACTGGTGATATCACATATTCCCGTGTTTATTATCGACAGTATCGTCAGCGTCGGGGTGGTCTTATTATTAAACAAAATGTATCCAACAGCGCTCAGTGTGGTGAAATGAATTTTCTTGCTATTTTTCAACCGCACTTACGATTAATTTATGTGTTTTTGTGTGGACTTATCGTCAGCACAATGACACATATTTCAACGCTTATTATCCTTAATCTGATCGTATTCAGCGGATTACTTATTACGCTAATTCGCTATCAAAAATCCCTTGCCGGTTATTTCAAATATTGGCTTAAACTGAATTTTTTCACTTTGCTTGTTTGGTTGACCTTAAGCTGGAAAATCACCGAACAAGGTTAGCATTAAATCCAATGGGTATTCAGCTCGCGCTACTCATCACACTACGTTTCAATTTAATTTTAAGTTTAACTCGCCTCTTGTTAATTGATATGAACGAGAGCCTTTTATTGCAAGCATTGTGTCGCTTACCGTTGCCAGAAAAACTACTTCACCTATTTGTTCTGACCGTGCGTTATATTTCTGTACTGGGTGATGTACATAAAAAAATGGATATGGCAATGCGTGCGCGCGGATACCAGCCAAAACTTAACGGTAGAACCTTATTTATCGCCGCGCAACGTGTGGCATTATTATTAATTCATGCACTCGTTAAAGCAGAAAAAACAGAAATGGCGCTAAAAGCACGTGGCTTTCAGCTGCATGATGTTAAAAAAACACAGGATAAATCTTGATGAACGTCCTCGAAGTCAAACAATTACAGATCATGCGCGACCAACGCGTGATTATTGATAACCTTTCTTTTGAACTCCCTGAAGGTCATCGTCTTTTTTTACAAGGCGATATTGGTTGTGGGAAATCAACCCTATTACACTGTCTATTAGGCTTTATCCCATACCAACAAGGAGAGATTAGCTGGTTCGACAACACCTGCCGCCAAGAAAAAGATTTTGTACCACTACGTGGAAAGGTCGGCATCTGTTTCCAACACGCGAGCGATCAACTTTTTGGTCCAACCGTACTTGATGATGTAGCCTTTGGTCCACTCAATCAAGGGTTAAACAGAGATAAAGCCTATCAAATTGCATTACAACAATTGGAACGTCTAAATATTGTTGGGTTAAAAGATCGCTCTGTAAATACCTTATCTGGTGGTGAACAGAATTTTACTGCGCTAGCCGGTGTTCTGGCGATGCAGCCAAAAGTATTGCTGTTAGATGAACCAACCAATGGACTGGATGCAAAAAATATCGCCAAACTGACCGCACTTTTACGTGAACTACAGTTACCGATGCTTATTGCCTCACATGATTTACGCTTTAGTGAAACACTTGCGGATTCCTGTTTGTCTTTAGCCACAGATAATGATGGCTAAATGCATTCATAATGCGTAAGAAAATAATTCAATAAAAAACGGGCGAACCATTTAAGTTCGCCCGTAATACATTTATGACGCTAATCAAGCCACAAGTGCGGTTTCTTTTAAGCGATTTTTTAATCTTGCGTATTCAGTTACCACATAGCGTTCAGCCCAGGCTTGGTCTTCGATTTTATCAATACGAACCGCACTGTATTTGTATTCCGGCGTTCTAGAACCCGGGTTCAAATGTTCAGCGGTTAATTCGTTACATTTACCGATCCACCATTGATAGGTCATATAACAAGCGCCTTTGTTTGTACGAGTACTCACATCTGCACGAGAAATAACTCTACCACGAGAAGAAGCAATCCAAACCAAGTCGTTGTTTTTAATACCCAACTCTTTGGCGTCTTGATCGTTCATTTGTACGAATCCCGGTTCATCCGCAAGTGCCGCAAGTGCACGGCAGTTACCGGTCATTGAACGGCAAGAATAGTGACCAACTTCACGAACTGTAGAAAGTATCAATGGGAATTCTTCAGAGAGATCTTCCATTGGTGGTTCCCAGTCGCAAGCAAAGAACTCAGCTTTGCCGTTTGGACGGTCGAAGATTTGGCCTTTATACAAGTATGTTGTACCTTGATCTTCAGGGCCTTCGTCAGTACATGGCCATTGGATATAACCCATGCCTTCCATTTTTTCGTAGGTTGCCCCTTTGTAAATTGGGCAAAGTGAACGAAGTTCATCCCAAATTTCTTTGGTATTGTTATAGTGCATTGGGTAGCCCATTGCTGTAGCAAGTTCGCTAATGATTACCCAGTCATCCTTGACATCACCAGTTGGCTCAACGGCTTTATAGAAACGTTGGAAACCACGGTCAGCGGCACTATACACACCTTCATGTTCAGCACAAGAAGTCGCAGGTAATAAAATATCTGCTTCTGCGGCTGTTTGAGTCATGAAGATATCTTGAACGATAAGAAGTTCAACTTTCTCGAAGGCTTTTTTAACAGCATTAATATCAGGCTCAGTTTGTAATGTATCTTCACCCATGATATAGAATGCTTTAATTTTATCTTCCATGATCGCTTCAGGGACTTCACTCAACGGCACACCTGGTTTGGTTGGAATAGATGGCACGCCCCAAGCTTTCGCAAATTTTGCATTAGTTTCTGGGTCAGCAAAACTTTGATAGCCTGGTAATGTGTTGAATAACGCACCCATATCGCACGCGCCCTGTACGTTGTTTTGACCACGTACTGGATTCACCCCAACATTTGGTTTACCTAAGTTACCGGTAAGCATTGCCAAGCTTGCTAATGCACGTACGGTTTCTACACCTTGACGGAATTGGCAAACGCCCATACCCCATAAGATAGTAGCGGTTTCCGCTTTCGCATAAGTGCGGGCAATTTCACGCAACATTTCAGGTTCAATACCAGTGATATGTTGAGTGGATTCCGGTGTATAAGCTTTCACGGTTTCATAGAACGCATCGAAGTTTTCGGTGTGTTCATCAATAAATTTTTGATCTTGTAATCCTTCTTCTAAAATCACATTCATCATCGCATTCAAGAATGCGACGTTAGACCCGTTAGCAAGCGGTGCATAAATATCCGCAATACGGGCTGTTTCGATTTTACGAGGGTCACAAACAATGATTTTCGCCCCTTTTGCTTTAGCGTGGTTAATCCGACGCGCCACAATAGGGTGTGATGTAGAGGCATTATAGCCAAAAACAAATACGCATTTGGTATCTTCAATCTCAACAATTGAGTTGGACATTGCGCCGTTACCGACCGATTTGAGCAGACCTGTTACAGAAGGGCCGTGTCACACGCGCGCACAACAGTCAATGTTGTTATTTCCCAATACCGCACGGGCGAATTTTTGCATAACGAAGTTTACTTCGTTGCCTGGTCCACGGGAAGAACCCGTTACCATAATTGATTCGTTACCGTACTTTTCTTTGATTTCACTGAGACGTTTTGCTGTGTAAGAAATCGCTTCTTCCCAGCTCACTGGTGTGAATGGTTCGCCACGTTTGTAGCGGATCATCGGTTGAGTTAGGCGAGGAGTCAGGATTTTTGTATCATGCACAAAATCCCAGCCATAATATCCTTTTAGGCATAGCTCCCCTTCGTTTGTTTTGCCGTTTGCACCTTCAGCTCCCACAATTTTGTTGTTTTCCACCAAAAGATGGATTTTACAACCTGAGGCACAATACGGACATACGGTAATTACTTTTTTAATAGCCATAGTAACGTCCTTATTTTAGATACAACACGAGGTTAGAGATAGAATTAGAATAATTAATTCTGGGTATATATTACACCCAAAATCAATTCATAGTATTACAAAAAACATGGATTTATTGATATAAAACAGGTTTTCGTAATATTTTTAAATATGTTTAGAAAATCACCCTCACTTTTTCTACAAAACAGGAATCTCTTCAAGCGATCTTCCCTCTTTTAAAAAATCATACATAAATTGCACAGACTCTTTTACGCTTTCCGTCATTGGAAAACCAAAAGAAACCAGATCAGGTTGAAGACCCACAAAAACAATTTGTTTAATATCTTGTTCCAGTTGTTCAATGAGGTAATTGAGCGGCATATTATGCGTACTCATGAAAAACATTTCCGCAATGCTCTCTTTTTCAATGATTCGGATTTTGCCCGGCGCTAATTCCATATCAGCCGCATCAAAAATTAAAAGCAAATCAGGTTTCATGTCTCGCACAATATGTGCAACATTTTCTGGTGCTGAGCCACCGTCAAGTATGGTCCAATTTGGCAATGGATTTTCACTCAATAGCTGATAGAGATAAGGGCCTGCACCGTCATCCCCCATCATGCTGTTGCCAACGGTTAAGATCACATTATTCGTCACGACGTTTCACCATAATATACATCACAGGTTCACGCTGAATTGATGCTAACGTATCCATGAGGATTTCGACCCACTCTTGATGTTCTGGGGTGAAATTGGCTTTGTTTTCATCCATCGCTTTCGCCAATAAATTCACATGACTTGAATCAATCACAATTTCACCAAATCGCATTAAGCCAGCAAATTTACGTTTAGCATCCCCTTCTGGAAAGCTATCTACAAAACGTTGATAAGCATCGTAGTCACAAACCAGTAATTTTTTAAAACAATCAATTACGCCAACATGGTGACCAATCGCCAAAGAGTAATACATCACCTGTTTTGCTTGCTCTGGCACTTGTTCATCGTTTTCGACGAAACGTTCGTTTAATAAATAGAAAAAGACTTGGGTTGTCATGGTACGTCCTATAAAACTTGTAAAGTAATTTCTTCGCTAATCAATACTGCCAAATCTCCCCTTACCCCTCTTTGCTAAAGAGGGGGATTATTCTTTAGCAATAAAGCATCTTCTCTCTCATTTT
>CABQSN010000057.1:0-10251 GCA_902466845.1 uncultured Haemophilus sp.
ATTGCCGTAAGTCATGGCAATTTCGACTTGTGCATTGATGCCTTGTTCAGTCAAATAAGCTTGTAAACCCGCTTGTTGTTGCTTTGTAATGGCAAGTAGGGGAGAGCCTTGTTCTGTCCAAATAGATTGATAATTTTGTGCAATGCGTTTAGAGCGCATCGGTAAAATAATGGCTTTTAAAAGGGGATACCATTTCCAACGAGGTAAATCCACCACGCGAGGATCCATTAAAAATGCCGCTAAATAACGGGAGATCGCAGAGGGTTGCGGGGCATCAGGCGTACCAAGGTTTGCTAAAATGATGCCAATTTTTTGAGTTATAGTCATAAATGTTTGATAGAAAGCGTTAATCGAGAAACGCAGCAGAGTTTATCTTGTTCATCACGAATGTCAATTTGCCAGACATGGATATTTTTACTTAAACTGATAGGCATTGCCTTAGCGATCACAACGCCTTGTTTTACTGGGCGAAGGTGATTGGCGTTTATATCTAATCCTAAGGCAGCTTGACCTTCTTCTATACAGAGAAATCCCGCTAATGAACCAATAGTTTCAGCCAAAGCAACAGACACACCACCATGTAATAAGCCAAAAGGCTGAGTAGTGCGATGATCAACGGGCATTTTTGCTTCAATCCAGTTTTCTCCTACAGCAGAAACTTCAATACCTAAATGTTCTATGGCACAGTTTTTACTCATTTCATTAAGTTGATTGAGTGTGAATGTTTTTTTCCAGATCGCCATGTAGGTTATTCCTTAGATAGGCTGATTAGTTTTTGAGTTTTTTATCTTTTAAGATAATTCAATGCGGTTTATTTGCTAGAGTGCAAGTCGGCATTATAACGAAAATCTACTTTGTATGTTGAAATTTATGCTGAAAATGATCAATCCTCCCTTTTCATATAGACAATTCCAATTACATCAATTTATAGCTTTCTTCTTCACTTTTAGGCAAAATAGCAGAAAATTTTAATGAGTAAAAAAAGGATCATTACAATGACTAAACATTATGATTATATTGCTATCGGTGGTGGTTCCGGCGGGATAGCCTCAATTAACCGTGCGGCAAGCTATGGCAAAAAATGTGCGATTATCGAAGCAAAACACCTCGGTGGCACTTGTGTGAACGTAGGTTGTGTACCGAAAAAAGTGATGTTCTATGGCGCACAAGTTGCAGAAGCCATTAATAACTATGCACCTGCTTATGGTTTTGATGTAGAAGTGAAAAAGTTTGATTACGCGAAATTAGTCGAAAGTCGTCAAGCTTACATCGGTCGAATTCATACCTCTTACAATAATGTATTAGCGAAAAATAACGTGGATGTGTTTAATGGTTTTGCGCGTTTTAAAGATGCGAAAACGATTGAAGTGAGCTATGCAGATGGTTCAACAGAATTAGTGACTGCCGAGCATATCTTAATTGCGACGGGTGGTCGTCCAAGTATTCCAGCGGTAAAAGGCGCAGAATACGGGATTGATTCAAATGGTGTATTTGCTTTAAATGAGTTACCAAAACGTGTCGCAGTAGTAGGCGCAGGGTATATTGCCGTTGAATTAGCGGGTGTTTTAAATAGCTTAGGCAGCGAAACACATTTGTTTGTGCGCCAACATGCTCCATTGCGTAATCAAGATCCATTAATTGTCGAGACTTTAGTTGAAGTGTTAGCGCAAGATGGTATCCAACTGCACACCAAAGCGTTGCCTGAAGAAGTAGTGAAAAATGCAGATGGTTCGCTTACCTTGAAATTACAAGATGGTCGTGAAACCACAGTGGATACGTTAATTTGGGCGATTGGTCGTGAACCTGCAACGGATGTGATTAATCTTGAAGTAACGGGTGTGAAAACCAATTCACGTGGACAAATTATTGTCGATAAATATCAAAATACAAATGTACCTGGTATTTATGCCGTAGGTGATATTATCGAAGGTGGTATTGAATTAACACCAGTTGCCGTGGCTGCAGGTCGTCGTTTATCCGAGCGTTTATTCAATAACAAACCGAATGAGCATTTAGATTACAATCTTGTGCCAACGGTTGTGTTCAGCCATCCGCCAATTGGTACAGTGGGTTTAACTGAACCGCAAGCGATTGAACAGTATGGTGAAGAAAATGTGAAAGTGTATAAATCCTCTTTCACGGCAATGTACACCGCTGTCACTGAACATTGTCAACCTTGCCGAATGAAATTAGTTTGTGTCGGCAAAGAAGAGAAAATCGTGGGCTTACACGGCATTGGTTTTGGTGTGGATGAAATGATTCAAGGTTTTGCTGTAGCAATCAAAATGGGCGCAACTAAAGCAGACTTTGATAATACGGTGGCAATTCACCCAACAGGTTCTGAAGAATTTGTGACAATGCGTTAATTGCAGATAAAGAAAGTGCGGTCAAAATCTCTGATGTTTTTGACCGCATTTTTTATTGTGATTTGTTATTAGGCTGCTGCGCGATTGCCTAATGTACCATCATCTTCCATTTCTTTAGCTACACCGATGACCTCAGCAATTTTGTCTCCTTCTTTGAAGAAAACGAAACCACCATGTTCCATTTTGACCCACGGCTCATCCTTGGTGAGAGGGAAAGTCGTAATGATCGTGACTTTATCGCCATCTTTCGCATAATCATTAAAATCGATGACACCATCATCATCAATGCGGTGCGCTTTACCAAAAGGGGCTTTACGCGTTAAATAATGCAAATTAGTTGAACAATGGGCAATCATCCATTCTCCGTTTGAAAGAATAAAGTTAAAGGTGCCTTTTTGTGAGAGATCTTTGGTAATGTCTTGAATGGCTTCAAAAATTTCTATTTCAGACGGTTTACGACGGAAGCGATTTTTCAAATATTCCGCCATATAACAAAATGCCGTTTCTGAATCCGTTGAGCCAATAGGCTGGCAGAAACTTTCAGACATATCCGGTAAGTCTTTTAAATTACCGTTGTGAGCAAAGACCCAGTTTTGTCCCCAAATTTCACGAATAAAGGGATGAGTGTTTTCAATGGTGACACCGCCTTGCGTTGCCTTACGAATGTGAGCAATCACATTCAATGATTTGATTTTGTATTGTTTTACACAATCCGCAATCGGGGATTGAGATGCAGCGTGGTTATCGCGAAAAATACGCACACCACGACCTTCAAAAAAAGCGATACCGAAGCCATCTGAATGGCAGTCGGTAAGACCAGCACGACGACGGAAGCCTTCAAAAGAAAAGACAATATCCGTCGGCGTATTGCAGTTCATTCCGAGTAATTGGCACATAAATTCCTACAGCCTATTTTTTATATTTTTTATAACCTTATAATGTGTGCAGATTTAACACCATAATGCGTTGAAATTCAAGATGGATAACAAAGGATTTTTAGAAGAAAATGTTACATAAAATAACTTGAGAATCTTTCTGATCTGAAGGCTATGGATGAGCACTTTATCAAGCAATAAAAAAGGCGTGTTGATCACGCCTTTTGCTATATTTTTTAAAATTATGCTTTAATTTCTGAGCGGCTTTTTAAGAAAAAGAGCGCAACGGTTGAGATAAGCATAACGAAGCCAACACCTACATATAAACTCTGTTTGTCCCAGCCCATATCTAATAATTGACCGGCAATCGTTGGAGCAAGAATTGCACCAATACGACCGATACCAATCGACCAGCCCACACCGGTGCTACGAATATCGGCATCATAAGTAAGTGGGTTTAAGGTATAAAGACCGCTGATACAGCCATTCATGAGTGCACCAACTAAAATACCGAATACCATCGCAACCCATAAAACGGATGAAGATAGGATAAAGGTAATGATCGCGGCGGAAGATAATATGGTGAATAAAATCAATACACCGCGAGCCGTCCAACGGCTAGCCAGTAAGCCATAGATTAAGGCGCCACAAGTGCCCCCTAATGAGATCATCATTCCGACGCTCACACTTTGCTCTGTCGTCATGCCTGCTTCTTTTAATAAGGCTGGTGTCCATGAGCTAATAAAATAGAAACTGAACATAATAGCGAAGAAAGCTGTCCAGATTAGCAAAGTAGAATGTAAGTATTTTTCGCTAAATAATTGGCTAATAGGTAATTTAGTTTTAACTTTTTCTGTTTTTGCAGGAAGTTTCCAATCACCGGCTAAACCAATTTTTTTTGCAATTAAATTTAACCGCACTTCTGCATTTTTAGGTTGTTTGGAGGTGAGGAAGTCAATAGATTCCGGTAACCAAATAAATAAAACCACTAAAAGTAAACTGGTCAAGATAGCGCCCGCTAAAAACACGGAACGCCAGCCATATTCACCTTGCAACATCACGGCGAATATACCACCTAATACTGCACCGATACCAAAACCAGCAGCATAGACACTGATCGCAAAGCTACGCCATTTGCGAGAGGAATATTCGCTGGTGATCACGTTTGTGCCCACTAAAATACCGCCAACACCAAGACCGGTGATAACGCGCCAGAAACCGAGCCATTGATATTGTGAGATAAACGCCGAGCCTAACATCCCAATAGCGGAGAGTGATACCGCCATTAATAACAATGGACGGCGACCAATTTTATCCGCAAGTGGTGCAAGGAAAAGTGAGCCGGCAGTCATACCAAACAAGCCGGCACTTAATAAATAACCCAACTCAATCCCCGTGAGGCCAAATTCGCCACGAATGGCTGTTGCAGTAAAGGCCAGGGCTAATACATCAAAGCCATCAAGTAAATTCATGATGGCAGCCATCACCACAATCATCCATTGATAAGCCCCCATTGGGCTTTGTTCTATTTTGGCTCTAAGAGAAAGGGTTTCAGTCATTTTATTTCCTTAAGTTAAGCAAACTGACGAGAGCTTGCGAGAGATTGAAGTTTACGTAAGATCATGCTCAGTACCACGCCATAAGCAGGTACAAACAAGACAATACCGACAAATAATTTAAATAAGTAATCGACGAATCCAAGGCTAAACCAATGTTCGGCCATAAATGGATCGCTACTTTTATAAAATGCTACGCCAAAGAACATAAAGGTATCGGCAAGAGAACCAAATGTCATGGAACTGCTTGGTGCTATCCACCAAGTTTTTAATTGACGTAAGCGGTTGAATACTAACACATCTAATAATTGTCCGAAAACATAGGCACAGAAACTGGCGAACGCAATACGAAAAACAAACATATTGAATTCACTCAATGCACCTAGCCCTTGATATTGTCCATTAGAAAAAACAACCGAAACAATGTAACTGACAATAAGCGCTGGAATCATCACAATAAAAATGATCCAACGGGCTTCTTTCGCCCCGAATACGCGTACCGTTAAATCAGTGGCTAAGAAAATGAATGGGAAGGTGAGTGTGCCCCATGTGCTATGGAATGAAAAATCATCAACAAAACCAAGTGCGGTCAATTTTAAATTGATTTCAAATGGAATTTGAACGAAATAGTTACTGGCTGTGATGATGAAGATGTGAAATAAGCTTAATAAAATTAAAGCAAAACGTTTTTGTTGATCATTGAAGATCGGAGTATTAATTTTCATTTTAAGACCTTTTTAGTTGGTTAATCGGGGGTAGGGAACCCGAAATGAGAAATAAATCCGCCAAATTGGCGAGCCGTGAATAATACTAGAATTTATTGGGATTGCAAGAAAGTGCGGTCAAAATTTAGGTATTTTGTTCATTTAATTTGAATAATAATGATAAGAATTGTTGTTTACACTCAAATTATATTGTACTAGAATTCTCGGGTATTATTTATTTCACATATGCCAGGAGAGCATTCAATGTATAAAGGCAATCATTTAAAAACAACATCATTCTTCGCATTAAGCACATTAACCATCGCGCTTTTTTCAAGCTATTCTTATGGCGAAGAGAAACTAGAGGAAATTAAAGTTACAGCAGAAAATCAGGTAAAACAATCACTTGGTTCTTCTCTTGTGACAGCAAAAGATTTAGAAAAACGCCCAGCGACAAATGATGTTTCTGAAGTATTACGTACCATGCCAGGTGTGAATTTGACGGGTAACTCATCTACAGGACAACGCGGAAATAAACGTCAAATTGATATTCGTGGTATGGGACCAGAAAATACATTGATTTTAGTGGATGGTAAACCAGTCACCTCTCGTAATGCAGAACGTTATGGTGTGCGTGGTGAACGTAACTCTCGTGGCGACAGTAACTGGGTGCCAGTTGAAGCGATTGAAAAAATTGAAGTATTGCGTGGTCCTTCAGCGGCACGCTATGGCTCAGGTGCAATGGGTGGGGTGGTTAATATTATCACTAAACCTGTTACCAATGATTTGCACGGTAGCTTAAGCTATTACACCAATCAACCAGAAGACAGCGATGAAGGTGCAACGAACCGTGTCGGTTTTAATCTAAGTGGTGCGTTAATTAAAGATGTATTGCAATTCCGTTTATATGGTAACTGGAACAAAACACAAGCGGATGAAGTCGGTATTAATGGCGATCCTGCGATTGCTGGTCGTGAAGGCGTACGTAATAAAGATATTAATGGCCGTTTAGTGTGGAATATCAATGAGAAAAATAAATTAACCTTGGATTCTGGTTTCAGCCGTCAAGGTAATATTTATAACGGTGATACACAAAATAGCTCAGCAGGGCTTTATAATAATAAAAACTATCCTGAAACCAAAACTTTGGCGGGAAGCAAAGCTGAAACCTCTCGTTTATATCGTCAGAACTATGCTTTAACCTATGAAGGTAAATTCGATCATTTCGACAATAAAACCTATATTACTTTTGATAAAACTAAAAACAGCCGTTTACCAGAATATTTAGCAGGTGGTCCAGAAGGCAGTTATTCGAGTACATCAGCCTTTAGCGATTCTATTCTTAAAAATACGCGCTTTAGTTCT
The DNA here is from genome assembly GCA_902466845.1 of uncultured Haemophilus sp. Lineage (GTDB taxonomy): Bacteria > Pseudomonadota > Gammaproteobacteria > Enterobacterales > Pasteurellaceae > Haemophilus_D. The sequence continues at coordinate 6,867 of CABQSN010000057.1, forward strand.
GAATTCTATATCCCATTTACCTTGGGTGTAGAGCATATGCTGACAGTTGGTTTTGAAGGCGTACACAGCAGTTTAGATGATGCTTCTTCTATGACACAGTTACTTGGTGGACGACGAGATAAAAAAACAGGTAAGGTAGTTTATGATTTGAAAGAACGTTTACCAAGTGGTATTTCAAATGTACGAGGTGGTCATAGCAGTCAAACGGAATGGGCGGTATTTGTTGAAGATAATATTTCAGCAACACAATCCACGATCTTAACGCCATCTTTACGTTATGATTACAACACCTATTCAGGTTCTAATGTAAGTGGTGGATTAAACTTCTTACAAAGTCTCAACGATGATTGGAAAATTAAAGGTGGGATTGCAAGAGCTTATAAAGCACCGAATCTTTATCAAACTAACCCGAATTACTTGTTGTTTACTTTAGGTCAAGGTTGTCCAACTAATGTACCAAATAATAAAACTTGTTATTTCCAAGGTAATAGCGACATTAAACCAGAAACCAGCTGGAATAAAGAAATCGGAATTGAATATGATAAAGACGGACTTCTAGCTTCTGTAGCTTACTTCCGTAATGACTATCGTAACAAAATCGTGTCTGATGGTGAATTTATTGGTTTAACTAACCTAGGTAACTATTTGTATAAATGGGGTAATGCAAACCGCGCAGTGATTGAAGGTTTTGAAGGTAATCTGACATTACCATTAATCCAAGATAAATTAAACTGGGTGAATAACTTCACTTATATGCATAAAACCAAAAATAAAGATACAGGTAACCCGCTTTCTATCGTGCCAAAATATACCTTGAATTCAAGCTTAAGTTATCAAATTACAGATAGCTTGGATGCAATGTTAACTTATACGCAATACGGTAAACAAAAATCCCGTAAAAATCCGGAAAATCGTATGGAAAATGGTAACAATAAATACGTTAATCAGCTTGCTGGCTCAGAAGATATTGGTAGCTATGCAGTTTGGGGATTAAGCGCAGGTTACAATTGGAAAGACACAATCAGTATTCGTGTCGGTGTAAGTAACTTATTTGATAAACGCATTTATCGTTCATCAAGCAGTACAAATTACAATGCTCATACTTATAACGAACCTGGTCGTGCTTATTATGCAACGGTAAAATATACTTTCTAAGTAAGAATAGATGATTCAAGCCCTGTTTATACAGGGCTTTTTTATGAGTAACTAATTTAGACAACAGAAACGCAAAGAAATCTAGACTTAATACTCAAAAATAAATAATAATTATTATCGTTTTAAATCTATGAAAGGTATACATAATGAAGAGAGCAAATTTTGCCTTATTGCCACTTGCTGTGTTTATTGCAGCGAATGTCCAAGCTGAAGAACAACTAGATGTGATTAATGTTGTTTCTGAGAATAGCGGGGCAAAAAGTAAAACCAATGTGATTACGACAAAAACAATGGAGCGTAGCACAGAGACGGAATTAAAAGGTTTATTAAAAGATGAACCGGCAATTAATTTTGGTGGCGGTCGTGGTACATCACAATGGTTTACGATTCGTGGTATGGGACAAGATCAAGTTGATGTGAAAATTGATGGTGCTTATACCGATGCACAATTATTCCATCACCAAGGTCGTTTCATGTTTGATCCGTCTTTATTAAAACGTGTTGATGTGCAAAAAGGGACGGGATCTGCAAGCGCAGGGATTGGGGCAACAAGCGGTGCGATTGTTGCAGAAACAGTGAGTGCAAAAGATTTGCTCAAAGAAGGGCAAGATATTGGCTTCAAAGTTCACGCTGGTGTAAGTTCAAATAGTGGCTGGTCTAAAGGTGCGACCGTTTATTCTAAAGCTGGTCCGGTAGATGCGTTAATTTCTGGAAATTGGGTTAACGAAAATGACTACAAGGGTGGTCATAATTTTAGCAATTTAGAGGGTAGTAAAAAAGTTCAGAACAGTGCATTGCATCAACGTGGTTTACTCGCCAAAGTTGGTGTTGATATTACAGAAGAACAGCGTCTTGAATTAAGTCATCGTCAAGAGCGCCATTATGGTGTTCGCGCACTTCGAGAAGAATTTGACTTTTCGCAAGATTGGTTAACCGCTAGCGCCAGAAATGGTAATCCACCAACCCTTACAAAGGAACAGCGAGCAAATGGCTATACTTTAAGCCAAGAAGGGAATACTTGGTATGTTTTAGATCGTAATGGTAACAAAATTATAAATAGTAGTAATAACGCCCCTCGTTATCGTATTACACAAAATGATACGACAAACTTAGAATGGAATGGTAAGAATATGGGCTTTGTGACGAATGCTAAAGCCAATGTGTATCATTCTGTGATTAATCGTAAAGAGCCAAGTGAGAATTCAAAAACACGTTTAATTGCTAATGGGGCAAATTTAAATTTAGAAAGCGCAGTGGGACAGTCTCATCTTATTAAATACGGTGTTAATTATCGTGATCAAGAGGGTAAACCTAATTCGTTAACCGTACAAAACGGTGTTCAAATGAAAACCCAAAAGAAACGTGATGTAGGTGTTTATGCGGAAGGTATTTGGGGCTTAGGTGCTTTTACCTTAACAACCGGATTACGTTATGATCATTTTGATTTCCGAGCAATGAATGGAAAAAAATCGCATAAGGGAAGCGTAAATCCGAGCGTCGGTTTAATTTATGAAGTGAATAATGATCTAAGCTTTAATGCGAGCTTAAACTATGCAACACGTAGTCCTCGTTTCCATGAAGTGATGCTATCTTCAGGTTCAACTCTAGGTAAAACAGCCGTTTACTCAATTGCATCAAATATTAAACCAGAGAAATCACGTAATGCTGAAGTGGGTTTCAATTACAAACTTGCTGATAATTTCTCCTTAAATGGAAGCTATTTCTGGCAAACGGTAAAAGATACACATGCATTTACACAAATACGCCCGGGTTTTTATGAAATTCAAAATGCAGGTAAACTAAGAAATCATGGGTATGAAGTTGGTGCAGCTTATAAATATGAAGGTTTAACATTACGTGCGGGCGTGGCTTATAGTAAACCTGAATTAGATGGCAGAACAGTGGATAGTACTGTGACAGCTATTCCGATTGGACGTACTTGGACTACAGGTGTGTCTTATCGCTTTACTCAACCTGATATTGAAATTGGCTGGAAAGGTCGTTTTGTACAACATACCAGTTACGATGCTACAACGAATAACCGTGGCGGCGGTGCAACAACCACTAAACGTCCAGGATATGGAGTAAGTGATTTCTATATTACATGGAAACCAGCTGAAAATATTAATGTGAACCTTGCGCTAGATAATGCGTTTAACAAATATTATCGAAGCCACAGCCAACGTGCAGGTGTATCAACATTGCCTGAACCTGGTCGAGACATTCGTTT
>CABQSN010000058.1:0-9803 GCA_902466845.1 uncultured Haemophilus sp.
GAAAGGAAAAGAAGCTATTTATTAACCTGAGAAGTTAGGGTAAAATTTTGCCACTTTTTTATAAGGAATCGAATAATGAAAACATTAAAATCTCTGACCGCACTTTCATTAGGTGCATTATGTTTAGCATTTAACACACAAGTTATCGCAAAAGAAGCAACACCTACAAAAGCATCACAATCAACTCAACAAGTGGCAAAAGCGAGTGATAACATCGACAAATACCTTGCCATCAATATTGGTAATCGTGAAATGGTGGTTGACGAAAATGGCCAAGCATTAAGTGCATTCAAACATGAAATCACTAACATTGGTCAAAAACCAATCAAAAATATTCAATGGGTGGGCGTATATGTGAATAACCGTAAAGTTATTTACAGCCAAGATATGCAAATCAATTTAGAAACCCCATTACAACCGGGTAAATCCATCAATATTAATTTGCAAATTCCATTTACTCAAATTTGTTCAATTGGCTGAAGATGCACGTAAAGTCTTTATGAACCAACAAGAAAAAATTGATGTTTATCCTATTGAACGCGTTATCCTGTTTGGTGATAAAACCGTTCTTTCTGATCGTTAATTCTCTTATCTAGCCCACGCAATGTGGGCTTTTTAATAGCTGTATGGTTGAACAGTTATTTTCTTTTCGATATACTAAAAACACGCCTAATTTTGACCGCACTTACCGCATGAGTTCCACCCGAAAAATCATTCACATTGATATGGATTGCTTTTATGCCTCTGTTGAAATCCGTGAAAATCCAACGCTACAGGGCAAACCTGTTGCAGTGGGGGGAAGTTCTCGACAACGTGGTGTACTTACCACCTGTAACTACGAAGCGAGAAAATTTGGGCTACACAGTGCGATGCCGACGGCACAAGCTATCAAAAAATGTCCTAATCTGATTTTAGTACCAGTTAATATGCCGCTTTATAAACAGGTATCCGCACAAATTCATCAGATCTTTCAACGCTATACTTCTATCATTGAGCCACTTTCCTTAGATGAAGCTTATTTAGATGTCACGGATTGTACACAATGTTCAGGATCCGCCACTTGGATCGCACAAGAAATTCGCCAAGCGATTTTTGATGAATTAAAACTGACCGCCTCAGCTGGCGTTGCGCCCCTTAAATTTCTCGCCAAAATTGCCTCCGATATGAATAAACCGAACGGACAATTTGTAATTCAACCTCATGAAGTTGATCAGTTTGTAAAAACGTTGCCATTGAAAAAAATCCCTGGTGTGGGCAAAGTCACCTCTGAACGTTTACTGAAAATGGGCCTAGAAACTTGCGAAGATGTGCAAAAACTCGATCAATCTATTTTATTAAATATCTTCGGTAAAATGGGCAAGCGAATTTGGGATTTTAGCCATGGTATTGATGATCGTGAAATTCAAGCTCATCGAGAACGAAAATCTATCGGTGTAGAACGCACTTTATCTGAAAATATTAGCCATGTTGAACAAGGTATAGCGCTACTAGATAATCTCTATGCTGAGCTTATTCGCCGTATTGAACGAAGCGCGCCGAATGTCCCCTTAACGGCTTTTCGCAAAATTGGGGTGAAATTAAAATTTGAAGATTTTCAGGTGACGACCTTAGAAAAAACAGGCTTGCCTTTATCACTAAAAAGCTTTCAGCAATTACTGGAACAAATTTGGCAACGTAGCCATGGAAAATCCATTCGCCTTGTGGGATTACACGTGACGTTACCGGAAGAAAGCCATTTAGAACAAATGAGCTTGTGGTAAAACACAAAAGAAAATGACCGCACTTTTATTCATTCCGTTCAAATTAGAATTGAAAAAACAAAAGTGCGGTCATTTTTGATGAATTTGTTGAGTTGGTCGATAAGCCGAGTTCTGTCGTGGACAATCATTCCTCTAGGCGACAAATTACTCTGCCGCTCAAGCAACCTACCCGAACTCTGGACGGGCCATCCATTGAGTTCCTATTTGGTCTTGCTACGAGTGGAGTTTACCTTGCTGCACGTTGTTACCAACGGCACGGTGTGCTCTTACCACACCCTTTCACCCTTACCGTTTTCACGGCGGTCTGCTCTCTGTTGCACTGGTCGTCGGCTCACGCCGCCCGGACGTTATCCGGCACTCTGCCCTTTGTAGCTCGGACTTTCCTCTCGTTTACTTGTCCCACTAGGTCGTGCGAACACGGTTAAGGGCTTCAATAAACCAGCGATTGTCTAACCAACTCGCGGCGTAGTATAGGGGGAATTCAAAGAGCGGTCAAATTTTCATTCTTATTTTTAATAACTTCCGTTAGAATAGCCCTACAAAACACGGTTATTTTCAACCGCACTTTTATCATAAGGATTTCCTATGAATTATTTACAAATCGCACGAGAAACGCTTTCTGTTGAAAGCCAAGCGCTCACACAACTAAGCCAACGCTTGGATGATGAGTTTTCTCAAGTTGTGGATCTTATCCTTGCTTGCGAAGGTCGTTTAGTCATCGGTGGTATTGGTAAATCGGGGCTAATTGGCAAAAAAATGGTGGCGACTTTTGCCTCTACAGGGACACCAAGTTTCTTCCTGCACCCGACTGAAGCCTTTCATGGCGATTTAGGTATGTTAAAACCCATCGACATCGTGATGCTGATTTCTTATAGCGGTGAAACCGATGATGTAAATAAACTCATTCCAAGTTTGAAAAACTTTGGTAATAAAATTATTGCCCTAACTAGCAATAAAAACTCAACGCTTGCTCGCCATGCGGATTATGTTTTAGATATCACTGTCGAACGCGAAGTCTGTCCAAACAATCTCGCACCAACCACTTCTGCGTTAGTGACTTTAGCCTTAGGCGATGCCCTTGCGGTTTCATTGATTACTGCTCGCCATTTCCAACCGGCTGATTTTGCGAAATTCCATCCGGGTGGAAGTCTTGGTCGTCGTTTGTTATGCAAAGTAAAAGATCAAATGCAAACTCGATTGCCGATTACCACACCAGATACCAGCTTTACTGATTGCTTAACTATTATGAATGAAGGTCGCATGGGTGTGGCATTAGTGATGGAAAACCAACAACTTAAAGGCATTATTACCGATGGTGATGTGCGCCGAGCATTAACGGCTAATGGTGCAGATACCCTTAACAAGACTGCGAAAGAACTGATGACCTCTTCACCAAAAACTATTCATGAAAATGAATTCTTAGCGAAAGCAGAAGACTTGATGAAAGAGAAGAAAATTCACTCTCTTGTCGTGGTCAATGATGAAAATAATGTTGTGGGCTTAGTGGAGTTCTCAAGCTAATGATTAACGAAAAATTAAAGAAAATTAAATTGGTCATCACCGATGTTGATGGCGTATTAACTGACGGACTACTCCATTATGATGCAAATGGCGAAGCCATTAAAAGCTTCCATGTGCGCGATGGACTTGGTGTCAAAATGTTGATGGATGCAGGTATTCAAGTCGCCGTATTATCGGGCAGAGATTCTGCGATTCTGCGTAAGCGAATTAGCGATCTGGGGATTAAGTTGTTCTTTTTAGGTAAGCTTGAAAAAGAAAGCGCTTGTTTAGATCTCATGAAACAAGCAGGTGTTACCGCAGAACAAACTGCCTATATTGGTGATGACAGCGTCGATCTCCCTGCTTTTGCAACCTGTGGCCTTTCTTTTGCTGTGGCAGACTCTGCACCTTATGTGCAAAATGCCGTGGATTATGTGCTTTCACTTGGCGGTGGGAAGGGTGCATTCCGTGAAATGTCCGATATGATTTTACATGCTCAGGGCAAAGATGAAGTCTATACTTCAGCCAAAGGCTTTTTAAAATCAGTCAAAAATATGGGGCAATAACACCTATAACACTATTCAAAATATCTAAAAAAATAACCGCACTTTGATTATTCAAAAGTGCGGTTATTTCTTTTTATGCTTTATTGACTTGCCGGTAAAGCACCCGAATTCCAAGTTGGTGCTTCAGCTGGTTTCTTCACTTGCAACATAAAGCGCTGATTTGCCGTTGCTTGTGGTTGAACGATCGTACCCGATGGAGTCGAGAACGAAATGCCCCCTTTCAACAATTGCTGTACACTACCGGTATTAAATTCAGCCCCTTTCCAACCAAGATTGAAATCATAACCTGATGAAACCCAGAACTCTGAATTTTTACGTACTAAATGTTGATACTTAGGTGTTATCGCAATATGTACCAACACACGATCACCTAAAGAATTCAATTCAAACTTACGAACGGTTCCCACTTCAACACCGCGATAAAGCACTGGTGAGCCTTCCGTTAAATTCATCGCATCACTGGTTTCCAAAATAAATGGCACGCCATTGCTGTATTTATTTCTAGGTTGTGCAGTTTGCGCTAAATTAAACTGTGTTTTTGATGGACCTTTGCCTAACTCAATATCAATGTAAGGCTGTAAAAGGCTATCTAAGTTTTCAATTCCACCCGCTGAGATTTGTGGGGAAATCACTTTAAATACCGTACCTTCTTTTGCAATCATCCCCATATAACTTGGATTAATTAATGCTTTTGCTGTGATACGATTTGTTTTTTGATCAAGGGCAATCTGCTCGACTTCACCCACATTCATACCTAGATAACGCAAACTCATTCCTTTACTTAAAGATGTTGCATCATCTGTTATTAACGTAATCACTTGCCCCGCTGATTTAGCCTCAATTCACTTGGATAAAGTGTTTTATTTTTGCCTGAACCCGTATTATCAAAACTAATTGCGCCTTTTAATGAACGAGCAACCGGTGAAGCCTGGATACTAATGCCTTTCGGCGTAATATCAATTTGTGCCGCGCTTTCAACCCAGAATACACTTTTATCTGTAAGAAGGTTTTGATAAGCCGGATAAATATACACATCAATATCAAAATTATTGGCTTTCGGTCTTACGTTAATAATTTTACCTACTTCAAACTGACGATAAAGCACCACAGAACCTTTGCTAATACTTGGCAAATTAGTGGAATGTAACACAATCGTTGGATTCACTAAGTTGCCCGTAACGCCTGTTTCTGCACTGCTAATATCTTTATAAAGTGGATAGGTAGAATGCGGTGCACCACTTCCTTTTTTCGCTAATACACGCACGCCACCTTGCAACCATTTTGATGGAGTTGCAGATTCAAAACGTAAGCCATCAATACCCAAACTCACATCAAAATTAGAGGCAGCGACAAACTGGGTATTTTCATGAATAAGATTGCGATACTCTGACGCAATCGCCACTTCAAATTTGACACCATCAACATTTAAGTGCTGCTTCACAATTTGCCCAATGGCAATATTGTTATAAAACACGGATTGCCCTTCCGCGATACCATAAGTCTCTGGTGCCGTTAAGGTTAAAACCAAAGTATTTAGTGCTTTGAGCAATAACTCATTTTCTCGAATGACTTCGAATTGCGTTTTGCTTTCTCCACTTCCTGGAATAATTTCGAAATAATCACCACGGAAGAATTTCTGTGGGTTAGCAATATCGCCTAAATCTAACTTGCGACTTTTCAACACAATGTGCGTATTAGTTTTTAAGAGATTAGCCTGACTTGGCTCAATTAATAATGTCCCTTGTAAAATATCTTCATTGTTTTCGACGGTTCTTAAAGACGAAAGCAAACCAACTTGCTCATCACCATAATAAACTGAAGTTTGTCCAGCTTGTAAACCTGCAGAAACTGGCAGCGTCACCTCAACCTCAATCCCGCGTTTAGCCGCTTGTAAATTAGAATAAAGGATATAGTTGCTGTTAGTCACCGCTTGCGGGCTATCTGATGGCGAGTCGAATGATACGGCACCTTGCACCACTGCATTTAAACTTTCCACTGCCACATTCATACCGGATGAATTAATATTGGCGTTAATACCGCTAATATTCCAGAAACGTGAATCTTTCTTCACAAAATGCGCAAAGGCCTTATCAATTACCACATCAATTTCAACTTTATTCTCTTTATTGAAGCGGTAATCATAAATTTTCCCGACTGGCATTTTTTTGAAATACACAGAAGCACCAATCGAAATTGATCCTAAATCATCTGAAATTAAATGAATTAATAAATCCCCAGGATTGACTTGTGCAATAGGGCCTTGCTCTTCCGCAATAAATTCATCTTCTGAATCACCATCACCTGGTTGAAGCGTAATATAATTTCCTGACACTAAAGAATCTAAACCTGAAATCCCCGCGAGCGATACGCTCGGTTGCACAAGCCAAAATTTAGTATTTTTCTTTAACACATCGGTGGCTTCAGAATGAATACTTGCCTCAACTTTCACTTTTTGCATATTGTCAGTAAAGTTAACCTTCTTCACAACGCCAATTTGCAAACCTTGATAGCGAATCGGTGTTTTATCTGCAACCAACCCTGCACCATTAGAAAATGTAATCGTAATCATCTTTCCTTGTTCTTGCACAATTTGGAAAAATAAAATGGCACCAATACATAATGCAATAAAAGGCAACAACCAAAACGGTGAGATGCGTTTATTCTTACGTAATAACGCTTCTACATTGTTAGATTGCTCATCAATAGATTGAGATTCTGGTTTATTGTTTTCTGTCATAAATTTTCCAAATTAATCGACTATCAAACTGAGAAGTTGAAATCATAGTTAAAAACACTGCTGCACCGAAATAAAATGCCGCAGGGCCTACGGTAAAATTAATAATCTGTCCACGTGTCACTAAAGACATCATCAAGGCTAACACAAAAAGATCCAGCATTGACCAACGTCCTACAAAGTGAATGATATGTAATAGCCGCATTTGCCATTTAATTGAATGTCTCCATTTAAAATGCACGCTTGCCAGTAAATACAACATAATCAGGATTTTGCTTACGGGCACAAAAATACTGGCGAAGAATACCACGAAAGCAACAAAATAGCTGCCCATGCTTATAAATGACATTACACCCGACATCAAGGTATCTTGTGACAAATTTCCTGTTAAATAAACACCGGATATTGGGAGCAAGTTTGCAGGGAAAAGCATGATAATCCCCGCCACTAATGTCGCCCAAACACGTTGTAATTTTACACTCTCTGGTATTTCAATAAGCGATGCACAACGTGGGCAAATTGCTCGATGACGGTGATCGTATTCTTGATCTTCTTTTAAAAAAGTGTAATCGCAGGCTGTACAAAGTTCTAACGGTTTATCACTTTTAGTAACTGGTTTCTGCTCGGGATAAAAATCATGCCATAAGTCATCTAAATTAATTTTAATGAATAATAAAGTGGTTAAAAGTGCAGTAAAAACAAAAGCAATTAAATACACATCCACTTCTAATGTGGCATATTCGCGCACTTTAAACATGGTGACACCCAGTGCAACTAAATATACGTCAAACATGACCCAAGGCTTAATATAACCCACAAATAATAAGACATTACGAGGCTTAATTTTGAGTAATTTAGAAAGCTGCAACATAATGACTAAAATTGCAAAAGATACAGGCATTAAAACAGCACAGATAAAAATCATAAATGCAGTATAGGAATATCCCTCTACTGCCATTTTCCAAATTCCTTTCCAAACAGAAGCATCAATTTTAGTACCTAGTAAATCTAAGCTCAATAAAGGATAGCCTAAAGCAAATGGCATTAAAATTAAGATAGAAAGGGCGATTAATGAACAACGTTTAAGTGACCAACGACTTCCTGATTGCAATTTATGATGGCAACGCGGACATTGCGCGTATTCCCCTTCTTGAGGACGACAAACAGACACCGTTGCATCGCATCCTATGCAACGCACGAGTTTATAAGTGGCATGAGTAAAATCAGGTGTTTTTGTCATTATGTTTTCAGAAATTATAAAAGTGGACTATTTTAGCCTGAATTAAGGGAATTTGTGAAGTTATTCATTAGAATTAGAAACGGAATTATTCTGTCCAACCATTGTCAATCCTTATAAAAGTGCGGTAAACTGTGCAAGTTTTTATTTTTTATCCTAGGAAAACTCAGAAATGACAGATTCTCAAGTTGAAGCCCAAGTTGAAAATAATGCTGAAGGCGTTCAAAAATTAACTGATACAAAAGCGATCATTGCATATCTTATAGAAAAATTCCCACTTTGCTTTATTGCAGAAGGTGAAGCTAAACCATTAAAAATTGGTCTTTTCCAAGATCTTGCTGAAGCATTAAAAGATGATGAACGTGTCAGCAAAACTCAATTGCGTCAGGCTTTACGTCAATACACCTCCAACTGGCGCTATTTACACGGCTGTCGCGAAGGTGCTGAGCGTGTGGATTTATACGGCAACCCTGCTGGTGTATTAGACGCAGAACATGTTTCTCATGCGACTCAACAATTAGCAGATGCAAAAGCTAAATTTGCAGAAAAACGCAAAGCAGAATTAGCAGCCAAAAAAGCACAACAAAAACGCCCTGCTCGTAAACCAAATTCAAATCAAGCAACTCGCAAACCAAAAGCCCCGCAAGTAAAACTAAGTGCGGTTGATTTCACAACACTTTCTGCAGGTAGCAAAGTGAAAGTGAAAGTAGCAGAACAAGCGAAAAATGCGACCGTATTAAATGTGGAAAAAGATGGCGCACGCGTAGAACTTGAAAATGGTTTAGTGATGACTGTCACCGCAGATCGTTTATTTGCCTAATAATTTATTTCTTATCGGGAAAGGTTAAATGAAATTACATACAACCAAAAGTCTTATTGCGACAGCAATTTTAGGTGCGTTATTTCTTCATTCGTCTGACACATTTGCCGTGCAGCCGAAATTAAAGCAAAGCGATATTACGATTCCTTCCGCAACTGACGCAAACCAGTTAGCAACAAAGCGTGCAACGACACGTTTAACCCAATCACATTATCGTAAATTCCAGCTTGATGACGCCTTTTCCGAAAAGATTTTTGATCGTTATATTAAAAGTTTAGATTACAGCCATAACACCTTTTTAAAATCAGATATTGATGATTTACGTGCTAAATATGGTTCTAAATTAGATGATCAACTTAATGAGGGCGATCTTTCAGCTGCATTTGCGATTTACGATCTGATGATGAAACGTCGCTATGAACGTTATGCTTATGCATTATCTTTATTAGATCAAGAACCTGATTTAAAAGGTAATGATCAAATTGAGATCGACCGTGAAAAAGCTCCTTTCCCTGCAAGCGAAGAAGAAGTAAACAAGCTTTGGGAACAACGTGTTAAAAATGATGTAATCAGCCTGAAATTAAAAGATAAAAAATGGCCTGAAATTAAAGAAAAACTGACTAAACGCTACAATTTAGCCATTCGTCGATTAACTCAAACGAAAGCGGATGACATTGTTCAGATTTATATTAATGCCTTTGCTCGAGAAATCGATCCGCATACAAGCTATCTTGCGCCACGTACCGCAAAAAGCTTCAATGAAAGTATGAATCTTTCCTTAGAAGGAATTGGTGCAACATTACAATCTGAAGATGACGAAACCAGCATCAAATCTTTAGTGCCAGGAGCACCGGCTGAACGCAGTAAAAAATTACAAGCAGGCGATAAAATCATTGGTGTTGGCCAAGAAAAAGGCGAAATCGAAGATATTATCGGTTGGCGTTTAGAAGATATCGTTGACAAAATCAAAGGTAAAAAAGGAACAAAAGTTCGTCTTGAAATTGAACCTGCAAAAGGTGGAAAAAGCCGTATTGTCACTTTAGTTCGCGATAAAGTACGTATTGAAGACCAAGCAGCAAAACTCACTGTTTCTAAGGTAGATGGTGAAACCGTTGGCGTCATTAAAATTCCAAGTTTCTACATTGGCTTAACTGATGATGTGAAAAAATTATTAGTGGATGCTGAG
>CABQSN010000059.1:0-9716 GCA_902466845.1 uncultured Haemophilus sp.
AATTGGTTATAAACAGCTTTCAATAATGAGGTTGGTAATAAGCGAGAACCTGAACGCAAGGCAAAGGTGAATAGGCCAGAAAATAAACCTTGAATACCTAAGCGATGTTTCAATTTAAATAAACGCCATTCTGCTTTCGCTTGGTTTAAACCTCGACGACGCCCTACCATGCCATTGCCCACGCGGGCATAAACTAAAATATCTGGCAAGTTTGCCACTTTTTGTCCTTGTGCTATGAGCTTAATCCACAGGTAATAATCTTCCTGTAAATCCTCATATCCACCACAATTAATGACCGCACTTTTTTGATACGCAACTGTCATGTGATTGAACGGACAACGTTTTTGGGTAAATTTAACGATATCTTGTGCTTCAGTCGGTACATTACGATATGCCACGATGTCTTGAATATTTTCGCCAAACTCAGCAATCTGCCCACCGAAAATAATCGTATCCGGATGTTGCTCAATAAACGCCACTTGTTTCGCAAAACGCTCAGGCACACAAATATCATCGGTATCCATACGGAAGACCCAATCGTGAGAACAATGTTTTAATCCTTCATTGAGCGCTTTACCTAAGCCTAAATTCTTTGGCAACTTCACTAAGTTTAAGGGTAATTTGGTTTCAAATTCAGCAACCACGGCTTCCAATTCTGGCGTTACCGCACCGTCAAACACCAATACGATCTCATCTGCAGGATGGGTTTGAGCCACTAAACTTTCAAAACATTCTCTTAAATATTGTGGATTTTCCTTAATGTATAAGGACATTAAAACTGAAAATTTCATACTTCTCTATCTAATAAGTTATCTACATAAACCGTTTCAAATTAATTGCCAATTTAGGTGAAATTAAAACCACAAAGGCAATGACTAGCTGCTTAATACTTTTCGTTAATTTAAAAATCTCAAAATAGTAAAAAGCCGCTTTACGGGATAAATTCATTATATGTGGGTAAGCCAACATATATTGTGCGTTGATGGCAAAATTCTTTTCTTGCTCTGCCGTTTTCACATAATGTTCACGGATATAATCAATCGCTTTTTGCGTATTAGTCGTATCCGTTGATACGCTAGAACGCTTAGTATGGAACGTACAATAAGTTAATGGTTCTGCTACTTTGCACGCTTTAAACGTTGGATCTTGCACAAGTTTCAGCAAGAAATCATAATCTTCCAATGAACGAAGTGCGGTCGATAATCCGCCAATTTTTAAAAACAGATCTTTTTTCACCCCAATCATTGGCATACCCCCAATTTTATTCGCCAGTAAAATTCGCTCTACGCTAATCTCTTGTGGCTCAATCGGGTTAGTCACATAGCTAAAGCCTTCATTCACCATTTCACATCTTGCAGGATGATAAATAAAGTTAACATCGGGATGCTCGGCAATCACATCAGCTAATTTCTGACATTTATCATTTGCAAAACGATCATCATCATCAAGGAATAACAGCCATTCATTATCCGCATTTTTCGCCCCAATATTACGACTTTCTGCGACACCTTGATTGGTTTCGTTACGAATGACTTTAACTGAAAATGGATAAGATTGTGTCACTTCAACGGGTTCTTTCGAGCAGTCATCCACAATCACCACATCAAAATTATAAGTGGTTTGCTTGGTTAAACTTTCCAATAACGCTGGAATTTCTTCTTTCCGATTATAAGAAGGCACGATGATACTAAACATCTTTCGGCTCCTTTTGTTTAAATAAAATAAGCTGTTTACCGTGAGTGCCAAAAAGCGATAAGAACATTAACATGACAAACATAATACCAGGGAAAGCAAAGGTGTCCGCTTTGATGTTACAGAACGCTAAAATCACGAAAGCAGAAAGAATAAATTTCCAACTGCCATCAAACCAATTTAAGGCGACTTTGCGTACAAAATAGAATGTCACGGCAAAACACACTAAAGCATAAGACACGCCACCATAAAGAATTTGGCGTAAGAAACCAGAATCCGTATGCCCATAGTAACGGCCAACTTCTAACTCACCACTCATATACATACCATCGCCATAAATAAACTGTTTAAGTGTTGGCATGAAGAGATGGTTTTTCATCAACGTATCGGTTGACGAACTGACAAATCCTGCACCATGTAATAAATTAATCACGGGTTCTAAAGCATGTGCCACATAAGGATTTTCTGGTAAGAAATAGGCCAATAATAATACTAAAACGGCGAATGCAATGAGTGATGGCACATAACGCCATTTGAAATACACTAAAATGCTCACAACCGATAACAGAAGGAATGTACGTCCTGAAATTAATCCGATACATAGCATAAAAAACACTAAAATACTTGGAAGCGTATTATGTTTAGCGTTGTAAGCGAGCAAGAAATGCAACAGCATTAAATAGAATAAACTCAACTGGAAAAAGGCCGCTGCGGTGATGTTATATAGGCGATATTCCTGCTCTGAACCATAAAAACGTGCGGGCAACACCGCATTGGTTGAAAGCAAGAAATCAATCATAAATGATACACCGAGTAAGCCAATCATACCAACAGCAAACTGCACTACCACACCAAGTTGTAAATCACGCACCACGTTCTGTTGACCATTTACATTGGTATAGAAGGCATTATAAAGTCCCACACCAAAGATAAATAAAATCAGCTCTTTCACATACATGGTGATGACAGAAAAATCTCGCGTACCGTTAACTAAAAGCGGAATCACACTAAATACAATCAGCCCAATGATAACGGCTAAACTATCCAATGGCACAGTGATGCCTTGGGGTTTCTGTTTTTTAAGGTATTGATAAGCCAGTACAGCCAATGCTGTTAAGCCTGCGACGAATGACATTCGTACGACATGAAATAGCCAAGGATCGTAAAGATAAAAAAGGTTAAAAAGTGCGGTCATTTTTACGTTATTTTCCTAAATTCTTTTTCACTGCTAAGATTTTTTTGAGCGGATATTTAATTAATTTCTTCACTAAATTATTAGATTTTGAACCACGAATCGCTTCCAAATTACTCACTAATTGTGGATTTTCAATGGCCACAAGCGGACGAACTACATTGTTATTAATCTGAAATTGGGTTTCAAATAATAAGAAATCATCAGCAAGCCAAAACGGTTTTTCTTGTTCGAGTTGCTTTAAAAATGCACGTGCCGCTGATTTTTTAATTAAGTATGCTACCGTGCCTGCAAAATAACTTTTATATGGATAAGCCACGGTGACATCACCAATAGTTTGGCGTAAAAATGAAAAAGTGGTTGGATAATTAATCTCTAATTCCACATCATTAAATTCCGCAATTTTTGATTGGCCGATTAACACGATATCCGCATCACACTTTTCAGTTAAAAGTGCGGTCGTTTTTGGGGATAAATTCGCATTAAATAGCGCATCATCTTCACAGACTAAAGCATATTCATTTTCCGTCACATTTCGATCTTCTACAATCTGACGATAAACTGCCAAATGACTTAATGTACAACCAATTTCGCCTTTTGTGACGTTGCGTCCATAATGCTGTTCAAACTTCGTTGGATTGAATACTTCAGCCAAATCATCCCACTCTTTTTGCATGGTATTAATCGCTGAAAATACAACGAAATCTGCCGTATCCGGTTGAGCAAAAAACAGCTCACGACGCTGAACATCTTTATCTAGTGAAATCAAATATTTATTCATAATTATCTCAAATTTGGTTTTTGCAGTATTTTGATTACAACAAAAGGAAATAGTTGCAAATTATACTAAAGAAATAGTCCAATGGCATGGCTTTTAGCACAACTTTAAAAAGCCTTAAAAAAATAACCGCACTTTAAATGCTTAAAGCGCGGTCTATTTTAAATGGATTAATATGTTATTTCTTTCAACTAAAAAATTGCAGTCGCTAAACCTACTACAACACCTAAAGAAAGCACTACAGCTAACATTGCGTAACCAAAATCACTCATTTTAATTTCCCACTTGTTTAGTTAAAGATAACCCATTCTAACAATAAAGCACGTTTTTTCAAAAATTTTTTATAATTTACTTAACCTATTTAGTGACAGTCTTTATAATAGGAAAAATTCTCTAGAGGCAAAATTATGGCAACAATTAAAGATGTCGCAAAAATGGCTGGTGTTTCCACCACCACTGTTTCACACGTAATTAATAAAACCCGTTTTGTAGCAAAAGAAACCGAAGAGGCGGTGATGCAAGCCATTAAAAGCTTGAAGTACTCACCAAGTGCTGTTGCTCGGAGTTTGAAAGTCAACACGACAAAATCCATTGGGATGATTGTTACCACCAGTGAATCTCCTTATTTTGCTGAAATCATTCATGCCGTTGAAGATCATTGTTATCGTCAAGGCTATTCACTTTTTTTGTGTAATACACAAAATGATCCTGAAAAAATTAAAAACCACGTCGAAATGCTTGCCAAAAAACGCGTAGATGGTTTATTGGTCATGTGTTCTGAATACACACAACATTCACTCGATGTACTTTCTAGTTTCTCGTCTGTGCCTATGGTGGTGATGGATTGGGGTCCAAATACAGATACCGATATCATTGAAGATAACAGCTTTACGGGCGGTTACCTTGCCACTAAGCATTTAATTGATTGTGGTCATAAAGCCATTGGTCTTATTGCGGGGGAATTGGATAAAACTACCGCAAGAACCCGTTATGAAGGTTTTGTAAAAGCCATGAATGAAGCCAATCTGCCAATTCATGAAAATTGGATTATGGAAGGTTTCTTCGAACCTGAGGACGGTTACGAGTGTATGAATAAAATTCTTGCACAAGACAGCCTACCTACTGCCGTATTCTGTTGTAATGATGTGATGGCATTAGGTGCAATTTCTGCGATTACGGAAAAAGGCTTGCGTGTGCCTGATGATATCTCGATTATTGGCTATGATAATATTCACTCATCACGTTTCTATGCACCGCCACTCACCACAATTCACCAATCGAAATCTCGTCTAGGTGCACAAGCGGTTAATCTTTTATTTGAGCGTATTGCCAATAAAGATAACGATAATCACGAAAAACACCGCATTGCGATCCATCCTGAACTCGTCATTCGCAAATCAGTTCGCAACCTTAAATAAACATTAAACTTTTTGACCGCACTTTGAATTTTATCTAAAAAAGTGCGGTCATTTTTTTACTTATTTTAGCCTTTTTTGATTTAATGCAAGTTTTTGACGTATAGCATTTGATCCCGATACATATTTTTGATTATATCTCTTCTAGTTTTATTTTTTTCTTTATCGGAGTTTATATGACTGATGAATATCGCACTCTCCGTCATAACATTAATATGTTAGGGCGTTTTCTTGGAGAAACCATTAATGATGCACAAGGCGAAGACATTCTCACCTTAATTGAAAATGTTCGTCAATTGTCCAAACAATCTCGAGCGGGCGATAGCCAAGCACGTAAAACATTGTTGGATACCCTTTCCACCATTTCAAATGAAAATATTATTCCTGTTGCGCGTGCATTCAGCCATTTTCTTAACTTAACGAATATTGCTGAACAATACCAAACCGTCTCTCGCCAACATAAAGATTTACAATCTTCTAATCGTTCACTAAGTGCTTTATTTCAACGCTTAAAAGCATTAAATGTTTCAAAAGAAGAAGTTTACAAAACCGTTGAAAACTTGCTCATTGAGCTTGTATTAACGGCACACCCAACCGAAACTACACGTCGTTCTTTAGTCCATAAACACGTTGAGATCAATAAATGCTTAAGCAAATTAGAGCATGATGACTTAACACCGAAAGAACGCGGCATTATTGAACGCTTATTGCTTCGTTTGATTGCTGAAGCTTGGCATACCAATGAAATCCGTACCATTCGCCCTACGCCATTTGATGAAGCAAAATGGGGATTTGCCATGATTGAAAATAGCCTATGGCAAGGGGTACCGGAATTCTTACGTCAACTCAATGAACACGCTCGTGAATTCTTGGGATACGATTTACCTGTGGGCTTACGTCCTGTCAGAATTTCTTCTTGGATGGGCGGTGACCGTGATGGTAACCCATTTGTGACTTCAAAAATCACCCAACAAGTCCTCTATCTTGCTCGTTGGAAAGCAGCGGATTTATTCTTAAATGACATCAAATCTCTTGTCGATGAATTATCTATGGTGAAATGCACGCCAGAATTTACCGCAAAATATGGTGAGCATTTAGAGCCTTATCGTTTTGTGGTTAAAGAGCTTCGTGCAAAACTTATGGCCACTCTTGATTACTTTGAAGATTGCATGGCAAATCGTCCGCCTCGCGTAAGTCAGGCGGATATCATCATGGAAGATAATCAACTTTGGGAACCGCTCTATGATTGCTATCAATCATTAATGGCGTGTGGCATGCGGATTATTGCCAATGGTTCATTATTAGATATTTTGCATCGCATTCGCTGTTTTGGTGTCGCGCTTTCACAAATGGATATCCGTCAAGAAAGCACGCGTCATACAGATGCTATCGCAGAAATTACCCGTTATCTTGGTATTGGCGATTATGCACAATGGAGCGAAGCTGAGAAACAATCTTTCTTGGTGCGTGAATTGAATTCTCGTCGCCCATTAATTCCAACCCATTGGGAGCCGTCTGCAGAAACCCAAGAAATTTTAGAGACTTGCAAAGTCATTGCACAACAAAAACAAGGTGTAATTGCTTGCTATATTATTTCCATGGCGAGAAGTGCCTCTGATGTGCTTGCCGTGCATTTATTACTAAAAGAAGCGGGCGTGCCTTATCATATTCCTGTCGTACCACTTTTTGAAACCTTAGATGACTTAGATGCTTCTGAAAGAGTCATGCGTCAATTATTCAATATTGGTTGGTATCGTGGCGTGATTAACAATCATCAAATGGTGATGATTGGTTATTCTGACTCAGCCAAAGATGCGGGAATGATGGCAGCTTCATGGGCACAATATCGTGCACAAGAAGCATTAGTCAATTTAACCGAAGAACTGGGTATTGAACTCACTTTATTCCATGGTCGTGGCGGTACAATCGGTCGAGGTGGCGCACCTGCACATGCAGCATTACTTTCTCAGCCTCCACGTTCACTCAAAAATGGTTTACGTGTGACTGAACAAGGGGAAATGATCCGCTTTAAACTTGGTTTACCCGAAGTTGCGGTTGAAACCTTTGATCTTTACGCGAGTGCAATTTTAGAAGCAAACTTACTTCCACCACCAGAACCTAAAGCAGAATGGCGTGCGGTCATGGATGAGCTTTCCGCTACTTCATGTGACATTTACCGTCGTGTTGTTCGTGGTGATAAAGACTTCGTGCCTTATTTCCGCAGTGCTACACCGGAACAAGAACTGTCTAAACTACCACTTGGCTCTCGTCCTGCAAAACGTAATCCAAATGGGGGCGTAGAAAGCTTGCGTGCCATTCCATGGATTTTTGCTTGGATGCAAAACCGCTTAATGCTACCGGCATGGCTTGGTGCAGGGGCGGCAATTCAAAAAATTGTGGATGAAGGCAAAGGTCATATCATTGAAGAAATGTGTAAAGCGTGGCCATTCTTCTCGACTCGTGTAGGTATGTTAGAAATGGTGTTCAGTAAAACCGATACTTGGCTTTCTGAACAGTATGATCATAACTTGGTGAAAAAAGAACTTTGGTACTTAGGTGAAAATCTGCGTAATCAACTCAATGCAGATATTAAAACCGTGCTTTCGCTTTCTCACAAAGATGAATTAATGGCGGACTTGCCGTGGATCGCAGATTCTATTGCATTACGTAATGTTTATACGGATCCACTCAATCTCCTTCAAGTGGAATTGCTCCGTCGTTTCCGTGAATCGCCTGAAAACCCAAGCCCTGATGTTGAACAAGCCTTGATGATTACCATCACAGGTATTGCCGCAGGTATGCGAAATACGGGCTAGTTACAACAAATATAAATAAGTGCGGTCAAAAACAACGATGAATTTGACCGCACTTTTTGTTTTGTGTTTCTTGCGGTATCATACGCGCAATTGACTTAATGAAGGAAAACCCAATGACAACTGATATTCAAAAACTTGATCCCGATGCAGCGATTGATCTTGCTTATGATATTTTCTTAGAAATGGCAGGCGAAAATCTCGATCCCGCTGATATTATGCTATTCAATCTGCAATTTGAAGATCGTGGTGCGGTCGAGTTTGTCGAAACTGCCGATGATTGGGAACAAGAAATTGGGGTGTTAATCGATCCTGAGGCTTTTGCTGAAGTTTGGGTCGGATTAGTAAATGAGAAAGATGAAATGGATGATGTGTTTGCGAAATTCTTAATTTCACACCGAGAAGAAGATCGTGAATTCCACGTTATTTGGAAAAAATAGCACTCTTCTCACACATATCAATTTACAAACTAAAACCGGTTTAATTTAACATTAAACCGGTTTTTGCTTAACAAATACGTGGTAAAGGTTCGTTGCGTGGTAAGTCTAATAAACGACTTTGACCGAAAAGACCAACTGCTCGAACTTTGCCATCAGTGGTCACTTCACCAATTACGGCTGCGTTTTCACCTAATGGATGGCTACGAAGTGCAGTCAGAATTTCAGCTGTTTTTTCTTTATCTGCCACAATTACCAATTTGCCTTCATTAGCAAAATTTAACGCATCCAAACCGAGTAATTCACAAATACCGCGCACTTCCTGACGAATTGGTAACACTGTTTCATCAATTTGAACTCCCACTTTCTGTGCCTGTGCAAATTCATGAAGTACTGCATTCACACCACCACGGGTCGCATCGCGTACAGCTTTCACCCCTTCAATTGGACGAATGCAATCAATAAGCGGTGCAAGCACAGCACAATCACTGCGTAAATCTGTTTGAATACCAAGATTTTCACGTAAATTCAAAATGGTTGCACCATGATCACCTAAAGTACCACTGACAATAATCTGATCACCTGGTTGAATGCGATGCACACCCCAGTCGAGTCCGTTTGGAATCACACCAATACCGGCTGTATTGATAAACACTTTATCTATCGCGCCTTTTTGTACTACTTTGGTATCACCGGTTACCACTTGAATACCGGCTGACTGACAGGCTTTTGCCATAGACTGGATCAATTTTTTTAAAGTTTCTAATGGTAAGCCTTCTTCCAGAATAAACCCACAGGATAAATATTTTGGTACGGCACCGCATACCGCTACATCGTTAGCTGTACCACACACGGCGAGTTTACCAATGTCACCACCCGGGAAAAAAATCGGATCAATCACAAAACTATCGGTAGAAAATGACAGCGTCCCACCTAAAGCATTCAACTCTTGTAAAGCAATGCGAGCCTGATCTTCGCCTTGTGAAAGTATTGGGTTATCAAATGCCTCGACAAAATAATCGCGGATCAACTCTTGCATTGTGGCACCACCATTTCCGTGTGCCATTGTAATAAAATCAGTCATTGTTTTATTCCCGTCTGTATTGATAATAGGCCGCACATGCCCCTTCGGAAGATACCATCAATGCACCATAGGCATTGTCAGGATTACATTTTTTAGCAAATAATGGGCAATCCGCTGGCTTACATTTTCCGATTAATACATCGCCGCAGCGAGAATCAGGATCATCGGCAACTTGATGTGGCTGACAAGCAAAATGCGCTTCTGCATCAAAGCATTGATAATCATCTGTCAGTTCTACGCCTGATTCTGCAATTTCGCCCAATCCACGCCATTCGCTGCTAGCTTTCAAGCGGAATACTTCACTG
>CABQSN010000060.1:0-9627 GCA_902466845.1 uncultured Haemophilus sp.
TGGTTGGACTATGAGGCCACAGAGGCTGCATTGCAGATTAATCGGGAACGTATTCAGGAAAGAATGCCATTAAAGGCGAGATTTACACCACATCTACCAAAGAGCGGTCAAAAATAAAGGAGTTTTCACTTCCCCAGTGGGAAAATTATAGGGGAAGTGAATGGGGTTAAATTATTTATATTCAACCACGATATCGCTTTCGCTAACAGTATCACCATAAACTGGCAATAAGGTTTTTTCGTAAGCTTGTTTTAAACGCCCATCTTTGCCTAGAGTTTGGATTTCGTTATTTAACCAATTTAACAATTCAGGTGCATCTTTGCGAACAGCTGGTGCAATAACATCTTGATCGCCAAAGTTTTTTACGCCCACGGTATAACCTGGATTTTGTTTTGCCCAAGCGAATAAGAAGGTATTGTCATTAGATAATGCATCACCACGACCATCACGTAAGGCTTCAAAGGTTTCGGTATTTTGTTCGAATTTCAATAACTTCACATCTGGATAGTTTTTGGTGAAGAAAATATCAGCAGTAGTACCTTTATCTACGATTAAAGTTTTGCCTTTTAATTGTTCAAGGTCAGTAATCACAGAACCATCTTTTGAGACGACACCGAGTGCTACTTTCATGTATGGATTCGCAAAATCTACCACTTCTTTACGAGCTGGTGTCACAGTAAAGTTAGCTAAGATAATATCAACTTTCTTAGAAAGTAAGTATTCAGCACGGTTTGCGGCATCCACTAAAACAAACTCTACTTTGTTTTCGTCACCTAATAAGTCTTTACCGATAGCTTTACCAATTTCGACATCAAAGCCTTGGCTTTTTCCTTGCGCATCCACATAACCAAATGGTGGTTTATCGCTAAATACACCAATGCGCACTTTGCCATCTTTTTGTATTTGCTCAAGGCTTGAGATTGTTTTTGCTCCGTCTTTAGCTGGTTCTTTATCATTACACGCGGTTAAGCCAAATGCTAAGGTGGCAGTAGCTAAAAGTGCGGTCAATGTTTTAAATGTTTTCTTCATAGTTTGTCCCTCTCGGTTCATAATTTAAGATATTTAAGAATGTTTTCGCACGATCCGTGGTTGGATTCGTGAAGAAATCTTCCGGTTTTGCCTGTTCAATGATTTGCCCTTTATCCATAAACACAATGCGGTTAGCGACTTGACGGGCGAAGTTCATTTCATGGGTAACGATGAGCATCGTCATACCATCTTTGGCAAGTCCTAAAATCACATCAAGTACTTCTCGTACCATTTCAGGGTCAAGGGCCGCAGTGACTTCATCGAACAGAATAATTTCAGGGTTCATGCAAAGTGAACGAACAATGGCAATTCGCTGTTTTTGCCCACCTGATAATTCACGCGGATAGGCATTTTTTCGGTCATATAGACCTACACGTTTAAGTAACTCATCGGCTTGTTTTTCAGCTTCTGCGCGATCGCGTTTTTGTACTTTTAAAGGGCCGAGCAAAATATTGTCAATCACTGATAAATGAGCGAATAGTTCATAACTTTGGAATACCATCCCAATGCGTTGACGCGCTTTAACCCAAGGAATATCTTTACCTAACTCTCCTGCATTTTGCAGCAAAATCTGACCGCGCTTTATTTCCTCTAGTCCATTTAGGCAGCGTAAAAAAGTACTTTTACCACAACCCGATGGACCTAAAATAACGACAACTTCGCCTTTCTCTATAGAAAGATTGATGCCTTTGAGTGCTTCTACATCACCGTAATTTTTGACGAGGTTTTTAATTTCTAATAACGCCATGTGTTTTCCTAATTAAAATTAACTTTCCCAACGGGTTTCTAAATAACGGGAAAATAAGGATAGCGGGTAACAAATCACAAAATATAAACCGAAAATGACACCGTAAATCCAAAGCGCCGCCGATTGATTACTAAATAATGAATGCTCGATAATTTGTTGACCGACTTTTATCATTTCTACTACACCGATTAACATTGCCAAGGAACTGGTTTTTACCATGCGGGTAAAGAGGTTAATAGCACTTGGTGTCACACGTTTTAAACTTTGCGGAAGTAAAATATACACAAAGGTTTGAAACGGCGTTAAACCTAAAGCGTAGGCTGATTCCACTTGATGTTTTTCAATGGAAGTTAATGCGCCACGCACTAAATCCCCCATTTCTGCTGTTCCCCAGAAAATAAACACCAAAATACATACAGAAATGCCATCTAAGTGAATATCAAACCATTTTGCTAAACCGAAATAAGCGAGAAAAAGTAACGCTAATAATGGAATGATGCGTACAAATTCTAAATAAAAGCGGCAGATGGCTTTGATAATGGGATTTCTGCTTGTCATGATTACGCCAAAAATGACACCTAAAATACAGGCGAAGAAGACAGAAACGAATGCAATTTCAGCTGTTACCCATAAACCGTTGAGCAAGCGTTCAATGTTGCTGCCTTGGAATAATAACTCAAGCCCCATATTTTGCTCTCCGAGTACGGCGTTCTAAATAACTGATGAACAGAGACATCGGTAATAGAATGATCAAATAAAACACCACTAATAAAAATAAGGCTTCATTGGTTTTGTAATCGAGCCCGATGACTTCTTTCGCTACAAACATCAGTTCGGCTACGGCAACGGCACTGATCACTGAGGTTTCTTTCATTAAGAACAAGCAATTTGCTCCGATTGCAGGTGTGGCAATCGCAAAGGCTTGAGGGAAAATCACATACCGAAAAGCTTGAAAAGGGGTTAGACCAATACTTAAGGCTGATTCAATTTGTCCTTTTGATACTGCTTCCAGACCACCACGAAAGGCTTCTGCCATATAGCTTCCACCTAAAAATGCCAGGCCGATAATGCCGCAAGTAAATCCATCTAATTTTAGGCCGATTTTAGACAGCCCAAAATAGAGAAAAAATACTTGAATTAATAAAGGCGTATTACGAGAAAGCTCGATATAGCCTTTTACTAGCCAAGTTAATGATTTGACTTTGTAGGTGGTAATCACAGCACAAATCACACCAATCACCAGCGATAACAAAATGCCCCAAAAGGCGAGATGAAGTGTCATCAATGTGGCGTGAATAAAACGTGGTGTGACGCTTAAAATATAATCCCAATTCATTTTTTATAATTTAATCGTTTGCTTGACGATATAGTAAAAAATTTTGAATCGGTGAGAAAAGAATGGAAATGCATTATTTATAATGAAATGTAATAAGAGATGTGTTTTAAATGAGATAGGCGAGGATGAAATAATAAAAAACGGGGCTTTATTCAGCCCCGTCTTTGTTTATTTTAATCACGTTTTGCGATAAGTGCGGTTGGTTCTTCGTCTGTTTTTGCTTCAGTTTGTGTTTCAGCCGGTTTGTCTTGAATAGACATGGCTGATTTTAAACTGTCCTGACGAATTTTTTCCGCTGCTGCTTTGTCGCCAGCTTGTTCGAATACATAAGACGCCATCATGACATCATTTGGTTGAAGCTGAGTTGGGCAAGCGGTCACTTCTTTAAATGCTTCTGCTGCTTTAGCGAAGTCATTATTACGCACATAAAGGTAGCCTAATGCACGATTGAGACAACAACGTTGGCTTTCATCCGCACGTTTTGCGCGTTTTTCCACTAACTTGAGTAGTTTGCTGTTATCTTCTGCTTGTAAACGAGTGATTTGCGTGCAAAGTTCAGGGCTAATTGGGGTGTTATCACCCAATTTTTTCATGATTTCAAGCGTGAATTCATAAGCTGACTCATGATCGTTACAATCAATTAAGCGCTGAATTAAAGCTGTTTTTAACTCTAAGTCATTGCGACGACGGCGTGGTTGAGCTTCCCACCATGCAAGCAGACCTTCAACGCCTTCTTCATTCATTTTCTCATCTAACAAGCCATTTTCTGTTTCTTGTTGAAGCGCTTTAAATTCTTCTGCTGAGAATAAACCAGAACCTTCGATTAAATCTAAGATGCCATCAAGTGCTTGATAAGCTTTGGAACGGCTATAAATTTCAGCAGCAAGTTTTAATACTTCTTTGTTGCGATCTGACATTTCAAGCAAACTGTCAACCGAACTGCGCGCAGCCGGTAATTTATTTTGTTGTAATAAAATACGGGTGCGAGCAATTTCGACGACTAGATTATCTGAACCAGCAAGTTCAGTCGCCTCAATTAAATAACGGTTTGCGCTGAATTCATCACCGCGTTGCTGTGCAGCTTCAGCGGCTTTAATCAGATTTAATACTGGCTCTGCAGAATGTTTCGCATTTTTACCAATCAGTTTTTCTGCCTTGGCATAATCGCCCTCATTCATTTTCATCAAGCCCTCAAGGGTTTGACGTTGTGCTTTCACACGTTTACGGCGAGAAAACCAGTTATAGGTATTGCTACTTAAACGGAAGAAACGGGTCACCAACCACTCTAACGAATAAATCACTGCGAGCGTGACCACAAAGAGAATCACTAATGTGGTGAGTGACATTTCATATACGGTGTTTGCCGTTTCAACTCTGACATAACCTTGCTGACCGGAGAGGTAAGGCCCTGCAATCAATCCGGCAAGTAAGGCGATCATTAAAAAGAGAACTCTAAACATTATCTATCCTTATTGTTGGGGTTCAGTTGCCGGTTGTGCAGCTGGTGCTTCAGCGGGTTTTTCTTCAGCCTTAGGCTCTTCCGCTTTCGCTTCAGGTGCAGGTTTTACTTCTTCTTTTCTTGGTGAATTATCAACCGCTTTTTCTGCTTCAATTTCCACTTTCTGCACATCTAAAGGTGTACGATTTAAGTATTTATCAAGCATACTTAAGCTTTGTAATTGGCTTGGTACATCTACATAGATGGATACTTCAGATAATTCATCCACTGATTTTAAGAAACTTTGAGTCACTTCAGCATTGGTATCAAAATAGCTACGAATCCAAGATGCAACGGCTTCTAAAGATTGTTTATAAAGTTCATTTTGCTGACGAGGCACCGCCATAATCGCTAATTGTAAGCGTAAACGAATGTTTTCACGTAAGTAGATATCTTGGTTTGGCGCTAATAATTCTTTGCGATCCGCACCATGTTTCGGTGAAATACGGATAAAGTGATTCAAGAAGGAAGTCGCACTTTTTTCTGCATTTTCCGCCCAGTCAGACAGGGAATCTGATAATTTTGTTGCATTTTGATCATCACCAAAATTCACATCTAACACAGGTAACTCATCAACCGTATTGGCTAATTGCGATAATTTTTGCATGACCGCATTTTGATCCACGCCAGCTACGGAGAGAAGTTGTTTTAGATCTTGATTGATAGCACTACGGATAGCCGCAGATTGTGAGTTGTTCACTTTCGCAAGGGTTTCATCAGCGAGTTTTAAGAGTGAAACCGCTGTATCCACGTCATTATCTAACACTAATTTACGTAATGCATTGTTGAGCAAGAAATCGGCTTCTGAGAATAACCAATCAGTAGGTTGCTGAGCATTAGCTTGCGCGCTCACTTTATTGATTTGTGATTGTAAGCCAACTAACTCATGTGATTTAGCATTGATTAGCTCTTCTACTTGGGTAATTTTGTCTTGCGTTGCTTTATTCGCAGACTCTAATTGAGCAAGCTGTGTAGTATCAAATTTTACGTCTTGGGCAGGTGCTGAAACCACCGTTTTATTATTGATTTGAGCTTCAAGTGCGGTCAATTTTTGTTGGAATTCATCCACTTTTTGTTGGCCAAAATAATAACCTGCACCACCCACGCCAAGTGCAATGAGAATGGCCAATAAACTTAATCCAGTACCACTTTTCTTCACAACGGTTTGTGTACGTGGCGCAACAGGCTCGCGATCTTCAGTTTGAATTTCCACTGCTTCTGTTGCTTGGATTTCATCTGTCGTTTCAGGGGTTAATTTCTCTTTCGCCATATCTTTTCCTTAGTGAGAAAGGGGAGTTACTTCATTAAGTAAGGTATTAAGTAAACTTTGATTGTCCGCACCAGCGGAAACCACCACATTATGCCAACCTTGTTGTACTGCGACATCCGCAATGCGTTGACTTACCGTGACTAAACAGCAATTTTTTAGCCAATTTTGTTCATTTTCAGGCACAAATTCGATTAACGCCTGTAAAATTTCAAGGCTCGTGACCACAAGGGTTTGTACACCAGAACGAATACAAATACTGGTTTGCTCTTCGTTATTATAACTAATCGGTGTGCGTTGGTAACATTCAATAGTATCAACGGTTGCACCACGTAATGCGGCTTGTTCGCGTAGTAATTCTCGTCCGCCGTTGCCACGTAAAATTAACAAGTTTTTATCTGTTAATTCTGCCATTTGCGGTAAATTTAATACACCTTCAGTATTTTCCGATGTAATTGGATAACGAACAGTGCATTCAGTTTGACAGGAAAAATGCTGTGCCGTTCTATGTCCAACTGTAAAGTATTGTAAATCTTGACGCCAGCTAAAGCCAATATCTTTCAGGGTTTTATCCGCAAAATCGACCGCACTTTTTGAAACCAAAAACACATAATCACCACTTTTTAGCTGATTAAGTTTCGTCGGTAATTGGGCCAACTCAACACCCGCTTCAATAGAAAGCAAAGGCAAATGCAAGGCAACTACACCGGCTTGATTTAGCTGGTCAACGAGGGCTTTTCCTCGTTCATCGGGGCGAGTGACTAGTACGGCCATGGTAATTTCCTATGCTGAATAAATCTTCGCCAGAATCTTATCTGCGCCTTGTGCTAGAAGTTGTTCAGCAATGGTCACGCCTAGTTCTTCCGCATTTTCAATCGCACTTTTACCTTCCGCACGAATAATCGCAGAGCCATCAGTTTCTCCGACGAGTGCACGCAAGAAAATTTCGCCATTTTGCTCAATGGCATAGCCACCGATTGGTACTTGGCAACCACCTTGTAAGCGGGTATTCATTGCACGCTCAGCCAAAACACAAGTCGTCGTAGTCGCATCTGAAAGTGGAGCTAGTAATGCTTTCACTTCTTCATCATCAACACGGCACTCAATGCCCACTGCGCCTTGTCCGGCAGCCGGTAAAGATTGTTCCACTTCAATAAATGAGGCAATACGTTCCGCTAGCCCTAAACGAATTAAGCCTGCTGAGGCTAAAATAATGGCATCGTATTCGCCATTGTCTAATTTACTTAATCGGGTTCCCACATTGCCACGTAAAGAGCGGATATCAAGATCTGGGCGTAATTGTTTTAATTGGCATTGACGACGTAAGCTTGATGTTCCAACGATAGCACCTTGTGGTAATTCATCTAATGAACGGTATGTATTGGAGACGAAAGCATCGCGCGGATCTTCACGTTTACAGATCACACTTAAGCCTAGACCTTCTGGAAATTCCATCGGTACATCTTTCATTGAATGGACGGCAATATCGGCACGTTTTTCAAGTAAAGCGTTTTCTAACTCTTTAACAAATAAGCCTTTTCCACCAATTTTAGCTAAAGGTGAATCTAAGATTACATCGCCTTTTGTTACCATAGGAACTAATTCAACAGAAAGTGTTGGGTGAAATTTTTCTAATTGATCTTTCACAAAATTTGCCTGCCAAAGTGCTAAAGGGCTTTGACGAGTCGCAATTTTTAAGGTTTTAAGCACTGTCATAAATACCGCTGATTCTAAATAGAAATATGCCCTATGCTACCATTTTTAGGGCAAAAAGTCAGATCATTTAAATTTTTGATTTCCGGCTAGGTAAGTGGTACATTAACGCCAATTATTTGGTTATAGGTAGGAAGCCTTGAAATACGATCTCACTCAAGCCCGAAAATGTATTGAAACATTAGACAAGCGTCGTTTTGATCGAGCATTATTGGGCTCAGGTGATGCATTCCGACACATCGTTTCTTTAGTGCCGCTGTTGTTGCATCTTAATCATCCTGCTCTGCCGGGTTATGTGGAAGATGCCCCAGCAGGCATTGCCGATTTTACTCTTTCCAATTATCAGCAAAATTTTCTCTCAAAAGAACATCCTGAGCTTATTGAATACGTGCAAAGTGCGGTCAATTCTGATGCTGTTTTTGCACCGATCTTGGGTATTTATGTGATGGGTAGTTTTGGCTCCATTAGCCAAACTTCAGCTTCGGATTTGGATATTTGGATCTGCCATCAAGATGATTTATCTGAACAAGATCAGCAGCGCTTAGCGGAAAAAACGAAGAAAATCAGCCAATGGGCATCCACATATCATGTGGAAATGCATTTCTATTTGATGACGCAACAACGTTTCCGTAACGAACGTTATTCCGATCCACTAACTAAAGAAAATAGCGGTTCAGCTCAATATATGTTGCTGTTGGAAGAATTTTATCGCTCTGCTGTACGTCTAGCGGGTAAACCATTATTGTGGCTGCACTTGTGGGTAGAAGATGAAAAGCAATATGAGTCCGAAGTTGCTCGTTTAGTCGCGGCTGGTAAGCTTAATTTAAATGATTGGGTGGATTTTGGCGGATTAGGGCAATTCTCTGCGAGCGAATATTTCGGTGCAAGCTTATGGCAACTTTATAAAGGTATTGATTCACCTTATAAATCGGTGATGAAAATCTTGTTGTTGGAAACCTATGCCCAAGAATACCCAAATGCTCAGTTAATTGCTCGCCAATTTAAAGAGGATTTGCTTTCTGGCCATAGCACCGCTATACATCATTTCGATCCTTATATTGCGATCTTAGAGAGAATTAGCCAATATTTGACCGCACATTCAGAATTTAAGCGTCTTGATTTTGTACGTTCTTGTTTTTACGTGAAAGCCACAGAAGACTTTGCGTTATATCACGCTTCAAACTGGCGTATTTCTTATATGAAAATGATGGCCCAAGAATGGGGTTGGTCAAAAGAACGTATTGAAGAATTAGATCAGCGTCCAAATTGGAAAATCAAACGGGTGAAAGAAAGTCACAATAATTTGGTGAATTTCTTGATGATGAGTTATCGAAATCTAGTGGATTTTGCGCGTAAACATAAAATTAATTCTAGCGTGATTCCGCAAGATATTACGGTGCTTTCTCGCAAACTTTATACTGCCTTTGAAGAATTACCAGGTAAAATTACATTACTAAACTCACAAATTTCTCATAACTTAACAGAAGAACACCTTACGTTCATCGAAGTTCACGGCAATAAGCGCTTTAAAGATGGGTGGTATATGGTGAATCAGCCGCCACACCACATTATGTTCTCGAAAGAACGCGTGATTGAATACGGTGAAAGTTTAAATCAAGTCGTCGCATGGGCTTATTTTAATCGCTTATTGACGGCTGAAACCCATTTGCATTTAATCAGCCAAAATATCGACCAACTTACTTTACGTAATTTTGTGGCTGATTTGCGGTTGTTTTTCCCGCATACAAATAGCCAAGTTCCGACAAATGAGGCGCTTTCTTCGCAGTGCGAAATCCGAGATTTGTTTATTGCCGTGAATTTGGTGAATGATCCAACCGCACAAGTTGAAGAGCTTAAATCAAATATTTCGCCAAGTGATTTATTCAGTTTTGGTCAGTTAGAACAGAGTTTGGTCGGTAGCATTGATTTCACTTACCGTAATGTGTGGAATGAAATTCGAACCTTACATTTTGAAGGACAAAATGCGATTTTGCTTGCCTTAAAAGTGCTTTCTAATAAAATTGGCCAAGGTGTGA
>CABQSN010000061.1:0-9612 GCA_902466845.1 uncultured Haemophilus sp.
TATCCCTATTTTCCAGCTGATACAGGGCTCCGTCCACAATTTGGCAAAGACTGTATTGCTCTTCAAGACCAGATTTGCGATGTTTGTCGAGAAAGTTGTACTCAAAAGGCTATTCGCGCCGATTTATCATTAGTTCCTGATCTATGTAATGGCTGTGGTGAATGCAAAATTTCTTGTTTTGTTTCAGCTGTTTCTCTCATTTTACCTACAAATTAATTCAATATTAAGGTGAGATTGTCATCATTTTGCATTAGAATTTACTCATATTTATTATTCATCAATACAAAATGACAAAACAAATTTTCACACAATCTCACCAACCCGAAGAGGAAGAAATTCTGCCTAAGCAGGAATTTTATAATGTTGAAACAACCATCGATAATGAACCTTTAGAAGGGGAGTTGTTGGACGAGAAATTTGAGCAAATTGTGAAGCCTAAATCCAGTGGTTGGAAAACAGCTTTGAAATTGACCGCACTTTTATTTTTAGGGGCGACGGTTGCACAATCTGTTCAATGGATTTGGGATAGTTATCAAAACCAACAATGGATTTACCTTGCTTTTGCGTTAGTGAGTTTTGTTGTTGTGTTGTTTGGTTTATCTGAAATCATCGCAGAATGGCGACGTTTAGTGAAACTCAAAAAACGGTTGAATTTACAAGAACAAAGTCAGCGATTAATAGGTGAAAGTGCGGTTAAAAATTATCACGTTTTTTCTGAACAGGATAGCGAGAAAGGAAAAGCCTTGTGTCTGTCGATTGCGGATACATTAAAGCTAGATCCGCAACATCCCTCAATTGTTCAATGGGAAAAGCAGCTTAATGAAAGTTATTCAGCTCGCGAAGTTACTCATTTATTTAGTCAAACGGTGTTGCAGCCTTTTGATAAAAAAGCAAAAAAACTGATTACTAAAATGGCAGCGGAATCAGCGGTGATTGTGGCAATCAGTCCTTTGGCCGTTATTGATATGTTTTTTATTGCGTGGCGAAATATTCGTTTAATCAATAAAATTGCAGCGATTTATGGGATTGAGCTTGGGTATTTTACCCGTCTTCGTTTGCTCAGAATGGTATTGGTGAATCTTGCTTTTGCCGGTGCGACTGAAATCGTGCAAGACTTAGGGATGGATTGGCTTTCGCAAGATATTACCGCGAAACTTTCTGCAAGAGCTGCACAGGGGATTGGCGTGGGATTATTGACGGCTCGATTAGGCATTAAGGCTATGGAGTTTTGTCGTCCACTGGCATTTGATAAAGCAGAAAAGCCAAAGCTTTCTCATGTGCAAAAAGAATTGCTGACGGTGATGAAAGATGCAGTGTTAGGCAAGAATAAACTGAAAGAAAAAGAAGAGGTGTAATAAAAAAGTGCGGTTAAAATTGACCGCACTTTTTTTGTATAAAAGAGATGATTAAAGTCCCGCTTTCAAGCTTGCTTCAATAAAGCGATCGAGATCGCCATCTAGCACGGCTTGTGTATTACGATTTTCAACGCCTGTGCGGAGATCCTTAATACGCGCATCATCTAGCACATAAGAACGAATTTGGCTGCCCCAACCGATATCAGATTTATTATCTTCCATCGCTTGTTTGTCCGCATTTTTCTTTTGTAACTCAAGCTCATACAATTTCGCTTTTAACTGCTTCATGGCTTGATCTTTATTTTTGTGTTGAGAACGATCGTTTTGACATTGCACGACAATCCCACTTGGCATGTGAGTAATTCGCACCGCACTTTCAGTTTTATTGACGTGCTGACCACCCGCACCAGATGCACGATAAACGTCAATACGTAAATCAGCCGGATTAATTTCAATATCAATATCGTCATCAATTTCTGGATAAACGAAAGCCGCTGCAAATGATGTATGGCGGCGATTGTTGGAGTCAAATGGGCTTTTACGCACTAAACGATGAATACCGGTTTCTGTGCGTAACCAACCGAAAGCATATTCGCCACTGACACGAATCGTCGCTGATTTTAAACCCGCCACATCACCATCGGATACTTCCATTAATTCTGTTTTAAAGCCTTTGCTTTCAGCCCAGCGAAGGTACATGCGAAGTAACATTTCCGTCCAGTCTTGTGCTTCTGTACCACCGGAACCTGCTTGTAAATCGACATAACAATCACATGCATCATGTTCACCGTTAAACATGCGTCGGAATTCTAATTTTGCGAGTTGTTGTTCAAGCTCATCTAATTCAGCAACGGCTTCATTGAAGGTCTCTTCATCTTCCGCTTCAACGGCTAATTCAAGCAGCCCTTCAACATCCTCTAAACCTTGTTCTAAATTCTTGATGGTATCAACCACTTGTTCAAGTGAAACGCGTTCTTTCCCAAGTGCTTGGGCTTTTTCAGGATCGTTCCACACATCGGGTTGTTCTAATTCGGCATTAACTTCTTCTAAACGCTCAACTTTTGCATCGAAGTCAAAGATACCCCCGAAGCACAGATGTGCGCTCGGAAAGGTCGGCGATTTTGTTTTTGATTGGATTAATTTCAAACATAATAAATAAACCTCTATAAGCGGCAGAAGTATAAGTCATTTTCAGTTTTTTGGGTAGTTTGGCTTGCACAAATCATCGATCCATTTATAATTCTAATCTTTGTTGTTTAGATATTTAGGAATAAAAATGAAAAAATTACTGACCGCACTTTTAATCACTGCTTCTGCCACTGCGATGGCGACTGATGCTGAGATTAAATCGAAGTTACAGGCGTTAGGTGCAAAAAATATTGAAGTGAAAGATTCACCGGTAAAAGGCCTTAAAACAGCTGTGACTGATCAAGGCATTTTATACGTGAGCGAAAATGGTCAATATGTTTTGCAAGGTAAAATGTATGAATTAACAAATAAAGGCCCAGTTGATGTGGCAGGTAAACTTTTAGCGGATAAAGTGAATGCGTTAAAAAACGAAATGATCATTTATCCTGCAAAAAATGAAAAATATGTTGTGACTGTATTCATGGATATCACTTGTCATTATTGCCATATCCTTCATCAACAACTGAAAGAATATAATGATTTAGGTATTACTGTTCGTTATCTTGCATTCCCACGTGGTGGTATGAATGAAACCGCTCGCCAAATGGAAGCAATTTGGACGGCAAAAGATCCTGTATTTGCATTGAACGAAGCAGAAAAAGGTAACTTACCGAAAGAATTGAAAACCCCTAATATTGTAAAAAAACACTATGATTTAGGTATACAACTTGGTGTGAAAGGTACGCCAAGTATTGTGACTTCAACAGGTGAAATGCTTGGCGGGTATTTAAAACCTCAAGATTTATTAGCTGTGTTACAAGAATCAGCACAATAATTATTAGTAGTGAGGGCGTATTGTATGCGCCCTTAAAATATTCATGTCATCAAAGTACATATCGAATGTTCCTTTAATGTGATTTTAAATAACGAAACACCGTGAAAAAACTCATCAAACGTCGTGAAATTCCTGCCGGAAATCCTGTTTCAGATAATGCATTACTCGATCGTCTCTATCGTTCTCGTCATATAAAAAATAGTCAAGAATTAGACCGCACTTTGCAATCAATGCTGAATCCCAATCAATTACACGGCATTCAACAAGCCGTAGATTTATTGGTTGATGCTTATCAACAGCAACAAAAGATTGTTATCGTCGGCGATTTTGATGCTGATGGGGCAACCAGTACGGCGCTTTCAGTGTTAGCTTTATGTATGCTTGGCTTTACTGATGTGGAATATCTTGTGCCAAATCGTTTTGAGCAAGGGTATGGATTGAGTGTGCCAGTTGCTGAAATGGCAATGGAAAAAGGCGTGCAGTTATTGATGACGGTGGATAACGGGGTATCGTCTTTTGAGGGCGTGGCGTATTTAAAAGAGCAGGGGGTAAAAGTATTGATTACCGATCATCACTTGCCACCAGAAATACTGCCGAATGCTGATGCCATTGTTAATCCAAATTTGCAACAATGTGATTTCCCTTCAAAATGTTTAGCCGGCGTAGGCGTAGCATTCTATTTAATGCTCGCTTTACGTGCCAAATTTCGCGAGTTAGGTATTTTTACGGCTGAAACACAACCTAATTTTACTGAATTACTGGATTTAGTCGCGCTCGGCACAATTGCGGATGTTGTTCCCCTTGATCAAAATAACCGTATTTTAGCCCATCAAGGGTTGATGCGAATTCGTGCGAAACGTTGTCGACCAGGAATTATTGCTCTCGCTGAAGTGGCTAATCGAGAAGTCGAAAAACTTTGCTCGGCTGATTTGGGCTTTGCGATTGCACCCCGTTTAAATGCAGCGGGTCGATTAGATAATATGTCTGTCGGTGTGGAGTTATTACTTGCAGAAAGCATGCAAGAGGCAAGAGAACAAGCTTTGGATTTGGACAGCTTAAATCAGGCTAGAAAAGAAATTGAACAAGGCATGAAGCTCGAGGCTTTAGAAATTTGCCGCAATCTCACCGCACTTTCTGATGAATTACCGATGGGGATAGCCTTATTTCAGCCAGATTGGCATCAAGGCGTATTAGGCATTGTAGCTTCTCGAATCAAAGATCAATACCATCGACCCGTTATTGCTTTTGCACAAGATCAAGAAGGTATTTTAAAAGGTTCTGCGCGTTCAATTGAAGGCTTGCATATGCGCGATGTATTAGAGCGCATCCATTCCCAACATCCTGATATGATTTTAAAATTTGGCGGTCATGCCATGGCAGCAGGATTAAGCATTAAAGAAAGCTTTTTCCCTGATTTTCAAAAGATTTTTAATCAAACGGTGCAAGATTGGTTAAATGAAGATCAATTACAAGGTGTAATTTGGACGGATGGCGAACTTCAAGCAAATGAATTTAGTATTGAAACAGCAGAAGTGATAAAATCTGGCGGACCTTGGGGACAAGCTTTTCCTGAGCCTGTTTTTGATGGTGAGTTTAAAATTTTTGAGCAACGTGCTATCGGACAAAATCAAAATCATTTAAAAATGCTTGTTGAGCCTAAAAATGGTGGTCCATTATTAGATGCCATTGCGTTTAATATCGATACTCGGTATTATCCCGATTTGTCGATTAAGCAGGCAAAATTTGCTTATAAGTTAGAAATTAATGAGTTTCGTGGAAATCAAAATCTCCAATTATTAGTCGATTATATTGAACCAATTGGTTAATTTATGAAAAAAGTTTGGCAGAATAAATTATTAAAAGGATCCTTTGCAATGATATTGCTGAGTGTGACGAATGTCGCATTCGGTGAAGTCAGTGCAAAGGATTTTTCTGCCAAAAATCCACCGCACTTACCACTAGCGCACGTGGCTCAGTTTGAAGATGGTAGAGATTATTTTTCATATCAAGAACCGATTGAACAAGTCAAAAGAAGCGATCGTAAAATTCCGATCCAATTTTTCTTTGATTATGACTGTCGAGTTTGTTCTTCAGCGCAAGACATCTTGCAGCTTTATAGCCAAATTCGCCCAAATAAAGTGGCATTAGATGAATACCCGGTTGCTACGAACGAAGCAAAATTTTCAGCGACAATATTTTATACCTTACAGCGTTTAAAAGTAGGCGAGTTGTCAGATACGCTGTTATTTGAAACCTCTGAAAAGGCACGTTATACCGAATTATCGTCATTAGATAAGATGCGAGAATGGATAGCCTCGCAAGGGATCAGTAAAGCTGAATTTAATAAAATCGTGCATTCTGCTGAAGTAAAAGAAGATGTGAATAATGCCATTAATTTAACAGAAGAATATGGCGTATTTACGTTCCCTTATGTGGTTGTGGGCGGAAAATATGTTCTCACCGCGAGTACGCTGTATAACGATGATTATGGAGTGGCAGTATTAGATTTCTTAGTGAATAAACTCGAACAAGAAAGGAAAAAATAATGAAAATCGGGATTGTTGGTGCAATGGCACAAGAAGTGGAGATTTTATCCCAATTAATGACAGATAAAAAAGAGACAAAAGTTGCAAGTGCGGTCATTTTTGAAGGCAAAATTAATGGCAAAGAGATCGCGTTATTGCAATCTGGGATTGGTAAAGTCGCGGCAGCTATTGGCACTACCGCTTTATTACAATTGGCTAAACCGGATGTGGTTTTAAATACCGGCTCAGCAGGTGGTGTTGCAAAAGGCTTAAAGGTAGGGGATATTGTTATTTCCGATGAAACCCGCTATCACGATGCCGATGTGACGGCATTTGGTTATGAAAAAGGTCAATTACCCGCGAATCCAGCGGCTTTTCTTTCAGATAAACAATTAGCGGATTTAGCCGATGAAATTGCCCAATCACAAGGGCAAAATGTGAAACGTGGTTTAATTTGCTCGGGAGATAGCTTTATTAATAGCGAAGAAAAAATTGCTCAAATTAAAGCTGACTTTCCCAATGTGACAGCCGTAGAAATGGAAGCAACCGCGATTGCACAAGTTTGTCATGCCTTTAACGTACCTTTTGTGGTCGTTCGAGCCATTTCAGATGCAGGCGATGGCGAAGCGAGTATGTCATTTGAAGAATTTCTCCCACTTGCAGCAAAACAATCCTCGGCATTAGTATTGGGCATGATAGAAAGATTATAAGGGGTAATGTATGGGTATGATTATCACCGTTGATGGCCCAAGTGGGGCAGGAAAAGGAACACTTTGTTACGCATTGGCAGAGAAGTTAGGTTTTACCTTATTAGATAGTGGTGCGATTTATCGCGTGACGGCATTGGCTGCGCTGAAACGTCATGCAGACTTAACCGATGAAGAAGGATTAGCGGAGTTAGCCCGTCATTTAGATATCCAGTTCATTCCTAAGAATGGAGAAGTCAATGCACTTCTTGGTGGGATGGATGTGAGTCATTTAATCCGTACGCAAGAAGTAGCGGAAGCTGCTTCAAAAGTGGCTGTTTTTCCTAAAGTTCGAGCAGCTTTACTGCAACTTCAGCAGGATTTTGGTAAAAATGACGGTCTGATTGCGGATGGGCGAGATATGGGAACGGTGGTTTTCCCAAATGCACAAGTTAAACTGTTTTTAGATGCAAGTGCGGAAGAACGTGCAAAAAGACGCTATAAACAGTTGCAAAATAAGGGAATTAATGGTAATTTTGCACAGATTTTAGCCGAGATACAAGAACGCGACTTTCGCGATAGAAATCGTGAGGTTGCGCCATTGAAACCGGCTGATGATGCTTTATTGTTAGATAGTACAACATTGAGTATTGATGAAGTCATTGCTCAAGCGTTAGCTTATATTCAACAAAAAGCGTCAATTTCGATTTAACTGTTTATTCAAGGAAGAATAGACATTTATCCTCAACCCCGCATTTTATGGATCTTAATGTGGATGTTATTAACTTAAATTAAGAAGATTATTTATATGTCAGAATCTTTTGCTCAACTCTTTGAAGAATCATTAAAAGGCCTTGAAACCCGTCAAGGTTCAATCGTTAGCGGTACTGTTGTTGCTATTCAAAAAGGCTTTGTACTTGTTGATGCAGGCTTAAAATCTGAATCTGCAATTCCTGTTGCTGAATTCCAAAACGCTCAAGGTGAACTTGAAGTTAAAGTTGGCGACACAGTAAACGTAGCTTTAGATGCAGTTGAAGATGGTTACGGCGAAACTAAACTTTCTCGTGAGAAAGCAGTTCGTCACGAATCTTGGATTGAATTAGAAAAAGCTTACGAAGATAAAGCGACCGTTATCGGTTTAATCAACGGTAAAGTGAAAGGCGGTTTCACAGTTGAGTTAAACGGTGTTCGTGCATTCTTACCAGGTTCATTAGTTGATACACGTCCAGCACGTGAAGCTGATCACCTACTTGGTAAAGAATTAGAATTCAAAGTAATCAAATTAGATCAAAAACGTAACAACGTTGTTGTTTCTCGTCGTGCAGTGATCGAATCTGAAAACAGCCAAGAACGTGAACAAATCCTTGAGAACCTAGCTGAAGGTTCAGAAGTTAAAGGTATCGTTAAAAACTTAACTGACTACGGTGCATTCGTAGATTTAGGTGGCGTTGACGGTTTATTACACATCACTGATATGGCTTGGAAACGTGTTAAACACCCAAGCGAAATCGTGAATGTAGGCGACGAAGTGACTGTTAAAGTATTAAAATTTGACAAAGATCGTACTCGCGTATCTTTAGGCTTAAAACAATTAGGTCAAGATCCTTGGGTTGCTATCGCTGAAAACCACCCAGTAAACAGCAAATTAACTGGTAAAGTAACTAACTTAACTGACTATGGCTGTTTCGTTGAAATCTTAGATGGCGTTGAAGGTTTAGTTCACGTTTCTGAAATGGATTGGACTAACAAAAACATCCACCCATCTAAAGTTGTAAGCTTAGGCGATACAGTTGAAGTGATGGTATTAGAAGTTGACGAAGAACGTCGTCGTATTTCTTTAGGCTTAAAACAATGTAAAGCTAACCCATGGACTCAATTCGCTGAAACTCACAACAAAGGCGACAAAGTTACTGGTAAAATCAAATCAATCACTGATTTCGGTATCTTCATCGGTCTTGAAGGTGGTATCGACGGTTTAGTTCACTTATCTGACATTTCTTGGAATGTTGCAGGTGAAGAAGCAGTTCGTAACTACAAAAAAGGTGACGAAGTTTCTGCAGTAGTATTAGCAGTAGATGCAGTGAAAGAACGTATTTCTTTAGGTATCAAACAACTTGAAGATGATCCATTCAACAACTTCGTAGCAATCAACAAAAAAGGTGCAGTAATTTCTGCAACTGTTGTTGAAGCTGACGCTAAAGGTGCTAAAGTTGAATTAGCAGGTGGCGTTGAAGGTTATATCCGTGCAGCAGACTTAACAAACGAAGTTGCAGCAGGTGATGTAGTTGAAGCGAAATACACTGGTGTTGATCGTAAAGCACGTATCGTTCACTTATCTGTAAAAGCGAAAGATCAAGCTGAAGAAGCAGCTGCAGTTGCAAACGTGAATACCAAACAAGAAGATGTTGCTATTCCAAACGCAATGGCTGAAGCTTTCAAAGCAGCTAAAGGTGAATAATTAATTCACATAAATAAGGCTGGGTCGTTGGCTCAGCCTTATTACTACCCACTATAATTAACAAGGATTTAGCGGTAATTTATTATGAACTAATACATTACCTGTAAGTCTTAATAACAAGTTTAAGTATAAATTTAAAGGAGAGTTGACGATGACTAAATCTGAACTAATTGAAAATCTATCAACAAAGCACCCAACTTTATCCGCAAAAGAAGTAGAAGGTATTGTAAAGGATATTCTTGAACTCATTGCACAATCTTTAGAAGAGGGTAATCGTATTGAAGTTCGTGGTTTTGGTAGCTTCTCTTTACACCATCGTCAACCACGAGTTGGCCGTAATCCTAAAACCGGTGATTCTGTAAAATTAGATGCTAAATCTGTACCGCACTTTAAAGCAGGTAAAGAATTAAAAGATCGTGTAAATGTTTTTGCTTAAACATTCAATCGATATCAATAAAACGACACTTAGGTGTCGTTTTTTATTACAAATTTTGGCATAATGAACCCATTCTTAACAAAGGAGATTGTGATGATTAAATATATTCTCGGACTCATTATTGTATTGGCTATCGTACTTGTTGCGGTAACTATAGGGGCGAATAATGATCAAGTAATCACCTTTAAC
>CABQSN010000062.1:0-9495 GCA_902466845.1 uncultured Haemophilus sp.
TTACAAAGAGGCATCTGAACGCGTTACCCGCTACACACAGGAACTTGAAAATTCAACCTCGCGGAAAAATCAGGCAAATGCTGAGGTTCAGAACTTCCTGCAGAAATATCAGCTTTCGGACGACACCCCCGAGAATCTTATCGATTATGCCGATGATGATATTCGGAGCAGGGAGGCTACCAAGAAGGCACTTGGCGAGGCACAGCGCAACCTGAATATATTCTTGAAAGAAAATCCCGGCGTTGAAGCCGATGTCATTGACATTGATAACGATCTTGCTGACCCGGAAGTTTTGCAGGAATCTGAAAAGCAACTTCAAGGAATGCTTGATGATATCGAGGCGGAACTGCGAGATTTGCGTCAAGAGCGTGACAGTATTCGCCGGTCTGTCGAAAATATCCCTGCTTGGGAGGACCGCATGTCTCGTCTTCAAAATGAACAGGAAGAGGACGAAAGGAAATGCGCACTCGCCGATCAAACGCTTGCCCTGCTGAGTCAGGCCAAGGATAACCTTGCCAATAGCTATCAACCTGCTGATGAATATGCCCGTATAAGATCCCTTTTACATTGTTGAATTGAGCAAGAACGGCTGAAAAATCATGCGCATTACGTAAGTTATGCTGATCAAGCCATGCTGAATTCGTTGGCAATAGATGGTGATGTAAGACGACTAAGCTATGACGAGCTGGATTTTCGGCTAATTTTGTTTTTAACCAATCTAGCTGATAAGCACTCAATTCGCCATGAGGCACACCGAAAACTTGGCTATCTAACAAAATCACTTGCCAATGTTTGCCAAGAAGTAAATGTTTTGATGCGTTAATAGGTGATTGGCTTAAATGCTCGACCATTTTAGGTTGAAAATCATGGTTACCTGGAAGCCAAAATACTGATTTATTTAACGGTTTAACCATTTCAACAAATCGCAGATAGCCTTCGTCGCTACTATCTTGTACCAAATCCCCTGTTGCAAGCACAACATCGTACTCAAAAGACTCTAACTGAATTTCTTTTAACACCTGAGAAAAACTTTCGTGCGTGTTGATACCTAATAAGTCTTTGCTTGTATCCTTAAACAAATGAGGATCGGTGATTTGTAATAATTTGACGATCTCACTTGCGGGCTTGCATTCAAATGTATTATTCATGGGACTCCTATTGCCAGCGTTGCTGCAATTGGGCGTAATTTA
This sequence comes from uncultured Haemophilus sp., assembly GCA_902466845.1. Taxonomy (GTDB): domain Bacteria; phylum Pseudomonadota; class Gammaproteobacteria; order Enterobacterales; family Pasteurellaceae; genus Haemophilus_D. The sequence goes on from CABQSN010000062.1 coordinate 1,191, forward strand.
ATTGAAGCCATTGCAAGCCCATTACTGCAATGCCATTATCAATTTTGCCATCACACATCCATTGATAGGCTTGCTCACGTTTCACCACATGAACACGGATGTCTTCATTCTCTTCAGCTAAACCATGAATACCTTTGGCTTGCGAGCTATCTACTCGACCGACAAACAAATGAATACGTTCGACGACACCGCCCGGGCTATCCCACACGCTTAAACAATGTGTGAGATCTTGAACGGATACGCCTGCTTCCTCTTCACTTTCACGTAAAGCGACTTCTTCAGGTTGTTCACCCTCTTCTACCATCCCGGCGATCAATTCTAATAACCAAGGGGAACGAGCTGATTCAGGTTGATATGCACCAATACGTACTTGCTCAACTAAAACTACAGCATCTTCTTCTGGATCGTAAGCAATCACTGCAGAAGCGGCACCTTTGACTAATAATTCACGTGTCACCACGCCACTTTCACCACCAGCAAAAAGCTTATGTTTAAACTGTACTTTCTTAAGTGTAAAAAAACCTTTATAAACAGTTTCTTCATTAAGAACTTCTATATCATGCTGACTAAACTGTTGAATTTCTGACATCATTACTCTCCTAGTATCGAGGTCGCATAATACTCCCATAAAAAAATAAAAAAAACTGAACCCTCTGTTTTTTTGTTGAAACTTTGAAGCTGGTCACAAAAAAAGAAAACCTATGATGATTTCTTATTCATCATAGGTTTACATTAAAAATTTATTTAAATTAACAAACGCGGCTGGTAATTTCCCCATCAGCCACCTTAGTTTTAATCGTATCGCCTGTTTTGACTTGTTTCACACTCACAATGGCATGTCCTTTGGCATCTTCCGCGATGGAATATCCTCGAGCTAATACTTTTAATGGGCTTAATCCATCCAACTTGCCACACAATGTCGCCAATTTATTTTGACGCTCCGTGACTTGACGATTCGCCCCTAAATTTAACCGCACTTGTAACTGAGCTAAATATTGGGATTGTTTTTGCAATCGATAAGGCAACGGATTTTGTTTTAAGCGCGCTGAAAGTGCGGTCAATTTTTGTTGCGTTTTATCCATTTGTCGCTGCATCGCCAAGGCTAAATGATGATGTAATTGCGCAGTTCTGGCTTTCTGCATCAATAATTGATTTTGCGGATGTTGGTTTTGCAGGCGTAAACGTAACTGTTGTAAACGTTGTTGTTGATGACTAAAAATACGATCCAACGCCATCTCCAAACGCTGTTGTTTATAGGCTAACTGTTGAAGTAATTCCTGCTGATTGCGACTCACTAATTCCGCCGCTGCAGAGGGGGTCGGCGCACGTAAATCAGCCACAAAATCGGCAATGGTGACATCCGTTTCATGACCTACCGCGCTGATAATCGGTAAATTAGAACGGAAAATCGCACGCGCCACTTCTTCTTCATTAAAGCACCAAAGATCTTCTAAAGAACCACCACCACGGCCGACAATCAATACATCCACTTCTTGACGAGCATTAGCGAGTTCAATCATTTGGACGATTTCAGCCGTTGCTTCTTTGCCTTGCACTGCCGTTGGATAAATCACCACTTTTAAACTTGGATCGCGGCGAGCCAAAATATGCAGAATATCTTGTAAAGCAGCGCCAGTCGAAGAGGTAACAATGCCCACCGCTTTAGCAAAGTCCGGCAAGCTTTTCTTCAAGTTTTGTGCAAACAACCCTTCAGCCGCCAATTTCATTTTTAGCGCTTCAAATTGCTGTTGCAATAATCCTTCGCCAGCAGGGTGCATGGATTCAATAATCAGCTGATAATCACCACGAGGCTCATATAAACTGACATTTGCCCGCACCAAGACCTGCATGCCGTTTTGCGGACGAAATCCCACCCGCAAATTTTTCATGCGGAACATCGCTCCGCGAACTTGGGCATTTTCATCTTTCAGCGTTAAATACCAATGCCCCGACACAGGTTGGGTGAAATTAGAAATCTCCCCTGTAAGCCAAATCTGTGAAAAATTCCCTTCCAACATTTGGCGAGCGGCGCTGTTAAGCTGGGAAACGGAGTAAATGTTTTCAGACATTATTCAATCAACACCCAACCGTCATCTAACCAGTTACAAATCGAATCAAGCAATAACTCCATTGTACTTTCAGGATCTTCTGTATCATTCACTAAATTATTCAAGAATGCCCAATCTAGCGCTTCACCATCGGAAAGGCGTTTCAACACTTCCGCTTCAATGACATTCACCTCATCTAACCATTCGCCATTAGCATAAATACGGAGCGGATTTTCGGTGTAAAGTAATTTGCAGTTATTGTCCTGCATTAATACACCTTGTTCCTCTTCTAAAATTGACCGCACTTCGTCAGGATCGGACATTTCATCGGATACCAACATTTCATAGCGACGTGAGCTCACTGTACTGGCTACTGCTTGTTTGAACAAGGCATCAAAGGCTTCTGACTCTGCCAATTTCGCTAAGAATTGCTTTTTCATTGCTTGAATATTTTCATCCGCCAATTTGCCCGTACTTTGCTCTGATTGCGTTAAGCGTAACGGTAATTGGAATTCGCTTAAATTCAATTCAGGATCTTGATGACAAAACGCTTTATTCACGTTATCGAAAATATCTGCTAAATTCGGGTAACGCAAACCAAAAGAAAAGGTCAAGCAATCATCTTCTGCCACACCATAATGTGACATACGAGCGGGAATATAAAGAATATCACCAGGGTTCATCACTTCATCAATCACCAATTCACCCATATCATCAAAAATACGAATCGGCTGATTCGGTTTAAATTCAGTGGATGAATCACACCATTTGCCTAACTGCCAACGACGGTGACCATAGCCTTGCACCAAGAACACATCATATTCGTCATAATGCTTACCAACGGAACCACCTTTAGGTGCATAAGACACCATAATATCGTCGCGTTGCCATTGTGGGATAAAGCCAAATTTATTCCAAAGCTGACCGAGTTCTGTACTCCATTGTTCTAGATTTTGAACGAGCACCGACCATTTTTCGGGTACATCTGCAAAATCTTCTTCAGATAACGGACTAAAAAACACTTTCCAATTATCATCTGAAAAGGTTTTCACTAAACGCGCGGTCACATCTTCGCCTTGTGCTAATTCGATGATATCGTCAGGCTCAAATTGACCCACAATTTCAGGCAAGCCATTACGAATAATCAATGGTTTTTTCTGCCAATAATCACGCAGGAAAATTTCAGGGGTAATGCCATCAGGCAGACAATATTGGTTGGAAAGTGCGGTCATTTTTTTACTCCTTTTCCTGTTTTTCTTGTTGAGCTTTTTCTTGTGCGGCTTTGGCTTGCTCTGCTGCACGTTTACGACGAATTTCTTTAGGATCGGCTAATAATGGGCGGTAAATTTCAATACGATCGCCGTCTTTTAATTGATCGTTTAGTTTTGCTGGACGGGAATAAATCCCCACTTTATTTTCACGCAAATCGATCTCAGTAAACTGTTGTAAAATACCTGATTGCAAAATAGCCGTTTGGATCATCGTGCCTTCATCCACTTTGAAGGATTTCAAATAATAGCGATCCGGCAAGGCATAGGCGATTTCAATATTAATTTGTTTCATGTCTTATTCTGTCTTAATGAGTTTTCCGTTATTATAGCGGAAAAGTGCGGTCAATATTAACGATAAAATCAGGAGTTCATCATGAATTGGGTATTTTTTGCCATTGGTTCAGCCTTTTTCGCTGGGCTTACCGCTATTTTAGGAAAATTAGGGGTTGAAGGCATTAACAGCAATCTCGCGACCTTTATCCGCACAATTGTGGTGTTACTCGTTACAGCGGGTATCATTAGCGCACGTAACGAATGGCAACTGCCACAACATATTACCGCAAAACCATTTACCTTTTTAATTCTTTCTGGTGTTGCTACAGGCCTATCTTGGCTTTGTTATTATCGTGCGTTGCAAATGGCGCCCGCCTCTTGGGTTGCCCCTATAGATAAACTCAGTGTCGTGATTGCCATTATTTTAGGCGTGGTATTGTTAGGCGAACCTTTAAGTATGAAATTAGTTATGGGAAGTCTATTAATTCTCTCAGGTGTTTTAGTCTTAGCCTTATAGATTGAGAAATTAGCCCTTTTTCGCTACAATACGCCACTATTTTTATTCAAGCAGAAAACTATGTCTGAAATTAAACTCATCGTGGGGCTGGGAAACCCTGGCGATAAATATGCGGAAACCCGCCACAATGCAGGTGAATGGCTAATTGAGCGTTTGGCTCGTCGCTTTAATGTTTCGCTTAATGCAGAAAATAAATTCTTTGGTTACGTAGGAAAAACGCTAATTAATGGCAAAGAAGTCCGTTTTTTAGTGCCAACGACGTTTATGAATTTAAGCGGAAAAGCAGTGGGTGCACTTGCTAATTTTTATCGCATCAAACCAGAAGAAATTTTAGTGCTACACGATGAATTAGATTTACCACCAGGTACCGTAAAATTAAAACAAGGTGGCGGACATGGTGGTCACAATGGTTTAAAAGATATCGTGGCTCAGCTTGGTAACAGCAATAATTTCTATCGTTTACGCATTGGCATTGGCCATCCTGGACACCGTGATTTAGTTTCAGGTTTTGTGCTTAACAAACCTGCGCCAGCAGAAAGAGAAGCACTCGATAAAGCGTTAGACGAAGCCTCCGATTGCATTGAATTGCTTTTCAAAGAAGGCATGGTGAAAGCCACCAATCGCTTAAACAGTTTTAAAATTTAACTCAAAAGTGCGGTGAAAAAACACCATAAATTTTAACCGCACTTACGCTCACAATAAGGAAAACATCATGGGATTTAAATGTGGTATCGTTGGTTTGCCAAACGTCGGTAAATCTACCCTTTTTAATGCATTAACCAAAGCCGGTATCGAAGCGGCAAACTATCCGTTTTGCACCATCGAGCCAAATACCGGCGTGGTGCCAATGCCGGATCCGCGTTTAGATGCGTTAGCGGAAATTGTTAAACCTGAACGCGTATTACCCACCACCATGGAGTTTGTGGATATCGCTGGTTTGGTTGCGGGTGCAAGTAAAGGTGAAGGCTTAGGTAATAAATTCCTAGCTAACATCCGTGAAACTGATGCAATTGGTCATGTTGTTCGTTGTTTTGAAAATGATGACATCGTGCACGTTGCGGGTAAAATCGATCCATTAAGCGATATCGAAACTATCAATACCGAATTAGCCCTTGCTGACTTAGATAGCTGCGAACGTGCTATTCAACGTTTACAAAAACGAGCTAAAGGTGGCGATAAAGACGCAAAATTTGAGCTGTCTGTGATGGAAAAAATCCTTCCTGTACTTTCTGAAGCAGGCATGATTCGTTCTGTTGAGTTAGATAAAGATGAATTATTGGCGATTAAAAGCTATAACTTCCTCACATTAAAACCAACCATGTACATTGCGAACGTAAATGAAGACGGTTTTGAAAATAACCCATATTTAGACAAAGTACGTGAGTTTGCAGAAAAAGAAGGCTCTGTTGTGGTGCCTGTATGTGCGGCGATTGAAGCAGAAATTGCTGAGCTTGATGACGATGAAAAAATCGAATTCTTACAAGATCTTGGTATTGAAGAACCTGGCTTAAACCGTGTAATTCGTGCAGGTTATGCCTTATTAAATCTTCAAACCTACTTCACTGCGGGCGTGAAAGAAGTACGCGCATGGACAGTTTCTGTTGGTGCAACCGCCCCTAAAGCGGCCGCTGTAATCCACACAGACTTTGAAAAAGGCTTCATCCGTGCAGAAGTCATTGCTTACGATGACTTCATCCAATTCAAAGGTGAAAACGGAGCAAAAGAAGCAGGTAAATGGCGCTTAGAAGGTAAAGACTACATCGTCCAAGATGGTGATGTTATGCACTTCCGCTTTAACGTATAAAAACGCTTTAGACCGCATGATTATGCGGTCTTTTTGTATTTAGAAAAGGAAAAAACAATGTCGGATAAATTAAATCAACTCATCGAATTGTTAAAACTAGAAAAAATTGATGATCTTATCTTTCGTGGCGCGAGTGAAGACTTAGGTTTTCGCCAAGTGTTTGGTGGCCAAGTCGTGGCGCAATCTCTTTCTGCCGCGATGCAAGTTGCCCCGCCGGAGCGTGTACTCCATTCTTGCCATGCTTACTTTTTAGCACCTGGCGACAGTCAACACCCGATTATTTATGATGTGGAAACTTTACGTGAAGGACGCAATTTCTCTGCGTTACGCGTAAAGGCCATTCAACATAAAAATGTGATTTGTCATGTCACTGCTTCATTTCAAGTACCTGAAGAAGGCTTTGATCATCAATCCTATATGCCACAAGTGCCAGGCCCAGAACAATGCATTGATGAACACGAAATCATGTTAAAAGTGGCGCAAACTTTGCCTGAAAGCTTGAGTGAAAAATTTGCTCAAGAACGACCATTTCAGATTCATAGCCGATATTTGAACAATCCATTTGATGGTCGAGAACTGCCGCCAGAACAATATGCTTGGTTTAAAACCAATGGAGAAGCACCATTAGATTTGCAGACGCAACAATGTCTCTTGGCCTATTTTTCTGATTTTCACTGTATTTTGACCGCACTTCACCCACATGGGAAAGGCTTTTTACAGAAAGGGATGAAAGTGGCTACAATCGACCATAGTATTTGGTTCCACCGTCCTTTCAATTTAAATAATTGGCACTTACATGCCATTGAAAGTAATAATGCTTTTGCGGGGCGTGGTTTAGCGAGAGGACAAATTTTTGCTGCAGATGGCACATTAATAGCCACCACACAGCAAGAAGGGTTAATTCGTTATCAAGAATAACCGCACGTTAAAACCAGGTGCAGACTAGCCTTCGTAACCGATATCTTCGAAAGTTGGGTTTTCTGCGCCTTGTTTGGCTAATTCATCACAAATTTCATTTTCACGATGGCCTGAATGGCCTTTCACCCACTGCCAATCAATGTTATGGGTTTGAATCGCCTGATCTAACGCAATCCATAAATCCTGATTTTTTACCGCTTTGCCCGTGCTGGCTTTCCAATTGTTTTTCTTCCAATTGTAAATCCATTGCGTGATGCCATTTTTCATATATTGGCTATCGCTATAAAGCGTCACATGACAAGGCTCTTTTAAGCTATTTAAGGCCTCGATCACTGCTCGTAATTCCATGCGATTATTGGTGGTTTTAAAATACCCTTTTGAAATATGTTTTTCGTGCTGTTTATAGCGCAGGACAATCCCTATGCCACCGGCTCCCGGATTGCCGAGACAAGATCCATCCGTAAAAATTTCAATCTGTTTTTGCATAACTAATTCGAGCTTGTGTAAAATAGACGGTATTTTAAAGGAAACAAATAGGTAGAACAATGATAAATCCGGATCGCCAAATTGTACTGGATACTGAAACCACTGGTATGAACCAAATTGGTGCGCATTACGAAGGACATTGCATTATTGAAATTGGCGCGGTGGAAATGATCAACCGTAAATACACGGGCAATAATTTTCACATTTATATTAAGCCGGATCGTTTGGTTGATCCTGATGCCATTAAAGTTCACGGTATTACGGATGAAATGCTGGCGGATAAACCGGATTTCAAAACGATTGCACAAGACTTTATTGAATACATTCGTGGTGCTGAACTACTGATTCACAACGCCCCCTTCGACGTGGGCTTTATGGACTATGAATTCCGTAAACTCGGGTTAGATATCAAAACAACCGACATTTGCCTCGTCACCGATACGTTACAAATGGCGCGCCAAATGTATCCCGGCAAACGTAATAGCTTAGATGCGTTGTGTGATCGTTTAGGCATTGATAACAGCAAACGCACGCTCCACGGGGCCTTACTGGATGCGGAGATTTTAGCCGACGTTTATTTATCCATGACGGGCGGTCAAACTAGCCTATTTGATGAAGATCATGCGGATAGTCCAATTATCCAAGCTGGTACCAATATGCAAGATCGTCAAAGTGCGGTCAATTTTTCGCAAAATTTAAAAGTGTTACAACCCACCGATGATGAACTCCAAGCCCATTTAGATTTCATTAAATTGGTCAATAAAAAAAGCGATGGCAAATGTTTTTGGTCGATTCGTACGGGGGAGGAAACCTCACATTAATCGGTTATCTATTAATCAGATAAACATAAAAAAGAAAAAAAAGATTGACGGTTTTAACGTTCATCATTATTATACCCAGCACTTAGCGGAGTGGTAGTTCAGCTGGTTAGAATACCTGCCTGTCACGCAGGGGGTCGCGGGTTCGAGTCCCGTCCATTCCGCCAATT
>CABQSN010000063.1:0-9480 GCA_902466845.1 uncultured Haemophilus sp.
TCTGCACCTCAAATTAGGTGTCCAGGTTTTGGGGTGCAGATCAAAGTGCGGTTAATTTTAACCGCACTTGAGCTGATTATTTGTCATAATGAATAGCTGGTAAATAACCGATCGTTAAATCCAATGGATGGCTACTGTTTATTGTATTTTTTCTGTTCTCAATGAAAAATCTTGATGTCATGGCTTTTTCACCATGATTAAAGAAAATTTCAATAATTGAGCGATCAAAGAAAATTTCAACAGTCTGCAGATTTTCAATTTCGCAGAAACGTTTCGTATCGAATTTCTCCATTAATTCCGTTTGTTCGCTTTGACTGCGATCTAAGCAGATCAAGCCATTTTTATAAGATAGACGCAGTGATTGTCCTTTGTCATTTTGGAAGAAGGTTAAGTCAAAGGCTTGGTTATTTACCTCAAATTTAATATACGCACGATCTAAATTAGCAATATCTGCTTTTTCATCGAAATGAAGCGATGAAAGTGCGGTCAGATTTTCGCATATTTTAGCAATCGGACGTTGATAAATTTTCGTTCCTTCTAAACGCAATTCTCTTGGCAAGGTTAAAGCAGAATGCCACTTAAATTTGTCTGTTGGGTAAGTTAAATCTGGTAAACCAATCCAACCGAAAAGCACGACATGAGTTTGATTATCTAAGCCAGCAAATGTTTGTGGTGCATAGAAATCAAAGCCCTGATCTAATTCGCTGATATATTCTGCTTCAAAGGTTAAATCTGTTAATTTGCCCACTGCATAAGTCGCATGATAATTATTTTGGAATTGATGCGCTTCCCGCTCTTTCCCCTGTGGTGACCAAATAAACACATCTTTATCACCGAGTTTCAATAGGTCAGGGCATTCCCACATAAACACGTTTTTATTATCAAAAGCAGGCAAGGAAAGCTCACCTAATAAACGAGGCGTACCTTCAAGATTATCCATTTCAAAAATAATGGCTGTTCCCGTGAGGTTTTCTCGCTGTGCGCCGCAGATAAAACGGATTTTGCCGTCTTTAGTTAAATACGGTTTAGGATCACGAACATGCTCTGTATAACCTTCAGGCGCATTTTCAATTAACGGACGTTTGCTAAGCAATTTCCCATTAAGATCGAAAATCGCTAAATTTTGATAAGGCACACGTTGATTATCACTTGGACGACGAGTATTGCCAGTGTAGAACATGGCCAATTTATCACCGACTTTTAAAGCACCACCCGAATAACAGCCGTGAGACTCAAAAAGCTCACAAGGAATCAGATCATCTGCTGATTGATAATGTTGGAAATCTTTCGTGATTAAATGCTTCCAATGTTTCATCCCGTGAATTGCATCGAATGGAAACCATTGATAGAACAGATGATATTTCTCTCCATCGAAGATCAAACCATTCGGATCATTCATCAAGCCAGTTGGTGGGGCAATATGAAAGTGCGGTCGAAAATCTTTGTCTTTTTGCACGGTTTCAGCAATTTCTGCGAGCTCGCCTTTTTCTGCGGCTAGAATACTTTTATATTTGCCATTATTGAAAATAATCATCGTGATCGTGCCTCGTTAATGTGATCGGGTAAGTAAAAGGTGCAATAATTTGCACCTTTAATTCTTAGTTGGCTAGGAACGCTGCTAATTGTGTTTTATTTGGTAGAGCAGACATCGCCCCTTTTGCTGTCGTAGCCAGGGCTCCGCAGGCATTAGCCTGACGGATGATTTGCACTAGCACATCATTTTCTTTCCAGTTTGGATGCTGTGAAAGACCTGTAAGCAGACCACCAACAAAGGCATCACCTGCACCTGTTGTATCAACCGGTTGTAAGGCTTTTCCGGCAATTACATCTTTCTTACCTTTTAAATGATAGAGCGCGCCATCTTTACCTAAGGTCACGATAATCAATTTTTCAGGATAAAGTGCGGTCACTTTTTCAAAGGCTTTTTCAAGGCTATCAGTATTGGTTAAAAGCGTTAATTCTTCTTCAGAGAATTTTAATACGTCAGCTAATGCAACGGCTTCCATTACCACGGTTTTCATTTCTTCTAAGCTTGACCAAAGTGACTCACGTAGATTTGGATCGAAAGAGAAGAAACCGCCAGCAACTTTAACGCGACGAATAGCTTCGAAAGTCGCTTCGCGAGATGGATTATTAATCAGCGCGATAGAGCAGCAATGTAACCATTCACCTTGTTGAAAAGGCGGTAAATCACTGGTTTGTAAGAACTGATCCGCACTTGGGTTTACCATAAAGGTAAAACTGCGTTCGCCATTATCTAAGCCGACCACAACCGTAGAAGTTCGATGTTGCGGATCTAAAATCATATGTTGTGTATTCACATTTTCCGCATTTAAGGTGTCTTGCATAAATTGGCCAAGGGGATCGTTACCTACGCGACCAATAAAGGCACTTTGGCTGCCTAATCGAGCTACGCCAACAGCCACATTTGCAGGTGCTCCACCGGCACAGCGTAAATAATGATTTTCACCGTCAGGAATAAGATCGACAACCGCATCGCCGGTTACCCAGATTTTTTGGCTCATATTATTTTCCCTCTATTGTGGATATCAGTTAAAAAATAACCGCACTTAAAAAGAGCGGTCATTTTCATAGGTGTTTTATGCGATGGTTACGCGTGCGAATTTACGTTTACCGACTTGGTAAACATTCGTGCCTTTCGGTGCGTTGGCTTTCATGTCTTCGACTTTTTCACCATTGATTTTCACACCACCTTGTTTCGCTGAGCGAATCGCTTCAGAAGTAGAAGGAACCAGTCCTGCTTCTTTTAATAAGGTTGCTAAACCAATTTCGCCTTCAAAGGTGAATTCAGGCATTTCATCCGGCATTGCACCTTTTTGGAAACGGTTAATAAATTCTTGTTCCGCCGCCTCTGCAGCCGCTTCATCATGGAAACGTGCAATGATTTCTTTGGCTAATAAAATCTTCACATCACGTGGGTTTTTACCATTTGCTACTTCTGCTTTTAATTCAGCAATTTCAGTGAGTGGACGGAAAGAAAGTAAGTTGTACCAATCCCACATTAATTCATCCGAGATCGACATAATTTTACCGAACATATCGCTTGGTGCATCTGTTACACCGATGTAGTTACCTAATGATTTAGACATTTTTTTCTCACCGTCTAAACCAACAAGTAATGGAAGCGTAATCGCTACTTGTGGTTTCTGACCGGCTGATTTTTGTAACTCGCGACCAACAAGTAAGTTGAATTTTTGGTCTGTACCACCAAGTTCCACGTCAGCTTCTAATGCAACAGAGTCATAACCTTGTAATAAAGGATAAATAAATTCATGAATTGCGATAGGTTGGTTGTTACCAAAACGTTTTTTGAAGTCATCACGTTCTAGCATACGCGCTACGGTGTAGTTACTTGCTAAACGGATCATCCCTTCAGTACCCAATTTACCCAACCATTCAGAGTTGAATACGATTTTTGTTTTTTGAGGGTCTAGAATTTTGTAAATCTGTTCTTTATAGGTTTCCGCATTGCGAAGCACATCTTCGCGGCTAAGCGGTGGGCGAGTGGTATTTTTACCAGATGGGTCACCGACCATACCCGTGAAATCACCGATTAAGAAATAGACTTCGTGGCCTAATTGTTGGAATTGACGAAGTTTGTTTAATACCACGGTATGCCCTAAGTGAATATCCGGAGCAGTAGGGTCTGCACCAAGTTTAATTTTAAGTGGGCGATTTTCTTTTAGTTTTTCGATTAAATCCGCTTCAGAAAGAATCTCATCAGTACCGCGTTTTAGTTCTGCGAGAACGGTATTAATATCAGTCATTCTATTTCCTAATGTTATTTTAATATTAAAGGCTACATTATAGAGAATATGGCTGAAATGAAAAGATTGAGATGAAAAAAAACGCCTATTTGTGGGGAAATAGGCGTGAAGTTGGAGTGATTATCTGTTTGTTTTTAGAATGGCTAGATGATAACTATTATCAAATACCTTGTCAACAATAAAATGCAAATAATTCTCAATTATTTTTTTTTAATCGATGTAAGGTACACTTTCTGTGAGAGAAAGTGCGGTCGGAATGCCATCTGAAATGTTAAATTTTCCCGCATAAGCATAAGCTTCAACGCTCTGAGATTTGGCGTCCTTTAAAAGACGATCATATTCAGGATCTACAAACTCAGCGATTTTAAAACGATCGAAGCCATCATGTAATCCAGCAAAGAGAACAACCGCGCGATGTCCTTGTTTTTTCATGGCTAAAAGCTCACGAACATGTTTTTGTCCACGAGTAGTTACCGCATCGGGAAACATCCCTAATGTGCCTTTTACAAAAGTGATTGATTTCACTTCAACATAACAATCTGGCAAGCCCCCACCTTTAAGTAAGAAGTCGATACGGCTATTTTCTTCACCATATTTCACTTCAGGATAAATTTCATCATACATAGCGAGTTCTTTAATTTGCTTATTTTGCAAGGCTTCAAAGACTAACTGATTGGATCTGTGAGTATTAATGCAAACAAGTTGGCCATTTGCTAATTGCGTTAATTCCCAACTGTGTGGATATTTGCGAGTTTGGCTATCAGAATGAGAGTACCAAACGGTATCGCCTTTTTCACCACAGCCAGTCATTGCACCAGTATTTGCACAATGAATCGTGATCACTTCACCATTTGGTAATTCAATATCAGTCAAAAAACGCTTATAGCGGCGAATTAATTTTGCGGATTGTAGGGTAGGGAGTTGCATGATTGTTCCTTGATTGTCCTTGTTAAAAGAAAGTGAGGTCAAATTTAATGATGAAATTAATCGCTCTTTGATCTGCCCCCAAAAGTTGGACAGGTTAGTTAACTTAAATATTGAGCTCGGTATTGCACTGGGCTCAATCCTTTGAAAGCAAGTTTAATGCGTTTTTGGTTGTAATACACTAAATATTCTTCAATTTCAGCCTGTAATTCAGCAATTGAATGATAAGTCCGAGAGTAAAAACACTCTGATTTTAGTATCGCAAAAAAACTTTCAATCACCGCATTATCGTAGCAATTTCCTCGGCGACTCATACTTTGAACCGCTTTACCTTCCAACATTTTCACCCATTCCGCCGTGCCATACAATACACCTTGGTCACTATGAATAATCGGGCATTCTGTCGGTTTAAGCCGACTAAGCCCTTGTTCTAACATCTTTTTTACCAATGAAAACTTCGGGCGTGTCGCAAAGTTATAGGCAATCACTTCTCGGTTAGCCAAGTCCATCAACGGTGAAAAATAAAGCGTTTCTTGACCAACATGAAATTCCGTTACATCCGTTACCCATTTTTGATTGAGTGCCGTTGCTGTAAAATCACGATTCAGCAAATTCGGGGCAATATGCGATGTTTTTCCACGTTTTCCATGTCTTTTCTTGCGTAAAATGGAATGAATACCTAACTCGTTCATCAGCTTTAACACCGTTTTATGATTCAAATTAAAACCCATTTGGCGTAATTTAAACGTCATGGGGCGATAACCATCTCGTTTTCTGTTCTTTTTATACAGCGATAAGATAGCCTCTTTTACCTCGTGATAATTTCGCTTAATCTCTTTATAGTAAAAGCTTGAGCGAGGCATTTTAGACACATGAAGTAAATCATTTAACGCGTGGTCTGGCTTCAATCTTTCAATGATTTTTCTTTTTTCTGTCGTTGTTTTTGACGGTCGAGCTTCTCCAACTCCTTTAGGTAAGCAATCTCCGCACGAGCCAAGGCGAGCTCTCGTTGTAACTTTTTAAACGCTTTAGGTGAAAAGTCTGTAGTTTCCGGAATTTCAATGTCTTTCTTTTTCATCTTTGGCTTCACTATTTTCGGTGTTTGAAGGTTTGTATAAGGCGATTTTACGCCATCAAGCCCTCTTTCCCGAAATGCTTTTAGCCAATAAATGACGAGAGCGTGGGAAATTTGATGAAGTTTAGCCACCTCACGGATACCATAATCCTGTTCGGTGACGAGTTTGATAATTTTCAAACGAAATTGATAAGAGTAGGACATAATCTGCACCTCAAATTAGGTGTCCAGGTTTTGGGGTGCAGATCAAAGTGCGGTTAAATTTGACCGCACTTTTTTATGATTAATGATGATGTTCTGGTTTTGGTGGGAGTTTAGCTCTAACTTTACCAACAGGGAGAATTAACGTCGCGTAATTCGCTGAATGTTGACAAACTTTTTGATCTTCAAATGGTTCTTTATGAATCACTTTAAGTTTCCAAACACCTTCAATTAATGGGATAAAGTTAACTTTACCTTCACTATCTGTTTTACCTGAAAACGCTTGTGGTTCACGGGGAGATGTTGCCGCTTCCATATCTTTTACAACAAACGTATCAGACGTTGCGATAATTGTTTCACCCGCAAGCGGTTGGTCTTTATAGAAAATTTGAAGAGGGAAAGCTTCGCCTGCTTTAATTGTTTTTGGATCTTTGAGTGGCACAATTTCAAGTGGTAAACCGATGCGTGTCATTGCCATCTCTGCATTCAATGGTTTCTTACCAACCACAGTAAAGGCTTTACCAAACATTTGAGTTTGTTCGCAATAGAATGCATTTGGTGTGCCTTGTAAGTTATCCATTTTCCAACCTTCATTATTTTGTGACCAGAAAGTTGGTTTATAAGTAGCTGTTACCCAATATGAACCGTCTTTTAACGGTTTTTCTGATTGATATTGGTAGTTTTCACCTTTTTGTACTAATGTTTGCATTTCACCATCTTGATTGATGAGTTCCATTGGGGGGAAAATAGCGAGACGTTTTTCAGGAATTTTTTCAACGTAGGGGTAGTCACCATAAGCTAAATCAGCTTTTAAAACGCTATTAGAAGCCAGTTGTGCAGGTGTTGCAACCCAAACTTCATGTGCTTGCGCGAGCGCAGAGAAGCCAAGTAGTGCTGCAATTAATGTTTTTTTCATTGTCTTTCCTTTTTAATCAATAAATCAATTTATAGAAAGTCTTCGATAGGGCGGATGAGTATAGCGAAAAAGAAATAATGAGACGAATAGAAAAAGTTGGTTTTGTGAGAAACTTCACATTTTTTTAACAAAAAAGTGCGGTCATTAAAACGATTGTTTTTCTGACCGCACTTATTTTAAATAAAAAGCTAAATAGGCTTATTTTTTAGATGGTTTAATGGCTAATAAATTGCAGCTTAATTTACTAATTACATGTTCAGCTGTATTACCTAGTAACGCTGCAGATAAACCCGTTCTTCCCACTGTACCTAAAATCACTAATTCAGCTTCAATTTCTTTCGCCACTTCAGGAATCACTTCTTCAGGGAAACCTTCGCGTACATGGGTATGATCTTCATCAATACCAAATTTTTGACGTAAGGCTTTCATATTGATGAGATGTTGGCCACGAATGCCATTTTCATAACCTGAAGTATTAAATTCAGGTAAATCAATCGCCATATTAATTGGCGCAACAGGGTAGGCTGCTACTAAATGTACGTTACCACGGTTTAAGTTTTCCGCTAAATTCATGCCTGTTGAAACTAATTCTTGATTGAATTCATCTTGATATTCTTGCTCACCGGATACATTAACAGCGACTAAAATACGGCGTTGGTGTTTCCAGTCGCCATCACGTACCATTAATACTGGGATTGGACATTTACGTAATAATTGCCAATCTACTGGTGTGAAAATCAATGAAGTGAAACTTTCTTCATCTTTGGTGTATTTTACAACTAGATCATATTGATTTTTTTCAACTTCTTCGCGAATTGCATCTGCTTCATTGCTGCTCCATACAATATGAGATTCAAACTCAATTTCTGGATCGGCATATTTATCTAAATAAAATTGTACGGCTTGACGCTGTTGCTCAACGGCTGTTTTATGCATTTCGCTTCGTTCTTCAGAAGAAAGAAGGGCTGACATCTCATACGATAAGTCATAAATACTCAAAAGGGTGGTGATTTTTACCTTTGTTTCATTTTGCTGTTCTTTAACAAGACGAACGGCACGAGCAAGCGCATATTGTTTTTCGTTATCAGGATTGAGTACAACAAGAATATTATTAAATTTCATAAAGCCTCCAAGATATGAGATATCAATAGGATAGAAAAGATTTTAAACGATGACAAGAACCGATTATCAAAAAAGTGATCTCGTGCAAGTTTTTTTGTTTCAAATGTTAAAAAAGCGTGAAAACTCACGCTTTTAATTTATTCTGCTAATTGGATTTTGGTTTTATGTACACCTGTTAAATCAATCAAGGCATTAATATCATTAATGGTAATGTATTTACCTTGCACAGAGAGTACACCTAATTTTTGGAAACGTCCAAGCAAACGACTGATCGTCTCAACCGTTAGGCCGAGGTAATTACCAATATCGCTACGAGTCATGGTTAAACGGAATTCTTTCGCTGAGAAACCACGAGCAGAATAACGTTTGGATAGGTTATGGATGAATGCGGCTAAACGTTCTTCAGCATTCATTTTAGACAGCAATAAAATCATTTCTTGATCGCTTTTGATTTCACTACTCATTAAACGCATAATTTGCTGACGAAGCTTAGGCATTTTTCCAGATAAGTCATCTAAGATATCAAATGGAATTTCACATACCATAGCGGTTTCCAATGCTTGAGCAAAACTTGGGTGTTGCATATTTGTGAGCGCATCGAAACCGACTAAATCACCCGGTAAGTGAAAAGAGGTAATTTGTTCTTCGCCCGCTTCACTAATGGTATAAGTTTTAATGGTACCGGAACGAATCGCATAAATAGAATTAAGCGTATCACCCGCTTTAAAAAGGACTTGAGATTTTTGTATAGGCTTTTTACGCTCAATAATATTATCAAGCTGATCGAGCTCATGTTCGTTTAATGTGAAAGGAATACAAAGTTGACTAATGCTGCAATCCTGGCAATGAATCGCACAACCACCAGATTGAACTCTGCGCCCTGATTTAGTTTCTGAAACGAAATTATTCATTAGTTCCTCAAATCGATAAATATAGTGTAAAATTGATCTAACGCAATTATTCTACCACTAAATAGTAAATTAAAGAAGTTATCTACGAGTAAATAGGTATGGCAGCCGAAAAATTAACCAAAAAACGTTTAATACAAATTATTATTATGTTGATTATTTTAGTCAGTGCATTTGTTTGGCGATATATCTTGTAATAAGTGCGGTCAAATTTTTCATTGTTTTAGAGGATAAAAAAGAGCCACAACACAATTTGTGGCTCTTTGTTTTTAAGTTTAAGTCAGATTACCATTCGTAACCAACACCAGCCCCAACAGTCCATTGACCTCGAGTATCTGCTGCACCGTTTACATTTGATGACCAATGACCATTATCTGAATTGCGAGAGGCTTTGATTGCAATTGCGCTTTCGCCTCGGTGATGAGCAACACCTGTTGAAATCATGCTCTTACCATCCTTACGTGCAGATGGGGCAGAAGCAATCGCTGCAACGCCAGCAATTCCAGCACGAGATTTGCGATCAACATCATTTACTTTCTTATTTAA
>CABQSN010000064.1:0-9296 GCA_902466845.1 uncultured Haemophilus sp.
TTTTGCTTTCCGAGTAGTGCCCCAGTGGGGCACTTTTTTTTGCCTTATTTTTAGTCGCAGCATAAAAAGTGCGGTCGAAAAACACAAGATTTTCCGACCGCACTTTTAAAATGAATACTAAGCGAAAGAATTATTCAAACATTGCTGAAATAGATTCTTCATTACTGATACGACGAATTGCTTCAGCAAGCATAGTTGAAAGAGTCAGCACGCGTACTTTACCAAGCGCTTTCATTTCAGGTGAAAGTGGCACAGTATCCGTTACCACGATTTCATCAATGGCATCGCTCGCTAAATGTTGTACGGCTGCACCAGAGAATACGGCGTGAGTTGCGTAAGCAAATACGCGTTTTGCACCGCGTTCTTTTAATGCTTCAGCTGCTTTACATAATGTACCACCTGTATCAATCATATCATCTACAAGGATACAATCACGATCTGCGACATCCCCGATAATATGCATAACTTGTGATACGTTTGCGCGTGGACGACGTTTGTCGATAATTGCCATTTCGGTATCGTTTAATAATTTCGCTACCGCGCGAGCACGTACCACACCGCCGATATCAGGAGAAACAACGATAGGATTGACAAGATCTGTTTTCTTCAAGATATCATCAAGTAAAACCGGTGAACCGAATACGTTATCAACAGGTACATCAAAGAAACCTTGGATTTGCTCTGCGTGTAAGTCACAAGTTAATACGCGGTCAATCCCTACTGTTGAAAGTAAATCTGCTACCACTTTTGCAGTGATTGGAACACGAGCAGAACGCACACGACGATCTTGACGAGCATAACCAAAATAAGGAACAACGGCAGTAATACGGCCGGCAGATGCACGACGTAAAGCATCAACCATTACAATCAATTCCATCAGGTTGTCATTCGTTGGTGCACAAGTAGATTGAATAATAAACACGTCTGCACCACGCACATTTTCATTAATTTGCACTTGGATTTCACCATCGCTAAAGCGTCCAACAGTGGCATCGCCTAATGAAATGTAAAGACGTTCAGAAATCTTTTTCGCTAGCTCAGGCGTAGCATTTCCAGCAAAGAGTTTAATGTCTGGCATTTTATATAACCTCAGGTTGAGTGTAGATAGATTGGTTGGTCGAGAGTTGTTTCAACATCACATGTAATGGTGAAACGTTTAATCCTTTAGCAACAAAGCCGAAAAATTCCTTCGGTTTTTGTTGGAAAACAGCTTGTGCTGATTTTTCATCATCAAATTCAGCAAAAACACAAGCCCCGGTTCCGGTTAATCTGGCTGGTGCATATTGTAGCAACCATAGTAGAGCTTTTTCAACTTCAGGATATTGAGTTCGCACAACTTTTTCGCAATCGTTTGCAAACGGTTGGTTTAAAAGTTGTACAAGGGATCTTTTTTCTGTATTGCGAGGCAAATCGGGATCGCTAAAAATCACCGCAGTAGAAATCGCAGTTTCAGGTTTTAGTACCACATAATATTTTTCTTGTGGTTCACAGTATTGGATTTTTTCACCTACGCCTTCTGCAAAAGCGGCTTGACCATGAACAAAGATGGGGACATCTGCACCAAGTTTTAGCCCAATCTCGGCAAGTTCATCAATAGATAAATTAGTTTGCCATAAATAGTTTAAAGCAAGGAGAGTCGTCGCCGCATTGGATGAACCGCCACCAATACCACCGCCCATTGGCAGAATTTTATCTAAATGAATTGTTGCACCGAGCGTACAGCCTGTTTTTTCTTGTAGTAGTATCGCTGCACGATAGATTAAATTTTGCTCTAGAGGTAATCCAGGAATTTCTGGTGTGATGTGGATTTGTTTATCTTGGCGAATATCGATAGTGAGCCAATCGCCGAAATCAAGAAATTGGAAAAGCGTTTGTAATTCGTGGTAGCCGTTTGGCAGTTTACCGTTTATATAGAGAAATAAATTGAGTTTTGCGGGGCTTGGAAAGCGGTTAGGCTTTCCAAGAGAAGTTGAAAGTGCGGTCGAAAAGTGATGTGTTTTCATTAGAACGCCCATTCATCCACACGAATTTTTAGGGTTTGCGATGTACTTTTGTTCTTTAACAGAATATTTTCAGGCATCGAATTATCTGCATGATAACTTAAGTAATCGGCTGTCCACATCGAGCCATCAAGTGGGTAGCTAAATTCGGATAAAAGATGATTCGTTCCAACTTGGTAATCTGCGTTATCTGCTGGCTGACCTTTTAACCAATAAGATAAGTGCTCTAATGGCACATCCATTCCGATGATTTCGCGTAACAATAATTTGGCATTTTTATCAGATTGTTGATTGCCTTTATTATCTGAAATTGTCATGCCATTAGGATGCATTTCCATAGTTAGCGTCGTTTTGCTAATCAGAGAATAAAGTTTTAACTTATAGGCTTTCGGGTTTTGATATTGCCATTCAAAGCGACTAGAAAAACGCTCTTGTGGACTGATGTAACCAATTTGTCCTTTTGTGCTATAAGATTGAATTTGTTTGATTTTTTTGAGGTGCTGTTGCCACGTAATATCGTTTTTATCGATATGTTGAACATCGGTTGGGCGCTCTGCATCAAGAGTACAAGCGGATAAGATCACACTTGCAAATACAGGTGCGAGAAGAGATTTTAATAATTTCATAACAAAATATTTACTAAAAAATTGCACATATTGTAAGGGGTAGTTTACTTTTAGTAAAGCTGGATTAAGCATTTAAGCGTGTTTTCTCCGCTTTCACCGCGGCAATTCTTCGACGCGTTAATTCATCTCGAATACCTTGTTTTTCAAAACCATCTGCAATGACTTGCTGTACATCAACAGCAAGGGCAGCTTGATAGAGCGCTTTGAGATAATCAATTTGCGGATATTCTTTATGTTCAAAGCCAGTTCGTCCGCGAGTATCAGATAAACATACCAATAAAAATTCCTCAAATCTCTGAGGTTTGCGCCAAACATCAAAAGTATTAAAGAGTTTCACTACCGTTTCTGGGCGAAGTTCTAATGCTTTGTGTGCATGCGTGTGATATTCGCAAGTTAATTCAGCTAATTCTTGAAGATAATTAGGCACTCTAAGGCGTTTGCATAATGAGCGAGTCGGTTTAATCCCCGCTTTTTCATGTCCATGATGACTAGGCCACATTTCTTTTGGGGTAAGGGCTTTTCCAAGATCATGACAAATCGCAGCAAAACGGACCGCACTTTTATTCAAATTGCTATTTTCTGTAAGCTTAACGGCTTGTTGCAATACGAGCATGGTATGAACAAAGCTATCAATTTCAGGATGATATTTGGCTGGGTTCGGTACACCATCTAAGGCCGCAATTTCAGGGAAGAGCACTTTGAGCGCGCCAACTTGATGCAGCGTTTCAAAATAAATTTCAGGATGCGGTTCGTTTAATGCTTTTTCCGTTTCCATCCAAACACGCTCAGCCGTTAGGTGGGCAAGTTCGCCTTGTTCAGTAAGTTCAGCCATTAATTTAAGGGTTTCTTCGGCAATAGAAAAACCTAAATGATGAAAGCGAGCCGCAAAGCGTGCA
Source organism: uncultured Haemophilus sp. (assembly GCA_902466845.1). GTDB lineage: Bacteria > Pseudomonadota > Gammaproteobacteria > Enterobacterales > Pasteurellaceae > Haemophilus_D. Next base: position 3,523 of record CABQSN010000064.1, read on the forward strand.
ACACGTAATACACGAAGTGGATCTTCAGCAAAAGCGGGCGAAATATGACGTAAAATACGTTGATGAATATCTTCTGCGCCATGATAAGGATCGTGCAGCTTGCCATCTTTGTCTTGGGCAATGGCATTAATAGTGAGATCTCGACGAATTAAATCTTGTTCAAGTGTAATCTCATCTGAAAAATCACAAATAAATCCGGTGTAGCCTTTGCCTGATTTTCGTTCTGTACGGGCAAGTGCGTATTCTTCATGGCTTTCAGGATTGAGAAAAACAGGGAAGTCTTTGCCAACTTGTTGGTAACCTTGAGCCAGCAACATTTCTGGTGTGGCACCCACGACGACCCAGTCACGATCTTTAATCGGTAAACCTAAAAGTTGATCACGTACAGCACCGCCGACAAGATAAATTTCCATTTTGCTCTCCCGTCAAAATATAAAGAAAAGGTAGGCAAAAGCCTACCTCAACGATGAATCATTACCAGCTATCACGGCGTTTACGTCTTGGTAAAATGTGAGGTAATACAAGGCCGATTAACAAACCTACGCCCAACACAGAACCACCATAAATAAACCATTGAATTGCAATTTCACGTTTATTGGCATCAAGCATGGCTTCTAAATCACGATTTTTATTTTTCGTCATTTCTAATTCACGTTTAAGTTGTGAATTTTGTTCAAGCAATTCACTGCTTTGTTGTTCAGCTTGTTTGCTACGGCGTTGAATTTCGTTTGTGCGTTGTTGCCAATCTGAATCGACACGATTCAGCTTTAACGTTAATTCTTGTACCTGAGCTTTTAATTTTGGATTTTCTTCACGGCTACTTGGTGTAGAGCTTAGTTCAGAGGTTAAAATCCAAGCTTCACGATTTTTATTATCACGAATTAGGGTGTATTTTCCTTGTTGTTCCAAGACTGTTACCGCTTCGCCAGATTGGATTGCACCCGCGATCTTAAACTGATCGCCTGCACCTTTGCGTAAATATGTGTTCAGATTTTCTGTCACATATTGCGTTTCAGCTTGTACTGTCCCAATGGTTGAGCCTAATAAAACACAAGAAAATAAAAGTTTGCTCACTTTTGACATAATACTTCCTAGATTCGTGAAGGAAGTGCGGTCAGAAAATACAATGAAAAATAACCGCACTTTTAATAATTATACTAATGGAAAATCGCGCGAAGGACGTAGAAAATCACAATCGCAAAGAATGCACCAGCAGGTAACGTCACAACCCATGAACTAATGATGTTACGGATAACCGTCAAGTTAAGCGCCGCAATACCACGTGCGAAACCGATACCTAAGATTGCACCCACTAAAGTTTGTGTGGTAGAGATTGGTAAACCTGTACCAGATGCCACAACAACAGTCATCGCCGTTGCAAATTGTGCAGCAAAACCACGACTTGGGGTTAAATCTGTAATTCCTGACCCTACGGTTGCCATCACTTTTTGTCCCATTGCGATAAGACCAACAGCGATACCTAATGCACCTAAAGGTAAAATCCACCAAGCTAAATCACCACCACTCAGGATTTTCCCGCCATTTTGCACGATTGATACCACAGAAGAAAGCGGACCAATTGCATTGGCTACGTCATTAGAACCATGTGCGAACGCCATAGCACAAGCGGTTAAAAGCATTAAGATACTAAAAATCTTTTCCACTGATCCGAACGATCCTTTTCTTGCTTTTGCTGTAAATGCTTTGCTGCGGAAGTAGAAATGGCAGAAAATCATACCAACAACACTGATAAGCAATGAAATAACGAGCGTTTCATTGTTGGAAAGATTTAAACCAACGTGTTTTAAACCTTTTGCCATGGTAACGATACAAAGTACGAATACGGTAATCGCCATGTAGTAAGGCCCGTATTTTTGTGCGTTTTTCAGCGGTTCTTCTGTATCGAAAATGAGTTTCTGGATACTTGCAAAGATGGTATAAGCTAAAAGTCCTGCTATCACGGGGGTGATAAACCAGCTTCCAACGATCCCACCGATAGTAGACCAGTCAACAGAACTTGGACCAATCGTAATACAAGCAAAACCAATTAAAGCCCCAATGATGGTGTGAGTACCTGAAACAGGCCAACCCATTTTAGTAGCGATAAATAACCAAGCTCCTGATGCAAAGAGAGCAGAAAGCATTCCCAATGCCAATACGTCTGGCATTTCGACAAATTGAGTGGGGTCGATCACACCACTTTTGATAGTTTCTGTTACTTCACCACCGGCTAAATAAGCCCCGGCAGATTCAAAAATAAGGGCAATAATAATTGCTTGTTTGGCTGTAATGGTACCAGAACCAACCGAGGTACCCATTGAGTTTGATACGTCGTTGGCACCAATACCAAATGCCATAAAAAAACCGAATACCGCGGTAATTAAGACTAACCACGTGCCGTATGCATTAATAATTTCCATAGTGATTTCCTATGTTGTAGTTAATGTCGTCAAAATTAGGAACGGGCTAGCATTAATTCAATGCGAGATCCTACACGTTGAGCTTGATCGGCTAATACGCCCACCCATTCGATGATTTTGTATAAGAACATCACATCGATAGGGTTATAACGACTTTCAATCGTGTAGAGCATTTTGCGTAATTTAATTTGCATTTGATCCGTATCATCTTCAATGCTGTCTAGCTCTTGAATCATATGGTTCACTAACTTTAATTCACGGCCTTTAAAACCGGTTTCAAGTAGTTTATCCATTTCTTCAATCACTAAATGAGCTTGATGAATAGAATCTAAACTACGTTGAACATAATGCAAAAATTCTTCCTGCATTTCTTCAGGAATACCAAATTGGCGACCAATCATGCGGCCAGCAATATCTTTAGCATAGTTAGCTAATTTGTCTTGTTGGGTGACTAATTCGAGTAAATCGGTACGATCAATGGGTAAAAATAAACCGCGAGGCAATTTCAAACGGATTTCGCGTTTTAAACTATCTGCTTCACGTTCACATTGAGAAATATCTAGACGTGTTTTTTCTGCATCATCCCATTGTTTTACAAAGGTATGTTGGAAGAATGGAATTAATAAATCACAACATTCAGTCACTTTGTCAGAATGTTTCTGCAGTGGTTTTAAAGGAGACTGGGCAAATAATCCTAGAATACTATTCATTGCCATAGGTGTTTTACTCCATAAGGGGTTAAAAATTCGTGCACATGTTACCCGATTTTTGTTGATATTTAAAATTTTTCAAAAAAATTTGTAAGAAAAAAGGTTTATCTTCGACTAATTAAATAATTGGGTAATATTTCCTAGTGTGGTAAGGTAAATGACTCAATACACTTTTCGCTTTAAAAGCGAGAAAATTTGAAAGGTAAAAAATGAAGGATTGTAAGATGCAAGGTATCAGCAGCGGCGTGAGTTTATTGATTTTACGCTTTTTTCTTGCGTGGGAGTTTTTAGAGGCAGGGTTAGAAAAATGGAATGGTCAAAATTGGTTTACTGAAATACAAGATCGTTTTCCTTTTCCGTTTAATCTTATTCCTGCTGATATTAATTGGCACGTTGCAATGGGGTCAGAATTAATTCTCCCTTTCTTGCTAATATTCGGGGTACTAACTCGTTTTAGTGCATTAGGTTTAACGATTTTAATCTCTGTTGCGTGGTATAGTATTCACGCAGATTCGGGTTATAACGTTTGTGATAACGGTTATAAATTACCTTTAATTTATGTGGTAACTTTATTAATCTTAATTACGCAGGGAGCAGGGAAACTCTCTTTAGACACGCTTATCAAGAAGGTTTATCCAACTAAAAGCTGGTTGAAATTCCTCTAACTATATATTCAAGATCAAACTTTAGGAGACTTAAATGAAAAAATTATCCACTTTAGCCGCATTAGCAGGAGCATTAACGATGACAGTAGCTACTGTTGCACACGCTGAGCCAAAATCAAGCAGTACAGATAAAGCTGCAACACCTTGTGTGGGTGATAAATGTGTGAAAACAAAAGCTGCAGAAGGTAAATGCGGAGAAGGCAAATGTGGTGCAAACGAAACGAAAGCCGCAGAAGGTAAATGTGGTGAAGGTAAATGCGGCTCTAAATAATCGTATTTTAATCTAGATGCCATACATAACACTGGTGTAAATTTACACCAGTGTTGTATTAAAAGGAGTAAATAATTATGTTACAAGGTGCAGGATTAGGGTATCGTCGAGATTTAGCAGATGATTTTTTGAATTTATCATCAAATAATGCGATTCAGTTTATGGAAGTTGCGCCAGAAAATTGGGTAAAAATGGGAGGAGCTGCTCGTTATAAATTTGATCAAGCTGCTGAAAGATATCCACTTGCGGTACACGGACTATCACTTTCACTAGGCGGGCAAACACCACTTGATCGCGAGTTATTAAAAAATACTAAAGCATTAATGACTCAATATAATTCGACATTTTTTTCTGAACATTTGAGTTATTGTGAATGTGAAGGGCATTTATATGATTTATTACCTATGCCATTTACAGAAGAAGCTGTAAAACACGTAGCACAGAGAATCCGCTATGTGCAAGATTTTTTAGGATTACAAATTTCATTAGAAAACACCTCTTATTATTTACACTCTCCCACCAGCACAATGAATGAAGTAGAATTTTTAAATGCTATTGCACAAGAAGCGGATTGTGGTATTCATTTAGATGTAAATAATATTTATGTAAATGGCGTCAATCACGGTTTACTTGATCCTTATGTTTTTTTAGATCAAGTAGATGTGAAACGTGTCAATTACATTCATATTGCAGGACATGATGAAGAACATTCTGCGGCACAAGTTGTGGAGGATTTAGAAGGAGAATCATTTAATAAAATAAAAGGGGCATATCGCTATTTACCAGAGTTATTAATTGATACGCACGGTGAGGCAGTAAAAGGTACTGTGTGGGATTTATTAGAATATGCCTATCAACGACTACCCGTCATTCCGCCAACATTATTAGAGCGTGATTTTAATTTCCCTCCATTTGCAGAACTTTATGCTGAAGTTGAACATATTGCACAACTACAGCAAAAATATGCTCAAAAAGAGGTTATATCCTATGCAGCCTAAACTTTCGCTTATTGAAACACAAAAAGCACTTGCCACAGCCGTTCGGTTGGCTCATGCTCAACCTCTAAATGGTTATGCTCCGAATCGCCTCGCTGTTTACGCTCGCTTAGTTCGAAATAACATCTTTGGTTTTATTGACCGTTGTTTTGTTGAAGCACCTAAACACGTTTCTGCTGAGAGTTGGTCTCAGACAAAAGAAACGTTTGTATTAACAGGAAAATCACATTCGCCTTATTTTCAAGATATTGCAGGAGAATTTCTTTTATTTTGTCAAGAAAAAGAGAGTTTTGACGCCAATATACTGGCATTGATGGATTTTGAAAATACACAATTACTTGCAGAAGTTTCTTTAGCAAAAGTACCTGAAAAATTTGAGTGGGATAAGCATAGTGTAATGCAGCTATCTGATGCAGCTTATTTAAAACGCTATGAAGTCGATTTTTTATCAAGCGATTTTAAACAATTTGATGAAAACCCTATGCAAGCTGTTATATGGCGGGATAGCGATTTTAATATTCTGCAACAACGCTTATCTGAACTTGACTTTTGGCTATTAAGTTATATACAAGAACAACCTTCGTCTTTAGAAGAGGTATTATCTGCCTTAAATACAGTTGTTGAAGATAGCACTCCCTTAATTCCATTATTGGAAAACACCTGGGTGAATTGGATTAATGCTGAAGTGCTTTATCCCAAAGTATGAGTCGCCG
>CABQSN010000065.1:0-9254 GCA_902466845.1 uncultured Haemophilus sp.
TCTAATTCTTCCATTTCCTGATCGCGTGCTACTTTTGCCAAAATAGAGGCGGCGCTAATTTCAGCCACAAGTGAATCTCCTTTCACTACTGCTTGAGCTGGCAAACCAAGGTTAGGCGGAATACGATTGCCATCTACCAACACAAAGTGCGGTTGAATTTTTAGGGCTTTTACTGCTCGTTCCATCGCTAGCATGGAAGCATGAAGAATATTCAGTTCATCGATCTCAGCTGGCTCTGCTCGTCCCATTGCCCAAGCTAAGGCTTTCTCTTTAATTTCTGCTGCGAGTGCAAGGCGCTTTTTCTCGCTGAGTTTTTTAGAATCCGCCAAACCAGCAATCGGCTTATTCGGATCTAAGATCACCGCAGCTGTGACAACAGCCCCCACTAAAGGGCCTCGGCCAACTTCATCCACTCCTGCAACTAATTGATAACCTTCAGGATAAACAAAATCAGTCATGTTTTTGCTCCAATAAATCAATTACAGCTTGTGCGGCTTGGCTATCCGCATCACATTGAATTAATTTGTGTAATTCAGTAAAACGTTGAATTAAAACACTGCGAGATTTGACCGCACTTTCGTCATCGCCCAAATACTGAGCAAGTTGTTCTGCTAATTTTTGCGGTTCGCAATCTTCTTGAATCATTTCTGGTACAAGCATTTCATCCGCTAATAAATTAGGTAATGAAATATATTTTGTTTTGACTAATCTTTTTGCCAAGAAATACGTGAACGGCTTCATTCGATAGCCTACTACCATTGGTGATTTACACAACATCGCCTCAAGCGCTGCGGTACCCGAAGCAAGTAAAGTCGCTTCGGCGGCAATCATCACTTGGCGTGCTTTACCATCAATTAAATGCATATCGAGATCAGGTGCAATCTGAGCCCTTATTTCCTCAAATTGCTGGCGACGTTTTTCATTCACCAAAGGAACTAAAAACTGCAAGTCTGGATATTTTTCTTTTAATAACAAAGCAGTTTTTAGAAATGGTTCAGTAAGAAACCCGACTTCGCTACCACGGCTTCCCACTAAAATGGCAAGATAACGTCCTTTTTCATCAATACCTAAGGTTTGGCAAGCTTCCGTTCTATTTGGTTTTAATGGAATCGCATCTGCCATAGTATGGCCAATAAAACGACAAGGCACATTAAAACGATCATAAAAGGCTTTTTCAAAAGGAAGAAAAGCTAATACTTGATGGGTTGCTTTAGCAATTTTATAAATACGATTTTGACGCCAAGCCCATACAGATGGACTCACGTAATGAATGGTTTTAATCCCTTTTTCTTTTAATTTCAGTTCAACGGTAAGATTAAAATCCGGTGCATCAATACCGATAAATACATCCGGTTTAATATCAGAAAGTTGTTCGATAATACTGCGACGAATTTTTAGCAATCGGGGCAAATGTTTGAGGACCTCTACTAGCCCCATGACAGAGAGCTCTTCCATATCAAAAAAGCTTTCAAAGCCTTGAGCAATCATTCGCTCCCCGCCAATCCCGACAAACTTAGCTTGCGGATAGTGGCGTTTAAGCGCTTGAATGAGACCTGCACCAAGAATATCGCCAGAGACCTCGCCGGCAATAATCGCAATAGTCGGATTTTCTTTAATCATTAAATTTATCCTAAAAAACGACCGCACTTTGAACAAATCATAGTGCGGTCTCTTTGTTATTCATCATTTTCTCTTAACGAGAAAAGAAACGTTAATTAACGAATAATGCCACGAGTAGAACGTTTGAAGAACTCCACAAAGAAACTAATTGCAGATTCAGTTTGTGCAATTTGTTCAATTTCAGGCAATACTTCTTCAAGGGTTTTACCACTGCGGTAAATCATTTTATAGACGTTACGAATCGCATGCATGGTTGGTTTATCAAAACCACGACGTTTTAATCCTTCAAGGTTAACACCGAAAGGTTGCGCATGGTTACCTTGGGCCATCACATAAGGCGGCACATCTTGACTAACCATAGAACCACCACCTAGCATAACATGTGCCCCTACAATCACAAATTGGTGAATCGCAGACATACCACCAACAATTACAAAATCATCTAATTGAACATGACCAGCAAGTGTTGCGTTATTTGCTAAGATACAGTTGTTCTTGATTTGGCAATCATGCGCAACATGTACGTTTACCATGAGTAAATTGTTATTACCAATACGTGTTACACCACCACCTTGGATAGTGCCACGGTGAATCGTCACATGCTCACGAATACGGTTTCCATTACCAATAATGGTTTTTGTTGCTTCGCCCTTATATTTTAAATCTTGGTTTACTTCACCAATGCTGGCAAATTGATAAATCTGGTTATCTTCACCAATCACGGTGTCGCCTTTCACGACAATGTGAGAATTTAAAACAGTACGTGCTTTAATCTCAACGCTCCCTTCAATAATACAGAAAGGACCGATAACAACGTCTTCGCCAATAACTGCGCCATCAGCAACAAGCGCGGTCGGGTGAATTTTTGCACTTGGGTGGATCATACTTACCCCTTAATTTTCTTTAATTATCGACGAGCACACATTAATTTGGCTTCACAAGCTACTTCACCGTTTACGGTTGCAATACCCGTGAATGCTGTAATACCACGACGTTCTTTAATCACTTGAACGTTCAATTCCATTTGATCTCCAGGTAATACTGGGCGTTTGAAACGCGCTTCATCAATACCTGCGAAATAGAATAATTCGCCACCTTTTAATTCATGAGTTTTAAATGCAAGGATCCCCATTGATTGTGCCAAAGCTTCAAGAATTAACACACCAGGTAAAATCGGTTCACTCGGGAAATGACCAGTAAAGCAAGGTTCGTTTACACTGATATTTTTAATTGCTTTTAACCACTCACCTTCTTTGTAGTCCAACACGCGATCCACTAATAAAAATGGATAACGATGTGGCAATAAGGTCATAATTTCTTTTGCTTCAATTACTTTACTTGCTTGATTCTCTGACACGTCTAATACCTTTAAAATAAATAACAATAAAACGCTGGAATTATACGATATTTCTGTATAAAAATAAAACGCACCCTAGGGTACGTTTTAAAATCTTAGCCAAGTTTTTTCTCTAGGGCTTTCAATCGTTTATTCATACCATCAATTCCCAAGGTAAGTGCGGCTGTTTTTCGCCACTCTTTATTGGTTTGTAATGGGATACCCGATGAGTATACGCCAGGCTCAGTAATTGGGCGCATCACCATGCCCATGCCTGTCACGGTTACTTTATCGCAGATTTCCATGTGACCATTAATCACACTTGCTCCGCCAATTAAACAATAACGCCCCACTTTTAAGCTACCCGCCATAATCACACCGCCAGCCACCGCTGTACCTGTACCAATATGAACGTTATGGGCAATTTGACAAAGATTATCAATAATGACGTTGTCTTCAATGACAGTCGCATCTAAGGCACCACGATCAATACAAGTGCAAGCACCGATTTCGACATTATTACCAATAATCACTTGACCTACCTGTGGAATTTTCACCCAGCGACCACGATCATTCGCATAACCGAAACCATCACTACCGATGACTGCTCCTGATTGAATTAAGCAATTTTGTCCAATTTCTACTTCATGATAAACGCTTACGTTTGCCCAAAGCTGTGTACCCGCGCCAATTTTTGTGAATTTACCCACAAAACAACCCGCGCCAATAATCACGTTATCGCCTAATACAACACCTTCTTCAATAACGGCATTTGCACCAATTGATACATTTTTACCAATTGACGCTTTTTCAGAAATAACAGCACTTGGGTGGATATTTTGAGCCGCTTTCGGAGTGGTATCCATATATTGAGCTAATACGGCGTAAGCAACATAAGGATCTTTGACGATAAGTAAGTTACTTTCAGGTGAGCAAAATTCCACATCCGCTTCTGACACGACAAGAATACCTGCTTTAGATTCCGCTAATAAAGGACGGAATTTTGCATTAGAAATGAAGGTAAGCTGGTTAGGTTCTGCTTTTGACAATGCGGCAATATTATTAACGACAACGTCGGCGTTACCGCGAAGGGTACCGCCGACTTTTGCTGCTAATTCCTGTAAAGAATAGGATTTTTGCATTATGAGAACCTATTATTTTTTCTCTTCAGTTTTTGCTGGAGCTGCTTTTTCAGTTGCTGGAATAGATTTTAATACTTCTTCAGTGATATCTTTACCATCTACCGCAAATACTACAGAGTTAGCATCTAAAACATAAGTATAACCTTTTGCTTTTGCTAAGTTATTAGTCGCAACTTGAATGCTTTCTAATAATTTACCACGCTCTTCAGTTTGACGTTTTTCGTTTAACTCTTGGAACTCTGCCACTTTTTTATCTTGCTCTTCCATTAATTTATTTAATGCAGCTTCTTCATCTGAACCAAATTTAGTGATTTCTTCTTGGCGTTTTTGAATTTCAGCTTGACGTAAACGAGGTGCATCTTTTTGTAAAGCAGCCACTTTTGCTTCTACTTTTTTACGAGATGCTACGATTTTGTCATCAATTTCTTTCTTACTTGCAGCAAGTTTATCCGCCATTGGTTTGAATTCTGCATCTAACTTATCTGCTACAGCTTGACGATCCGGGTGGTTTTGGAATAAGTAACCCGCATTGATGAATGCGATATTTTCATCTGCAGCAGCAAAACCTGATGCAAGTGCAAGACCTAAAGAAAGTGCGGTAACTTTTACTACGTTTTTCATATTTGAATTTCCTTAAATTAGTTTAGTAAATATTTCTGTGTCAGCTAACTCACTGACACAGAACGAAGATTTTGACTTAAATAGAACGTAAAAGTTCAATTTATTAGAAAGAACCACCAATACTAAATTGGAATTGTTCTACATCATCATTTTCATATTTTTTGATTGGTTTCGCGTAAGAGAATACCAATGGTCCAATTGGTGATTGCCATTGGAAAGCGACACCAGTTGAAGCACGGACTCGACCTGCTTTACTGTAATCAGGTAATGTTGCATAAATCGGAGATGATTTTAAGCCTTCTTTATCTGATTTCCATTTTGTATTCCAAACGCTCGCTGCATCAACGAAAAGTGAGGTTCTTACGCTATTTTGGCTTTTATCTCCAACAAATGGGGTTGGAACAATAAGTTCGACACTTGCTGTAGCCATCGCGTTACCACCAACGACATCAGTACTTTGATACCATTGGCCATATTTGTCTTGATAAATCGCATTAGGACCTACCGCACCGTAAGCAAAGCCACGTAATGAACCGATACCACCCGCCGTATAAAGTTGATAGAACGGTACACGTTTACCACCTAAGCCATTTGCATAAGAAGCGGTTGCTTTTCCTGATAATACCCAACGATGATCACGATCTAATGGGTAGAAGCCTTGAAGCTCAGCACTTAATTTATAATATTTATTGTCAGATCCAGGAATGGTGACACGACCACCTAAACTTGCTTTTACCCCTTTAGTTGGGAAATAACCACGGTTTAGACTGTTGTAGTTCCAACCAAATGAGAAATCAAAATCATTAGTTTTGATTGAGTTTCCAGTTAAATTCATTGACTTCATGTATAAATCACGGTTGTATTCATACGCGAAGTTACTGATTTTATTATAAGTATAACCTAATCCCACATAATATGAGTTGTTCTCATTAACAGGGAATCCTAATGTGACATTACCACCGTAAGTTGTACGTTTATAGGTTGATGAAGTATCACTTTTCGAGTTATCGTAAGTTTCATAGAATACGTTTCCACCTAAACTTACCCCATCTTTAGTAAAGTATGGTTCTGTATAACCCAAGTTTACACTTGTACCGTAGTCATTACGTGTACCTGCTAAACTTACCGCTGCACCTGTTCCCAAGAAATTGTCTTGTTTTACGCTTGCTTGATAGCTGATACCACTCTCTGTACCATAACCGATACCAAAGTTAATACTACCGGTATTACGTTCTCTTACTTTATATACGACATCGACTTCATCATTAGAACCTTGAATTGGTTCAACACGATTTTCTACGCTCTCAAAGAAACCTGTTCTATCTAAACGCACTTTACCTAACTCAACTAATTGTGAGTTATACCAAGTCCCTTCTTGCTGACGCATTTCTTGACGCAATGTGCTATCTGCAGAAACCGTATTACCTTCAAAGCGAACTTGACGAACAGATAAACGACGTCCCGCATCAACCACAAAGGTTAATGCTAATGTTTTATTCGCATCATCAAAAGTTGGTACAGTATTCACTGTTGCACTACCGTAACCACGTTCACCTAATTTATCTTTAATTAAGCTTTCAACATTTTGCACATCCGCACGACTGAATGTATCATTTAAGTGAAGTTCACCTAATAATGGTTGTAATTCATCAGCCATACCACCTAAGTTACCGACGATACGAGCAGAACTTAAGTTGTATTTTTCACCTTCACTTACATCAATGGTCACATCTGCTTTTGTATGTTCTTCATTTAACTGAACATCTGTTTTTGTCACTCTTGCTTTTGCATAACCATTATTTTGGTAATAGTCTTGGATAGCTTGAATATCTTTATCAAATTGAGAACCATCAAACTTATTACCCCAAAGTTTCCACCAAGAATCTGGTTGAAGCTCCATTTGTTCTTGTAACTTACTGCTAGAAATCGCTTCATTTCCATTAAAGGTTACTGAGCGAAGTTTTGCCGTATCATCCTCATCAATTTGAAGGGTAATTTCTGCACGGTTATTTGGTAAAGTTGTCACGATTGGATCAACTTTCGCATTATAACGGCCTACACTCTTATAATGTTCTCTTAAGGTTTTCGCAAACTCTTCTAATTTTGCACGATTTAAGACATCACCACTTTTGAAACCATTTGCATCAAGGTTTTGTTTTAATGCTTCTGTTGGAATAACTGAGTTACCTTTAATATTCACTTCAGAAATGATTGGTTTCGCGATAACGCTCACAACTAACGCATCACCATCTTGGAAAGCTTTGACATCATCAAACTGTCCACTTACGAATAATGAACGTACAATATTGGCTACATCTTTATCCGTTACACGCTGACCACTACGAACAGGAAGGCTTGCTAGAATTTGCTGTTCTAAGTCTCCTTGAGCACCGTCAACACGAATGTCTTTTGCTACAAATGGTGCCGCAAATACACTCGTTGTAGTACCGAATAATAAACTTGCGATTAGAAGTTTTTTCATCGACTTTATCCTATAAAAAACAATAGTTATAAACGTAAGAAATCATTAAAAAGCACAAAAATTGTTTGAATTAACAAGATTGTGAGCCCTATACGATAACTTAAATTTTGTACCCGTTCTGAAACAGGTTTTCCTTTGATAGCTTCCGCCGCCAAAAATACGAGATGTCCACCATCTAAAACTGGCAACGGAAATAAATTCATTATGCCTAAATTAACACTAATCAACGCGAGAAAACTTAAGAAATAAATCACACCCGCGTTAGAAGATGCACCTGCACCTTGGGCAATTGAAATTGGCCCAGCTAAACTGGAAAATGAAAGCTCTCCACTAAACAATTTCCCGATTGCCTTCACAATAAACCAAGAAATTTGGCCTGTCTTTTCCACACCTTTTTGTAAGGCATCAAGAATACCATATTTTAATTCAGTTCGATACTGTTCGCCAACTTTTAAGAACGTCGGACTTAACCCAACAAACCATTTACCCTCTCGATTCTTCTCTGGTTGCAAGGTTTTGTCAAAAATTTCTTGATTACGTTCGATCTTGATTGTAAAAGGCTGACCTTGTTGTACCAGTGCGACAAAAGCTTTCCAATCAAGTGCCGTCGAATTTTCTGCTAAAATTTTATCGCCAACCAACAAGCCTGCTTTTTCAGCCGGTGAGTTCTCCACCACTTTTGATAAAGTCATCTCCACTTTACTTGAAACGGGATTGATCCCTAATGTTTCAAATGCTGTTTCTTTATCTGGTTCAAATGTCCAATTTTGCAGATTAATGGTTCGTTGATAAGGTTGGTCTTCACCAAAAGGCGTTAATGTGAGTTCAACAGAATCAGAACCTAACTTATCAGTGAGCAATAAATTAATGGTTTCCCAATCGGGTGTATTCTTTCCATCAATTGCTAAAATCTGGCTATTTGGTTCAATTTGAGCCATCGCAGCGGGAGAATTTGGCGTGACATTTTCAATGACTGGTTTAACACTCGGAATCCCAACAGAATAAATTACCCAATATGCCAAAATCGCAAAAATAAAATTAGCAAGCGGGCCAGCAGCAATGACAAAAGCACGTTGAGCGACAGATTTACTTTCAAATGCCTGCGATTTTAATTCTGCGGGAACTTCTTCATTTCGCCCGTCAAGCATTTTGACATAACCGCCTAGCGGAATAGCTGAAATGGCAAATTCGGTGCCTAATTTATCTGTGCGTCGCCAAATCACTTTACCAAAGCCAATCGAAAAACGATGAACTTTAATACCGCACTTTCTTGCAGCCCAAAAGTGACCGTATTCGTGTACGGCAACCAATACGGCAATTGCAACAATAAATGAGCCAAGCGACCACAAAAACGACATATTCTATCCCTATAAAACAAAGAAATAGAAGTATGTGAAGAATGGTACTGCGGCTGTTAAGCTATCAATACGATCTAAAATACCGCCATGGCCTGGAATTAATTGACTACTGTCTTTAATGCCTGATTCACGTTTAAACATACTTTCGGCTAAGTCACCCAATACAGAAATAGCCACAGTTGCCACAGAAAGCACAACAAAACCACTCATTGCACGACTACCTAATAAGGTTTCACCTGAGAAATGGATAAATACAAATGCCAATACCGCCGCGGTAATCATGCCTCCAAATACGCCTTGCCATGTTTTTCCAGGTGATACTTTGGGTGCAAGTTTATGCTTACCAAAAGCTCGACCCGCAAAATAAGCACCAGAGTCAGCGGCCCATACTAATACAAACACATAAAGCAATAAGAATAAACCATGATGTGGATCAGCGGTATAATTATCTAAACGTAAACGTAAGACTGCGGCAACAAAAGGAATCAACGTAGAGAAAGCAAACAAGACTTGTAAAGGGATATTTTTACCCCAAAACTTCGCTGAGCTTGGATAAGTCACCACTAACACCAATGCAAGTGCCCACCAACCAACAGAATTTAGCAATAAAAGCGGTAAGTAGTTTTCAAACACTCTCCCCGCATCTAAATAATTACCTTCGTTATAAAGCCAGAGGAAGATAAATGCGCCTAAAA
>CABQSN010000066.1:0-9235 GCA_902466845.1 uncultured Haemophilus sp.
ACAATGATCAAACTAATCAGCAATCCCATCATATTTTTTTCCATTCTCACAGCTTGGAAAAATTCACCTTTTTGTACGCGCCAATCCGTGATTTTTTGTGTTGGGAAATGTTGTGGGAGTTCTGTAATTTGGAACGGATCATTCAAAAATAAACGATAGCCCTGCGCTTGCTGCGGTTGAATACGCATTAAGCGACCAATATCAGTAATATTAGCAAAGGCTTCATAACCCGATGCTTCGCCATAATCATAATAAATATCGCTAATCGTAAATAAACGCTGCATTGGCACCCGACCGAATGGTGTATATTGGCTATTTTCTGTAATCATCAAACGGATTTTATCCCCAATATTCACGCCCAGTTTTTGCGCAAGTTGATCACCAATGACCAGTTTAAATTCACCGCTAGGTAAAATTTCATTAAATTTAGTCTGATCAAAAGATTCAACCAAAGGATCATCAGAAAATGATTGAATACCAATGATTTGTCCTGCACTCACACCTTTTGTCGTTTGGTAAATCACATTTGTTGTATTGATCGGCACCGCTTTTTGGACAAAGTGCGGTAAATTTTCTAATGTTTTTTCTGTAGAAATAGGCTGTTCTTCACTCACAATCGCATGAGGAATGGAAGATAACACCTGTTGTTTTTGGTAACCTTCTAATCCATTCATCACCGAAAGCACGATGATCAATGCCATCACACCTAGCACGATCCCCAGGCTTGCAAGATTAGTCACTAATCGCCCAAAACGATCCGCACTTTTCGCACGCCAATAACGTAGCGCAATATATATAGAAATAGGAAAATTCATTATTTTTTATTTAATTGTTGTACAAATTCTTCTATGTTTTGCATTACTTTGCCAACTAATGTTGTCACTGCACTATCACTCGCCCAAGCAATATGCGGGGTGATAATTAAATTCGGCATCGTTTTCGCTAATTCAATCAGTGGATTGTTTTTCTCTGGTGGTTCTTTCACTAACACATCTAATGCGGCACCACCTAATTGTCCTGATTTTAATGCGTCACAAACTGCTTGCTCGTCAATCAATGGACCACGACCAGTATTGATTAAATACGCACCTTTCTTACAAAGTGACAAGGTTTCTTGATTGATTAAATTTTTAGTTGTTTCAGTTAATGCACAATGCAATGTCAGAATATCAGCCTGCTTTAGCACCTCTTCAAAAGGCGTGTAACCTTCACGACAAGTTGTCGCATTTCGATGTTCAGCATAAAGGACTTTCATACCTAAAAGTTCTGCTAAACGCCCTACTTCTGTACCTAAACAGCCTTTTCCAAACACGCCTAACGTTGAACCGCGCACATCTGTAATTGGGTAATCAAAATAACAAAATTGTTTGCTTTTAGGCCATTTTGCTTCCGATTGATCGCGTAACCAACCTGCCAAACTATGTTTTAAAGCGAAAATTAATCCCATGACATGTTCTGGTACTGTCGTGCTGGAATAACCTGTCACATTACGCACGGCGATTCCCATTTCTTCGGCAGCCACAATATCAACATTATTTGTACCAGTTGCAGTAATCGCAATCAACTTTAACTTAGGTAATTGTTTTAACGTTTCTCGATCAAAAATAACTTTGCTCGTAATAACAATATCAGCATCTTTCGCTCGTTCAATCGTTTCTGCAGAAGATGTATGCTCATATTCAATCCAAGTATGCGCAAAACTTGGACGAGGAATAGGGATATCTTTAGGGATAGCCGTGCTATCTAAAAAGACAATATTCATTGTTTCTCCTTTTATATACAAAGTGCGGTCAAAATTAACCGCACTTTTGCTTAAATATTTTCTTAGATTGAGGTATCCAATTCTGGGAAAGATTTTACTAAATCATCGATCGCTTTCATTTGAGACACAAAGCCTTCAAGAGCGGAAAGTGGTAAAGCTGATGGGCCATCACATCTTGCTTGATTTGGATTTGGATGCGCTTCTAAGAATAAACCAGCAATGCCTACAGCTAAACCTGAACGCGCTAATTCAGTGACTTGTGCGCGACGGCCACCCGATGCCGCCCCAAATGGATCACGACATTGAAGTGAATGGGTTACATCAAAAATAACCGGGCTACCCTTAGATGCTTTTTTCATGACAGTGAAGCCAAGCATATCCACAATTAAATTATCGTACCCAAAGTTTGTACCGCGATCACAAAGAATGATTTTATCGTTACCACATTCTTCAAATTTATCCACGATATTCCCCATTTGACCTGGGCTTAAGAATTGTGGTTTTTTCACATTAATCACTGCGCCCGTTTTTGCCATAGCTTCGACTAAATCAGTTTGACGAGCTAAGAATGCCGGTAATTGAATCACATCCACCACATCAGCAACAGGCTGGCATTGATAGATTTCGTGCACATCGGTAATCACTTTCACACCAAAGGTTTCTTTTATCTCTTGGAAAATTTTTAAACCTTCTTCCATACCTGGACCACGGTAAGAATGAATTGAAGAACGGTTAGCTTTATCGAAAGATGCCTTAAAGACATAAGGAACGCCCAACTTTTCAGTCACTTTCACGTAAGCTTCACAAACTTGCATTGCCATATCGCGACTTTCAAGCACGTTCATTCCGCCGAAAAGTACAAAAGGTTTGTCATTTGCGACATCAATATTGCCAATTTTTACAATTTTATTTTGCATAATATTTCCTTTTTAATGGATGGCATTGGCATCTTTCAATGCTTCGCCTTTCAGTTCTAAAAGTTGAGTTTTTAACAGAGAAGAAGTGGGATCATTCGGACATTGATCCACAAAATATTCCAAATCCTCAATGGCTGAAGGATAAGCGCCCATTTGCGCCAACACTAACCCACGATCGCGAATATCGTAAGGATCTTTTCTTCCCGCTAACAAGAATTGGATATAATTAAAAGCCAAATCGTTTTGTTCTTCACGAATTAAGGCATTTTTTGCGAGCTGACGGAAACGTGCGGTAAGCATCGGAATATCTGCTCGAGCTAAATCCTCAGGTTGAATTTGAGCCCCAAAACCAAAGGCACCTTCATAGAGCTTTTTCAATTCATCCACAGAAATATATTTTCCGCTCCAAGGATCAATAAACGCTACTTCACCATCGACTTCTGCACGTAAAATCAGTTGGGTCGGGAAATTCACGGGATAAATAGGCAATTTTAAACTTGCTGCCAAATAAAGTATTAAGGCACCAAGACTCACCGGCATGCCTTCACGTTCTTCTAAAATATACGGAAGGTATAAATTGCGAGCATAGAAATAATTGTCCGCATCACAATGAAAACCCCAATCACCATAAAATAGCTGCAAGAGTTGATGAATTTTAGCTTTATCATCCCATTCTTCTGGAATAGCTTGGCGAGCTTTGCGCACCAAGCTTCCAACAAGCCCTCTTAAACGAGGCTCATCAAGTTGCTCTTTCTCACAAATGCTCAAATAAAAATGAGTCAGTTCAGCATATAAGGCTTTTTGATCGTATTTCATTACCGCTTCCAATATCCCAATGTTACGCGCTCATTGTCGCCATAATCCCGTATGGTTGCAACCCCTTGCCAATGATTTTGCCAGAAAATTGACCGCACTTCTTCGCCCTGTTTCCAGCCGTGCTCTAACAATAAATAGCCGTTATCTTTTAAATGTACTGGTGCATTATTAATAAGATGACGTAAATCCGCTAAACCGTTTTCGCCCGCCACCAACGCCGAACGAGGCTCGAAACGCACATCACCTTGGAAAAGATGCTCATCGGTTTCATCAATATAAGGCGGATTACTGACGATAATATCAAACTGCCCTTCAACATTTTCAAACCAACGACTCTGCAAAAATTGCACCTTGATCTGATTTTTTTCTGCATTGGATTGCGCTAATTTGACGACTTCAGGCATTAAATCCACACCGATGACATCCAATTGAATATGCTTTTTTTGACAAATAGGAGAAAGCTCAGAAGCCAACGCCAACGCAATGGCGCCAGTGCCGGTACCTAGATCGAGAATACGAAAGTGCGGTGGATTTTCTTCCAGTTTTTCTAACGCAATTTGCAATGCTTTTTCTACGAGAATTTCAGTATCTGGACGAGGAATTAATGTTCCTTCAGACACATTTAAAGGCAAGGACCAAAATTCTTTTTCACCAAGAATATAAGCGATAGGTTCGCCTTTTAAACGACGATCTAAAAGTGCGGTCAATTTTAACCGCACTTTTTCATCAATCTCGGTATCATCAAAAGCAAGGATTTGCGTACGCGATTTGCCAGTAGCATGTTGAAGAAGCACAAGCGCGTCAATTTTACTATTTTCAGTGGGATTTTTTTGTGCTAAATCCTCAATCGCTTGTGCCAGCCATTCTTTATAATTCATTATTTTTCGTCTTTTAACACAATTGTGCCAGCCAATAAATCAGTTAAAGAACGGCGATCATCACGTACAAGTGCAACAATACCGCTAATAATCAATAAGAAACTTGTCCACGCCAATAAAATATCAATAATCTCACGACCGATGTATTTACCAAATTCAACAGGCTGATTGGTATGATAATTAAATACGCGCAAGCCTAACCAGCGTTTTGCCATTGTTTGACCATAAGTTTTCATGAAATATAACTGAAAACCAGCATATACAATCGTCCCCACTACACCGGCAAAATCCCCCAATGCAAAACCGAGACCAACCATCACCCAAAGCACAAGCCCATTAATCATACTTGCAAGCCAGCGTTTAAAACGGCTTGCTTGAGCGGGTTGAGAAGGTTTGAAAGCAGAAGAAAATTCAGCATCTTTTTGATTTTCAATGATCATTTTATTTCCCTGTAAAGTTAAAAAGGACATCTGAAATCAGATGCCCCTATCATTAATTCTGTTCAGACAATGCCGCCAACTGATCCGCTTGATATTCGGTAATAATCGGCTGAATCAGTTCATCAATTTTACCATTCATCACTTCATCCAAACGGTAAATTGTGAGATTGATACGGTGATCTGTGACTCGACCCTGCGGATAATTATAAGTACGAATTTTATCGGAACGATCGCCTGAACCTAATAAGTTACGACGCATATCAGTTTGCTCTGCCGCTTGGCGTTCTTGCTCTGCCTGAACAATACGTGAAGCCAATACCGACATTGCTTTCGCTTTATTTTTATGTTGTGAACGTTCATCCTGACATTCCACCACAATACCTGTTGGAATGTGGGTAATACGTACCGCAGAGTCTGTTGTATTAACGTGCTGACCACCTGCACCAGATGAACGGTAGGTATCAATACGTAAATCAGCAGGATTGATTTCCGGCATTTCAGATTCAGGTAATTCAGGCATAACGGCAACAGTACAAGCAGAGGTATGAATACGACCTTGGCTTTCTGTTTTTGGTACACGTTGTACACGGTGGCCGCCTGATTCAAATTTTAACTGACCATACACGCCATCACCGCTTACTTTAACGATCACTTCTTTATAACCGCCCTGCTCGCTTTCATTTGCGCTGAGCATTTCAACACGCCAGCGTTTACTTTCTGCATAACGGCTGTACATACGGAATAAATCGCCGGCAAAGATACCCGCTTCATCCCCACCTGTACCCGCACGAATTTCTAAATAGCAGTTATATTCATCATTTGGATCTTTCGGTAATAAAAGAATTTGAAGTTGTTGCTCGACTTCTTCAATTTCGGCTTTGGATTCTTCAATTTCCATTTCTGCCATTTCTTTCATTTCAGGATCATCTAACATCAATTCTGCATCAGCAATGTTAGAATTAAGCTGATTCCAACGATTAAAACATTTCACCACATCTTCAAGTTGTGAATATTCTTTAGAATACGCACGGAATTTATCCTGATCCGAAATCACCGATGCATCGCCTAGCAATGCCTCTAATTCTTCATAACGTTCTTTTAAACTTTCAAGTTTTGCAATAATAGAATCTTTCATATTTTTATAAAGTTAAAGCCAAAAATAAAATCGGCTTATTCTAGCCGATTTTAAGAAAAATTGACAGACGCAAAATCTGCCTAAAAATGACCGCACTTTAGATGCGAGTCACATCAAATTTCGCTAAATCAATTCGATCTTCTGTGCCATAAAATTGAGCCAGCACATGACGCAAGGTTTCTGCGCGTTTTGGTAAGCCTTTTTCTGCATAGGTTTTCACTTGCTCATACACGGCTTGTTTAAAAGGCTGTGTATCGCCCGGATTGCCATTCAAATTATCCGCACTGGCAAAATAACGAAACCCCGCCGCAGTGGCTAAAATCCACTCCAATGCTTGAGGTTTCACTTCCACCTTTTCAAAATCACGCTGACGATCTTCCGAACGTCCATCCGGCTCATACCAATAGCCAAAATCTTCTAATTTACGGCGCGCTTTCCCCGCCACCAACCAATGGGCAATTTCATGTAATGCACTGCTATAAAAGCCTCTCGCAAAGTAAATGGCGTTATAAGGCACCTCATCATTTGCAGGAATGTAAATCGGCTCATCCCCACCTTTAACCAATCGCGTATTATATTCTTCTTCAAAACATTGATTAAAAATCGCAATGATATCCTCAAGTTTGTGTTCCATGCTTTCTCCAAATATTTTTATAAATAACGCCTCTTAAAAGGTTTGAGAATTATCTCATTTTTAATGTTTTTCACAAAATTTCAGTTAAATAAAAAACCGTCTGAATGATCGTTTCAAACGGTTTTTTCACAAAATCTTGGGTAAATAAAAAACTGCCCGACATTAACATTTCAGGCTTTTTTTTCATCATAAAGTGCGGTCAGATTTTTAGGTGTTTTTAAACCTATCTTTAAGCCCCATCTATTTAATATCCCCCTTGGGCGCATGCCCGAAATACCGTTTGTATTCACGGCTGAATTGGCTAGGTGACTCGTAGCCGACTTGGTAAGCGGTTTCGGTAATGCCTCGCTCTTCTTGTGCGATCAGTCGTCTGGCTTCCATCAGACGTAAGGATTTTTGATATTGCAGCGGTGAAAGGCTGGTTATCTTCTTAAAATAATTATGAAAGCCAGATAATGACATACCACTTAGATTTGCCAAGGTTTCCACGGTGATGGTTTCACTAAAATGTTGTTGCAGATAATGGGTGGCTTGGGCGATTTTTTTGGTGTGCGATCCATTGCTTACCATGGCTTTAAATTTGCCACCTTGCTCGCCTGTAAGGAGTCGATAATAAATTTCTTGTTGGATAAGCGGTGCAAGAAACCCAATATCTTTTGGATTTTCGTGCAAGAGTAATAAGCGTTCAACAGCATTTTTGAGAGATTCATCCAAATGCCATTGTGCAAAACCCTCGTCGCCCTGTTGGACATCATCTGCAAGGTTTGGATTTGCTAATAAAATCTTGCTAACGCTTTCAATATCAATTTTCATCGACATCACTAAAAACGGCTTTTGCGGCTCTGCATATTTAATCTCGCCACGCATCGGTATGTTTACTGGGCAAAACATAAAATGTTGATTATCAAATCGGTAGCATTGTTCGCCTAGCTGCACTTCACGTTCTCCGCTTAACACGATGCAAATGCTCGGCTCTTGAATAATACCTTCGTAACAAAATGGTTGATCTGAATGGCGAAGAAATAAGCCTTTAATCGATGATGAATAGAGTTCGTTATGTGGAATAACCTTTAATAATCGTTCTATCATTTCAGTTGAGAACATAATTTTGTAGGAATAGGCAAGTAATTTGGATAAATCATATAACACTTAATATTGCCGTTCAATATAATGAACTCACTTTTAACGGCGGTACGCCAAACCATATTAACCAACATTAAATGAGGAAAACATTATGAAAATTTTCTACAAAACATCAGCAACAGCAACCGGCGGACGTGATGGTCGTACCCAAGTGGACGATGGTTCAATCGGCTTTGATTTGGTTTCATTTCAAAATGACGGCACCAGAGCTGATGAAAAACACCAACGCGCCGAGTATGGCAAGCACCGCCGCACCGACGAAAAACGGCCGCATGGGATGGGTGAAAAACTTATTCATGGTTTGGCTTAATTCTGCATGAAGATGCTTTCGGATATGGATTTATTGGGCGGACAGGGTTGTATCTTGTATTGAAGAAGCAAGCCGAAGGTTTGTCAGATACTCACATGCCCGTATCATTCATATTATTGATATTATTGTTTGAATTGTATTATTTTCAATAATAATAAATAACCCTAAACCAATATAAATAACAGCCATTATCCAACGACTAAACTTCTCTACAATTTCACCAACACCTGAAATATTAGCCAATCTTTGTGCTGTATATACTAAAACAAAAATCAATATTAAAAATACAAGAAGAGTAACTAATAAATCGACAAGATCTAAAGTCACAAAGTAAGGAACAAAAAGTCCAATATTATCTGCACCACAACTAGCAACTGTAACCAAAGCAACAATACCGACTAATTTTGACAACCCTTTTTCATCCAATTCTTTTTTAGCTCTTTTTTCGCCCTCACAATCGTCGTAAATAGCAACTTTAATACCTAAGTAAATCGGTATTAAACCTAATAAACCCAACACCCATTTTTCCGGAACATAATTCAAAACAAAAGCTAGAAATAAACTAACTAATATTAAAATTACAGAACCTAAATATTGTCCGATATAAATATCTCGATATTCTTTTCTAGTATTTGCTCTAGCAAAAAATATTAATAGTATTACCAACAAATCTACTGCTGTAGCAATATATAAAACAGCAGCAGTAATCACAGTCGAAAACATAAAGCACCTCATAATGAATCCCCTGCCCCCTTGGCACCACGGCTTTTTCAAAAACCGAATCGCGTTCGGATAACAGATTCGTATCTTTCGCTAAAGAGGCAAGCCTGCGGCTTGCTTACCCTCTCCCTAGCCCTCTCCCACGGGGAGAGGGAATTGGGCTGTCGAGCCTGAACATTTTCAGGTTTACCTGACATCTGATTCCCAATTCTACGGCTCTCTGATCACCAAGCCTTTAATTGGAGATGAATAGGCTTCGTTATGTGGAATAACTTTTAATAAGCGTTCTATCGTTTCAGTTGAGAACATAGTTTTGTAGGAATAGGTAAGTAATTTGGATAAATCATATAACACTTCATATTGCCGTTCAATATAATAAACTCACTTTCAACGGCAGTACGCCAAAACATTTAACCAATATTGAATTGAGGACAATATCATGAAAATTTTCTACAAAACATCAGCAACAGCAACCGGCGG
>CABQSN010000067.1:0-9222 GCA_902466845.1 uncultured Haemophilus sp.
TGCATTAACAGCGTCTTGTGTCGTGATATTCAGAATGTTTCCATCAGCAGCATTCGCTACAGCAACATTCACCCCAATAATTAATGCCGTGATAGCATTAAATTTAAAATTTTTCATAATGTCCTCGCTTGAGTTTCTTCTTTAATTACATAAATGTGATAAAAGAATTTCATTAGAGCAGTGTAAATATACATAAATACTATAATAGGACGCCTTGAAGAATGGATTAACTATATGATTTGTAATGTCTTATTAGAGATTGCAAATATCATTTTTCTCTATTCAGTAAACGATTGCGTACCTAGGCAACGATTATAGATAGGTTTTTTTGTATAGAAAAGTAAATGAGCATGGTTATTTTGTAAAGAATTGTAAATTCTGTCTGAATATTGTTCGATTATTAGAAAATATATTTCCTTATTTAAGTTAAGGATATTTTAAATTTAAAAAGTGCGGTCAATTTGCAAGAAGATTTTCAAGATTGAGAAAAAATCCTGTATAATCTCAAAAATTTTTTGTTCAATTTTAAGCTTTTGTAACCGAATGATCGAAACCTCACAAACCATTCCTGAACTCGTCTCATGGGCGAAAGAGCGGGAATTTTCGTTAAATCTGCCGACAGAGCGTTTGGTGTTTTTACTGGCTATTGCCATCTATAACAACGAACGTTTAGACGGTGAGATGTTAGAAGCTGATTTAGTGGATATTTTCCGCCATACAGCCAACGCCTTTGACCAATCAACGGATGCGATTGCCACCCGTGCCAATAATGCTATCAATGAATTGGTGAAACAGCGTTTTCTTAACCGTTTCAGCAGTGAATTTACTGAAGGGCTTTCCATTTATCGTCTCACTCCTTTAGGTGTTGGCGTATCAGATTATTATATTCGTCAGCGTGAATTTTCTGCGTTGCGTCTTTCTGTACAGCTTTCTATTGTGGCTGATGAAATTCAGCGTGCATCTGATGCTGCAGAAGAAGGTACAGCAAAAGGGGAGAATGAGCATTTTTGGCGTCGGAATGTTTTCGCTCCGTTAAAATATTCTGTGGCAGAGATTTTCGATAGTATCGATTTATCACAACGCGTGATGGATGAAAATCAGCAAAGCATTAAGGAAGAAATTGCGAATTTGCTTACCAAAGATTGGCAGGCAGCAATTTCTAGTTGTGAACGTTTATTAGATGAAACTTCAGGCAATTTACGTGAGTTACAAGACACCTTAAATGCAGCAGGTGATAAGTTACAGGCTCAATTATTACGTATTCAAGATTGTGTAATTGGTCACGATGAGCTGTATTTTATTGAACAATTAATCACCGATTTACAATCCAAGCTTGACCGCATTATTAGCTGGGGGCAACAAGCCATCGATTTATGGATTGGTTATGACCGTCACGTGCATAAATTTATCCGTACCGCCATTGATATGGATAAAAATCGTGTATTCTCACAACGCTTGCGTAATTCTATCCATAGCTATTTCGATCATCCTTGGTTCTTGTGGACTGCTCAAGCGGAACGTTTGGTCGATCTGCGTGATGAAGAAATGGTATTACGTGAAGATGATGCATTGGGTGAATTACCTGAAGAGTTGCAATATGAATCTTTGGCTGATTTACATGATCAAATCGTCGAGCATATGCAAGGCTTATTAATTCAATATCGTGAAAATAATCGTCCGATTGATTTAAGTTTAGTCTTAAAAGAACAATTAGAAGCTTATCCGCTTTCCCGTCATTTCGATGTGGCGCGTATTATAGTGGATCAAGCTGTGCGTTTAGGTATGGCAAATGATGATTTAGCCGGTATTTATCCGCAATGGCAGGAAATTAACGATTACGGCGCAGAAGTGCAAGCGCATGTGATTGATAAATATTAATTTCGTGGCTTACCCAAAAACGAATTCATAAAATGAGAAATTAACCATGACAGATATTCAAGATGTAATTTCCCCGAAATTGGCAAATGCCATTGCAAATCCTATTTTCCCGACTGTGGACAGCTTATTGCGTTCAGGTCGTCATATCAGCACAGATCAATTAGATAACCATGCTTTTTTAATGGATTTCCAAAATGAGTTGGATGGTTTTTATCGTCGTTACAATGTGGAATTGATTCGTGCACCGGAGGGCTTTTTCTATTTACGTCCGAAAGCGACGACATTAATCGCCCGTTCAGTGCTTTCTGAATTAGAAATGTTAGTAGGGAAAGTGCTTTGCTATTTATATTTAAGCCCAGAACGTTTGGCACAGCAAGGTATCTTCAGTACGCAAGAAGTCTATGATGAATTGCTGAATTTAGCGGATGAAGGCAAGTTGTTGAAAGCGGTCAATCAACGTTCCAGCGGCTCGGATTTGGATAAACAAAAATTAGCTGAAAAAGTGCGTGCTGCGATCGGTCGTTTACGCCGTTTAGGTATGATTCATACCGTAGGTGAACAGCATAGCGGTAAATTTACTATTTCAGAATCAGTTTTCCGTTTTGGGGCTGAAGTACGTTCTGGCGATGACCCGTTAGAAGCACAAGCTCGCTTAATTCGTGATGGGGAAGCGGCAACACCACAATCTCTCGAATTGGAAAAACAAGCAAAAGCGGCAAGCCATGCTGATGACCTCGATGATGAAGAAAGTGCGGTCGAAATTGATGAAGAATTTGATGATGCAGGAGAACAAGAATAATGTCTGATGTATTAGAACTTGAAAACGAAATCTATCAAGACGAACCTGAGCAATCAACCGAACAGGTTGAAGAAGAATTTATTGCTCCTGTATTAAACCAACATAATGGGGTAGAACGTGGTAAATTCCGTTCACTAACCTTAATTAACTGGAATGGTTTCTTTGCCCGTACCTTTGATTTGGATGAATTGGTGACCACACTTTCCGGTGGTAATGGTGCCGGTAAATCTACAACCATGGCGGGGTTTGTCACAGCGTTAATTCCAGACTTAACCTTATTGCATTTCCGTAATACCACAGAAGCCGGCTCGACAGGCGGCTCTCGTGATAAAGGCTTACACGGTAAATTGCGTCCGGGCGTTTGTTACGCAGTATTGGATACCATCAATTCCCGTCACCAACGAATTCTCGTAGGTGTGCGTCTGCAACAAATCGCAGGTCGTGATAAGAAAGTCGATTTAAAAACATTCTCGATTCAAGGTGTAGAATTGTCCTTAAATCCGACCGCACTTTTCACCGAAACAGTCGGTGAACGTCAAGCACGTGTACTCAATTTAAATGAATTAAAAGACAAAATTGAAAACCTTGGTGCGCAATTTAAACAATATCATTCCATCACCGATTATCACGGCATGATGTTTGATTTAGGTATTATTCCAAAACGCTTACGTAGTGCCTCAGACCGTAGCAAATTCTATAAATTAATCGAAGCGTCTTTATACGGTGGTATTTCCAGCGCTATTACTCGTTCTTTACGTGATTACTTATTGCCAGAAAACCTTGGTGTGCGCAAAGCCTTCCAAGATATGGAAAGTGCGTTACGTGAAAACCGCATGACCCTTGAAGCAATTAAAGTCACCCAATCTGACCGTGATTTATTCAAACATTTAATCACCGAAACCACTAATTATGTGGCATCAGATTATATGCGTAATGCCAATGAACGCCGCGGTAATATCGAAGCGACTTTAGGTTTCCGCCGTGATTGGTATAAAGCAAAAGCTGAGCAAGAGTTATCGCAACATCGACTAATTGATTTAAGCCGTGAAGCAGCTGAATTGGCAGAAAATGAACGTACTTTAGAAGTCGATCACCAAAGTGCGGCAGACCACTTAAACTTGGTATTAAATGCGTTACGTCATCAAGAAAAAGTATCGCGTTATCAAGAAGATGTAGCTGAGCTTACAGAAAAATTAGAAGAACAAAAAATGGTTGTGGAAACCGCAACCGAACAGCTTGAAGAAAGCCAAGCACAATTTGAGCAAACGGAACTTGAAATTGACCAAGTACGTGCGCAACTTGCGGATTATCAACAAGCATTAGATGCACAACAAACCCGTGCATTGCAATATCAACAAGCAATTGCCGCACTTGAAAAAGCAAAAACCTTATGTGGTTTAGCGGATTTAAGCGTGAAAAATGCGGAAGATTACCAAGCAGAGTTTGCTGCCCATGCAGAAAGTCTTACCGAGCAAGTGCTTGAGTTAGAACATAAAATGTCTATTTCTGAAGCGGCAAAATCGCAATTCGATAAAGCCTATCAGTTAGTGTGCAAAATTGCTGGTGATATGCCTCGTTCAAGTGCTTGGGAAAGCGCTAAAGAATTATTGCGTGAATATCCAACGCAAAAAATTCAAGCACAACAAACCCCGCAATTACGCGCGAAATTACATGAGTTAGAGCAGCGCTATGCTCAACAACAAAGTGCGGTTAAATTATTGGCTGATTTTAATCAACGTGCTGATTTATCTTTAGAAACCGCTGATGAACTTGAAGCATACCACGCTGAACAAGAAGAACTCATTGAAAGTTTAAATGAAGAACTTGCTGAGCAAGTAGAAAACCGTTCAACCTTGCGTCAAAAACGTGAAAGTTTGACCGCACTTTACGAAGAAAATGCTCGTAAAGCACCAGCTTGGTTGACTGCTCAAGCCGCTTTAGAACGCTTACAAGAGCAAAGTGGTGAAACCTTCGAGCATAGCCAAGATGTGATGCATTTTATGCAATCACAATTGGTGAAAGAACGTGAGCTGACTATTCAACGTGACAATTTAGAGAAACAACGTCAACAATTAGATGAGCAAATTTCTCGTTTAAGCCAACCTGATGGTTCTGAAGATGCTCGCTTGAATGTGCTTGCAGAACGTTTTGGTGGTGTGTTGCTTTCTGAATTATATGATGATGTACCAATTGAAGATGCACCTTATTTCTCGGCACTTTATGGTCCTGCCCGTCATGCTATTGTTGTGCGTGATCTCAACACGGTACGCGAACAATTAGCTAATTTAGAAGATTGTCCAGACGATTTATATTTAATCGAAGGTGATCCAAATGCCTTTGATGACAGCGTACTTTCAGCCCAAGAGCTTGAAATGGGCGTTGTGGTGCAAGTGTCTGATCGTGAATTGCGTTATTCCAAATTCCCGCAAATTCCATTATTCGGTCGTGCTGCACGTGAAAAACATTTAGAAGAATTACAAGCTAAACGTGATGAAATTGCGGAAGAATACGCACAAATCGCCTTTGATGTACAAAAATGTCAACGTTTACACGAACACTTTAGTCAATTTGTTGGCTTACATTTAGCGCTTGCGTTCCAACCAAACCCAGAAGAGGTGATGGCGGAAATCAATCAAGAACGCAATGAAATTGATCGCGAGCTCAATCAATTCTCAAGCACCGAACAACAAATTCGCATTAAATTGGATAATGCCAAAGAAAAAATGCAATTGTTGAATAAGTTAATGCCGCAGCTTAACTTGCTTGCTGATGAAGAATTACTTGATCGTATTGAAGAATGCCGTGAACAATTAGATATTGCAGAACAAGATGAAAGCTTTATTCGTCAACATGGCGTTGCGTTGTCACAATTAGAGCCGATTGCCAATACCTTACAAAGTGACCCAGAAAACTATGAGCGCTTAAAAGCTGATTTAACCCAAGCAGTTGAACGCCAAAAACAAGTACAGCAACGTGTATTTGCTTTAGCGGATGTGGTGCAACGTAAAAATCACTTCAGTTATGAAGATGCAGGTCAAGCAGAAACATCAGAGCTTAATGAGCAACTTCGTCAACGTTTGGAGCAATTACAGGCACAGCGTGATGCTCAACGTGAACAATTACGTCAAAAACAAAGCCAATTTGCACAATACAACCAAGTATTTATCCAATTGCAAAGTTCTTATGACAGTAAAAATCAATTGTTAAAAGAATTAATTGCTGAGATTGGTGAATTGGGTGTGCGTGCTGATGAAGGAGCAGAGGAACGTGCAAGAAATCGCCGTGATGAGTTGTATCAACAACTTTCAACTAGCCGTCAACGTCGTTCTTATGTCGAAAAACAACTAACGCTCATTGAAAGCGAAGCAGATAACTTAAATAAACGTATTCGCAAAGCAGAACGTGATTACAAAACTCAACGTGAATTAGTTGTGGCAGCGAAAGTCAGCTGGTGCGTGGTTCTCCGTTTATCTCGTAATTCCGATGTGGAAAAACGACTCAATCGTCGTGAGTTAGCTTATTTATCTGCTGATGAACTACGTTCAATGTCGGATAAAGCCTTAGGTGCGTTACGTACTGCGGTGGCTGATAATGAATATCTCCGCGATGCATTGCGTATTTCTGAAGACAGCCGTAAACCGGAAAATAAAGTTCGCTTCTTTATTGCCGTGTATCAACATCTTCGTGAACGTATTCGTCAGGATATTATTAAAACGGATGATCCGATTGATGCAATTGAGCAAATGGAAATTGAGCTTAATCGCTTAACAGAAGAATTGACTGGCCGTGAGAAAAAATTGGCGATCAGTTCTGAAAGTGTGGCGAATATTATGCGTAAAACCATTCAACGTGAACAAAATCGTATTCGCATGTTGAACCAAGGTCTACAAAATATTGCCTTCGGTCAGGTGAAATCAGTACGTTTAGTAGTCAATATTCGCGATACTCATGCGATGTTGCTTGATGCACTGTCAGGTAAACAGGAAGAATATCAAGATTTATTCAGTGATAATCGTATTACCTTCTCTGAAGCCATTGCGAAACTTTATCAACGCATTAACCCGCATATTGATATGGGGCAACGCACAGCACAAACTATCGGTGAAGAGTTATTGGATTACCGTAATTACCTCGAACTAGAGGTTGAAGTTTTCCGTGGGGCTGATGGTTGGTTACGTGCTGAAAGTGGCGCATTATCGACAGGTGAAGCGATCGGTACGGGTATGTCTATCCTATTAATGGTTGTACAAAGCTGGGAAGAGGAAAGCCGTCGTATTCGCGGCAAAGACATCGTACCGTGCCGCTTACTATTCTTGGATGAAGCAGCGCGTTTGGATGGTAAATCCATTTCCACCTTGTTCGAACTTTGCGAACGTTTGGATATGCAATTACTTATCGCAGCACCGGAAAACATTAGCCCTGAAAAAGGGACAACCTATAAACTGGTGCGTAAAATCGCCGGCAACCAAGAACAAGTTCATGTGGTTGGTTTGCGTGGCTTTGGCGCAACAGAGTAGTTTTTTAAAGCGGTCAAAGCATTGGCCGCTTTTTTCATTGTTATTTTTATGAGAATTTAGGACGAATTATGCACAACCTTATTTTTGCCATTCTATGTAGTGTTGCCGTATCGGTGTTACTCAAAGTTGCGCGTAAGAAAAATATCATTATTGAACAAGCAATTGCGTTTAACTATATTGTCGCCATTTCATTAAGCTATTTCTTACTCAAACCTGATTTCAAGGGATTAGAATTTACTGAATATCTAGCACAAAGTGATAGCACACCTATTTTCCTGGCGTTAGGGATTTTATTACCAACCGTATTTATCATTATGTCTAAAGCCGTTGAATTTGCGGGTATCGTGCGTTCAGATGCAGCACAACGCTTATCGTTATTTCTACCGATTGTTGCCTCTTTTATTATCTTCCATGAAACATTAAGTCAGCCCAAAATTGTTGGCATTATTTTGGCATTCATTGGTTTATTCTGTATCTTGAACAAATCAAATGAACAAAGTGCGGTCACTTTTAAAGGTATTTTAGGCTTAATCGGTGTTTGGTTTGGTTATGGCACCATTGATATTTTATTTAAACAAGTGGCTAAAAGCGGGGGAGCATTCCCAACCACATTATTCATTGCTTTCTCATTAGCCGCTTGTGTCATGTTCCTGTATTTATTCCTAAAACGCACTCAGTGGACAGTACCAAGCTTTATTGGTGGAATCATTTTAGGTGTATTGAATTTCTTCAACATCCTGTTTTACATTAAAGCTCACCAAAGTTTCGGACAAAACCCAACCTTAGTTTTTGCGGGAATGAATATTGGTGTTATTTGTTTAGGGACCATCACCGGCGCATTTTTCTTCAAAGAAAAAATCAGCAAAATCAACTGGTTTGGTGTGCTTGTCAGCCTTTCAGCAATTTTCTGTTTATATTATTTAGATAAAATTTTGGCTTAATTATGGCAAACAATTTTAGTTTTTTTATCTACGATTACGAAAGTTTTGGTATCAATCCGGCAAGTGATCGCCCAGCTCAATTTGCTGGTATTCGTACCGATGCAGATTTCAATATCATTGGTGAGCCTATTATGTTGTATTGCAAGCAAACCAATGATTATTTGCCAGCTCCCGAGGCCGTAATGGTCACAGGAATCACGCCACAAGAATGTAATGAAAAGGGGATTCCTGAACCTGAATTTGCCGCAAAAATTCTAGCTGAATTTTCACAACCTAACACCTGTGTGGTGGGTTACAACAACATTCGTTATGACGATGAAATGACTCGTTATACCTTTTACCGTAACTTCATTGATCCCTATGAATATAGCTGGAAAAATGGCAATTCTCGTTGGGATTTACTGGATTTGGTCCGGGCTTGCTATGCGCTGCGTCCAGAAGGGATAAATTGGGCTTATGACGATGATGGTATGCCAAGCTTTCGCTTAGAAAAACTCACTAAAGCAAATGGTATTGAGCATGAAAATGCCCATGATGCGATGGCGGATGTGTATGCAACTATTGCCATGGCTAAATTAATCAAAGAAAAGCAGCCTAAATTATTTCAATTCTTCTTTGAGCATAGAGGTAAAAAGGAAATTGAGAAATTGATCGATACAGCTGAAATGACACCATTAGTGCACGTTTCGGGTATGCTAGGAAATTATCGCGGCAATTGCGCTTGGGTAGCACCATTAGCATGGCATCCAACTAATCAAAATGCCGTAATCGTCTGTGATTTATCAGGTGATATTGATAATTTACTCAGTAAAAGTGCGGTTGATTTGCGACAAGATTTATATACCAAGAAAAGCGAGCTAGAAGAAAGAGGAGTTCCATCAGTCCCACTAAAATTGGTTCATATTAATAAATGCCCAATTTTGGCTCCTGCAAAAACGTTACTGCCAGAAAATGCAGCTCGTTTAGGGATAGACAGACAACATTGCTTAGATAATTTAGCAAAATTGCGCCAATCCTTAGATATTCGCGAGAAAGTTATTGAAATCTTCTCAGAAGAGCGCGAATTTGAGCCGAGTGATAATGTAGA
>CABQSN010000068.1:0-9211 GCA_902466845.1 uncultured Haemophilus sp.
AAAGCAGTTTGCATAAATGCAGAGCAATCAATACCATGTTTTGAAGTACCCCCCATTCTGTAACGAGTTCCAACCCATTCGTTATAAACTTGAGCAAGTGCTTTGTCACCAATTAAACCTGATTTAGGACGGTTAGTTCTTAATTTAGGGTAAACGCCCCCTTTTTTCCCATCTAAACCGGCAATCAATCCCGTTAACTCAGCATCATCACTTTCACTAATCATGCCGTTTTGTGCCTGCCCCGAATTGTTAGAGCAGGCTGTTGTCAAAACAGCTAAACCTACAATAATCAAAATCTTCTTTAACATAGCTTTTAAATAATAAAAAAATATAAAAACAAAACTGGTCGGATTTTATCAAAAAGTCATTATGCCCGCCAGTCTTTATTGAATTTTTATGCAATTTTGTGAGTGAGATCTCAAAAAAATAAGGGCTACTCAATGAGCAGCCCTTAAAAGGATTAAAATCGATTATTTTTTCTTCGCTTTTGCATTTGGAAGATCGGTAATTGAACCTTCAAATACTTCAGCCGCAAGACCCACAGACTCATGAAGTGTTGGGTGAGCATGAATCGTTAATGCGATATCTTCTGCATCACAACCCATTTCGATCGCAAGACCGATTTCACCTAATAATTCACCACCGTTAGATCCAACGATTGCCCCACCAAGTACACGGTGAGTATCTTTATCGAAGATTAATTTGGTCATACCTTCTGCACATTCAGATGCAATCGCACGACCAGAAGCTGCCCAAGGGAATTTCGCAACTTCGTAGTTTAAACCTTCTTGTTTACATTCTTTCTCAGTTTTACCGACCCAAGCCACTTCTGGTTCAGTATAAGCAATAGAAGGAATAACTTTTGGATCGAAGTAATGTTTTTTCCCTGCAATCACTTCTGCCGCGACGTGACCTTCATGAACACCTTTATGTGCTAACATTGGTTGGCCAACGATATCACCGATTGCAAAGATATGAGGCACATTAGTACGCATTTGTTTATCAACATGAATGAAACCACGCTCATCCACTTCAACACCTGCTTTACCTGCATCGATCAATTTACCGTTTGGTGTACGACCGATTGCCACTAATACTGCATCATAACGTTTAGTGTCATTGCATGCTTTACCTTCCATTGAAACATAGATACCATCATCTTTTGCTTCAACTGCAGTCACTTTAGTTTCAAGCATTAACTTGAATTTTTTCTCAACTTGTTTGGTATAAATACCTACCACATCTTTATCTGCCGCTGGAATTACTTGGTCAAACATTTCAACCACTTCAACTTCAGAACCTAATGCATCATATACGGTACCCATCTCTAAACCGATGATACCACCGCCCATGATTAAAAGTTTTTTCGGTACTTCTTTTAATTTAAGTGCATCCGTTGAATCCCAAACACGTGGATCTTCATGTGGAATGAATGGTAATTGAATTGGGCGAGAACCCGCTGCGATAATCGCATTATCAAATTTAATTGTGGTTGGTTTACCATCACGATCACGAGCCACTAATGTATGTGGATCGGTAAACGCCGCTAAACCTTCAACAACGGTGACTTTACGTTGTTTCGCCATGCCAGCAAGACCGCCGGTTAATTTTGCCACAACCGCTTCTTTACCTGCGCGCACTTCATCTAAATCAATGCGAGGCTCTGCGAAATACACACCATTTTTGCTTGCGTGTTTTGCTTCTTCTATTACTTTAGCAACGTGAAGTAATGCTTTAGAAGGGATACAACCTACGTTTAAACATACCCCACCTAATGTTGAATAACGTTCAACAAGTACTGTTTCTAAACCTAAGTCCGCACAACGGAATGCCGCTGAATAACCTGCAGGACCAGCACCAAGTACCACAACTTGGGTTTTAATTTCTTTACTCATTTTTACCTCGTAAAAACGTTCAAATTTTTGACCGCACTTTGCGATCCTTTCTGTAAGATGTGAGCCTAATCACTCACATCTTACCGTGTTAATTACATCACTAAGCGACGTAAGTCAGCTAATACGCCATTGATATAGCTTAAGAAACGAGCACCATCAGCACCATCGATCACACGGTGGTCGAAAGATAATGATAATGGAAGCATTAAGCGTGGCTCAAATTCTTTACCATTCCAAACCGGTTGCATTTCTGATTTAGACACACCTAAGATAGCCACTTCAGGTGCATTTACAATTGGTGTAAAGTGAGTTGTACCAATACCGCCTAAGCTTGAAATGGTGAAACAACCACCTTGCATATCAGAACCTGAAAGTTTACCGTCACGTGCTTTTTTGGAGACTTCCATTAATTCACGAGAGAGTTCGATAATACCTTTTTTGTTCACATTTTTAAATACAGGTACAACAAGACCGTTTGGTGTATCTACCGCTACGCCAATGTTGATGTATTTTTTAAGTGTTAATTTTTGACCGTCTTCAGAAATAGAGCTATTGAAACGTGGGAACGCTTCTAATGCTTTCGCTACCGCTTTCATAATGAACACAACTGGTGTAATTTTCACATCCAATTTTTGTTTTTCAACAATCTTGTTCTGTTCTTTACGGAATGCTTCTAAATCTGTGATATCTGTGCGATCGAAGTGAGTAACATGTGGAATCATTACCCAGTTACGATGTAAGTTTGCACCAGAGATTTTGTTGATACGGCTTAATTCAACTTCTTCCACTTCACCAAATTTGCTGAAGTCAACTTTCGGCCATGGTAATAAACCTAAGCCTGCGCCATTTGCTACACCATTACCCGCTGCTGCAGAAGATACAGTGCCTGTTTCAAACGCTTTAACAGCGGTTTTCACGTAAGCTTGGATATCTTCTTTTACTACGCGACCTTTACGCCCCGTACCTTTTACGCGATCAAGGTTGATACCGTATTCACGTGCTAAACGACGAATCACTGGAGTTGCATGTGCATAGCCTGCGCTTGCGACAACTTGTTCCTGGCTTAAGCCAGATACATTACCTGATTGTGCTGCCGACGCTGCTGCAGGTGCTGCTTGATGAGCAGGAGCTGCTGCCGCTGGAGCCGCTGCTGGAGCAGGTGCTGCACCCGCCACTTCAAATTTCATAATTAATGAACCAGTTGAAACTTTATCACCTGATTTCACTAAAATTTCTTTTACCACACCCGCAAACGGAGCTGGCACTTCCATTGAGGCTTTATCGCCTTCAACGGTGATTAAAGATTGCTCTTCAGAAACGCTGTCGCCAACTGCAACCATGATTTCAGTTACGTTAACTTCATCACCACCAATATCAGGTACGTTCACTTCTTTAATGGCTGAAACTGTTGGTGCAGGTGCTGCAGCCTGTTGAACTGGCGCTGCGGCTGGTGCGGCACCTGCCACTTCAAATTTCATGATTAATTTGCCTGTAACAACTTTATCGCCCACGTTGATTAAAATTTCTTTAACTACGCCAGCAACTGGAGCAGGGACTTCCATTGAAGCTTTATCACCTTCAACATTGATGATTGATTGGTCAACTTCAACGCTATCGCCTACTTTCACCATAATATCAGTCACGTTTACTTCGTCTGAACCGATATCTGGCACATTGACTTCAACTACACTTGCAGCTGCTGGTGCGACTGCCGGTGCAGGTGCTGCTGCAGCTGGAGCAGGCGCTGCCGCATCCGCTGACTCTAATACAAGCATTGGTGTGCCAGTTGTGACTTTATCACCCACTTTTACTAATACTTCTTTTACCACACCTGCTTCTGGTGCAGGGACTTCCATTGAAGCTTTATCACCTTCAACATTGATAATACTTTGATCAGCGGTAATGGTATCACCTACTTTCACCATCACTTCTGTTACGGTAACTTCATCACTACCGATATCAGGAATTTGAATTTGTTTTGACATGTTATCTTACCTTTAAAAAACGCAGTTAAAATCAACCGCACTTTATTTGTAGATGATCCTGTGCGTTTTAGCGCACAGGATATTGTTTATTAAGCGTAAAGCGGATTTAAAATTTCAGTTTTTAAACCAAATTTCGCGATTGCATCAGCCACCACTTTCGCATCAAATTTGCCTTGTTTAGCAAGCTCATGTAATGCTGCAACCACAACATAACGCGCATCCACTTCGAAGTGTTCACGTAAGTTTTCACGGCTGTCTGAACGACCGAAACCATCAGTACCTAATACGTGATAGCTTTGTGCAGGAATGAATGCACGAACTTGTTCTGCGAACAATTTCATATAGTCAGTAGCCGCAACAGCTGGCGCATCGTTCATTACTTGTGCAATGTAAGGTACGCGTGGTGTCTCAGTTGGATGTAACATATTCCAACGTACGGCATCCGCACCTTCACGAGCCACTTCAGTGAATGAAGGCACACTATATACATCTGAGCTTACGCCATATTCATTTGCAAGGATTTGTGCCGCTTCACGAACGTGACGGAAGATCGCACCAGAACCTAATAATTGAACATGACCTTTGTTGCCTTTCGCTTCAACGGTTTCAAATTTATAAAGACCTTTACGAATACCTTCTTCTGCACCTTTTGGCATTGCTGGTTGTTCGTAAGTTTCATTTAATGTGGTGATGTAGTAGAACACATCTTCTTGTTTTTCACCGTACATACGGTTGATACCGTCTTGTAGGATAACTGCCACTTCATAAACGTAAGCTGGGTCATAAGATACACAGTTAGGAATAACAAGAGATTGAATATGGCTGTGACCATCTTCGTGTTGTAAACCTTCACCATTTAATGTTGTACGGCCAGAAGTACCACCGATCATGAAACCACGTGCTAATTGGTCACCTGCTGCCCACATTAAATCACCCACACGTTGGAAACCAAACATTGAGTAGTAGATGAAGAATGGAATCATCGGAAGATTATTGACAGAGTATGAGTTCGCTGCCGCTAACCAAGATGATGCAGCACCTAATTCATTGATACCTTCTTGTAATACTTGACCATCTTTCGCTTCACGGTAGTAAGCCACTAAATCACGGTCAGAAGGCACATAGTTTTGACCATGTGGGTTGTAGATACCGATTTGACGGAATAAACCTTCCATACCGAAAGTACGCGCTTCGTCAGCAATAATTGGCACAATTTGTTGACCAATGTTCTTATCTTTCAATAAGGTATTTAAGAAACGCACGAATGCCATTGTAGTTGAAATTGGACGCGCTTGTTCTTCCAATAATGGCGCAAACTCTTCTAATGCAGGCACTTTAAATTCAGTGGTGAATTTCGGTAAACGTTTTGGTAAATAACCATTTAACGCTTTACGTCTGCCGTGAAGATAATTGTACTCTTCTGAACCTTCTGGGAAGGTGATGTATGGATAGTTAGGAATATCTTCATCTTTGATATCTAAATGGAAATGATCACGGAAGTATTTAAGGCTTTCGATTGACATTTTTTTAGATTGGTGCGCCGTATTTTTACTTTCTGCTTCAGGAATTTTATAACCTTTAACCATGTGCGCTAAGATCACAACAGGTTTACCTGCAGTTTGCGCTTTATGGAATGCGGCATAAAGTTTTTCTGAATCGTGACCACCACGTCTTAATGCCCAGATTTCATCATCTGTCATATCTGCTACTAATGCAGCGGTTTCTGGATAACGACCGAAGAAGTGTTCACGAACGTATGCACCATTCTTAGATTTGAAGGTTAAATAGTCACCGTCAAGTACTTCCATCATTAATTGGGTTAATTTGCCGGTAGTATCTTTTGCAAATAATTTATCCCAGCCACTACCCCACATGACTTTGATCACTTCCCAACCCGCACCAGCAAATAAACCTTCTAATTCTTGAACGATTTTGCCGTTACCCGTTACAGGACCATCTAAACGTTGCAAGTTACAGCTTACTACGAAGATTAAGTTATCTAAGCCTTCACGTGCTGCGAACGTTAAATCACCTTTTGCTTCGATTTCATCCATCTCACCATCACCAAGGAAAGCATACACTTTTTGATCTTTGGTGTCTTTTAAGCCACGGTTATCTAAGTATTTTAAGAAACGAGCAGTACGGATTGCATTTACTGGACCTAAACCCATCGATACTGTGGAGAATTGCCAGAATTCAGGCATTAATTTCGGGTGTGGGTAAGAAGAAAGACCTTTACCTGGTTCACATTCCTGACGGAAGTTATTCATTTGTTCTTCAGTAATACGACCTTCAACAAATGCACGAGCATACATACCTGGTGCCGCGTGGCCTTGGAAGAAGACTAAGTCACCGCCGTTTTTATCTGTAGCAGCTTTGAAGAAGTGGTTAAAACAGACTTCATACATGCTTGCTGCAGATTGATAAGTTGAAATATGGCCACCTAATTCAAGATCTTTTTTCTGGCCACGTAATACCGCCATGATCGCATTCCAACGTACAGCACTACGAATACGACGCTCAATAGCTTTATCACCTGGGTATGCTGGCTGTTCAGAAACAGGGATGGTATTAACATAAGGGGTTGTTACGCCACCTTTTGCAATGTTCACACCACCATTACGTGCCTGATCAATCACTTGATTGATGATGTAATGCGCACGCTCTGCGCCTTCGGCACGAATTAATGAATCAACAGCTGACAACCAATCCTGTGTTTCAATTGGGTCAATATCGTTTACTAAGGTATCTGACATAGTCTTTCCTTATTTTACTGAGTGAAAATGAAGTTTGGTCATGACCAAACACGAAAATCAAGCTTGTTAATCAATGTTACAAACATTTAACAAATCTTGTAAATTTTAGAAGATTTTTTGCAAGAAAGATAGTAGATTTTGACTGTTCTCGTGGTTTTCTTCCAGTTATTTCCACACTTCTGATTAAAAGAGCGGTCATTTTAGGAGGATTTTCTTAAGTTAGCTAAAAGAATACCTCACATATTGCATTCAATACCCGCTTTGATCTAAAGTGCTCGCATACTTTTTTAGCTTTATAGAGGATAAAACATGAATACTACAACTCGCCCAATCTTTTCTCATAAACGAATAGCGCTCGTTGCACATGACAGCTGCAAACAAAATCTGCTCAATTGGGTAAAGAAACATAAAGAAGCTCTCGCTCCCCATCAACTTTATGCAACAGGTACAACTGGCCATCTATTGTCTAGAGAAACGGGACTTGAAATAGCCTCGCTATTAAGTGGCCCGATGGGTGGCGATCAACAACTTGGCGGACTGATTGCCGAGAAAAAAATTGATATGATGATTTTCTTTTGGGATCCGATGAACGCCGCGCCCCATGATCCCGATGTAAAAGCCTTAATGCGTATTGCAACCGTTTGGAATATTCCGGTGGCGATTAATCAAAGCACCGCTGATTTTCTTTTAACATCAAGCTTATTTGATCAAGAAATCAATATTGATATCCCCGATTATGAAGGATATTTAAAAGCTCGTTTAGACTAAACGATGATACCTTAGTCAAATAATCTTAACCTAATAAAAAAGGAGATAAATGAGTTTATCTCCTTTCTAATTATTTCGTTGTTAATTACTGACCTTGTGCCGCCATTCCCATCATTAACATAAATAACACGCCTTGAACTTGCTCTTCTGGAATCACTTGACCATTAAGTTTGAGCTCTCCCTTTTCAAGCACTAAGTTAAGCGTCACATTTTTATCATTATTCACCACAATATTTTGTGCTGCTGCTTGTTTGGCTTGCTCTTCAATTTTCTCTTTAATCAAAGCTTTATCTTCTTCTGGAGCAAATTGTGTCATGATTTTTTCTGCTGTCGCTTTATCTACATGAATATGCACAGCAAAATCCGTAAATTGTTTATATAAACTCCCTTTCATTAAATCAAATTTCGGATCTTTCGCTAATGCTACATTTAAATCTAATGACACTTTGCCTTGATCATCTGAAATGGAAACAGGGTTTAGTTTAATTTGAGGTTGATTATTAAAAATAGCCATACCATGATTTTCAGCCCATGAGCTTAAAATTTCAGATGCAATTTCCTCATTAGAAGAATTTTCCTCATCATCTATTGATTTGAAAACAGTAAAAAGTGCTTCAATCAACTCATTTACTGCGTTTGCTTCAATATGATTTAACTCGCTATTGTTAGTTAATTTCCCTAACTCTTTTCCATCTAGAACAAATGAATCTACTGCACTTTCACTTTTTAAGTTTACAAAATCACCATCAAGTGAAATATCAGATGTGGCTTTTAAGCCTTTTTCAATAAGAGAAGTCGTTTTTCCAGCATAGTCAGTGCTTGTCATTTCGAAGCTTTCAGTTGAATAAGAACCTTTCCCCGTATAAATGTAAGCCCATTTTGTAGGATTGAATGAAGCATCCAATTTCATGCCCTTCATCTTCGTTTTTACCGACTTAACTGCAGTAGCGTCCTGGCTATCCCCATCTGCACTACTTGGGCCTAAATCAGCTGTCACTTCGTCTAAGGTCATGTCATATTTCCCCGCTCGATCTTTATCTACATCAAAACCAATGTTGATATTTGACCAGGAGATCTTATTTTGCGGTGAGTGAGGATCTGCCATTTCCCCAGCTGCTAATTCAACTTTACCTTTTGTTGCTAAACTATAGTTAGTCGAAGCTTGATATTGAACAGGTTTATCTGATTTAAGAAAATCAAATAGCGGCTGAGTTGTTTCATTTTTACCAATCACACCTTGTGCTGAAAACATTGTTGGTACGAAGTTAAATTTTTCCAACTGATTAAGTGGAAATGGTCCATGATAAAGCTTAGTTGAAAGTGGAATAGTAAATACTTGTCCTTCTTTTGGTAAAGAAATAACTACTTCATCTTCCACTTGAGAAGTAAAGAAACTGCGATCAAATTGCTTATTTTTATAAACAAGATTCACTGAATCTGACAAACCTAAACTTTGGAATTTTTGGTTCGCTAATTCAATTTGACGCAAATATTCAGTTTGTGCTTTTTCCCCGGTAAACCAAGCCCCACCGACACCTACCGCACCAAGAGCCACAATCACACCTAATGCTACGACTGATTTTTTCATTTCGATTCCTTTGTTAAATTAATAGATGATTAAAATTGATGGCAATTTATCACAAATCACAATTTTTTTCTTATTTTTAAAAAATAATTTTATATCCCCCCTTGAACTTCTCATCTCTGGACTTACTTTGTAAAACAAGAACGGAAATGACCGCACTTTAAAAGGAAGAAAAAATTTTAAATCTTGCCTCTTGAAATGCGAAAAAGCATCCACATCTTA
>CABQSN010000069.1:0-9074 GCA_902466845.1 uncultured Haemophilus sp.
GGTGGACTGTTAATCCATATGTCGCAGGTTCGAGTCCCGCAGGAGGAGCCAAATTTCTCTTTTGGTTTAGCTTTCGTTTGTCTCCTTTTACGAATTCTAAATTAGTAGCCAAAAGAATTTAAGCCCATCGTGTTGATGGGCTTTATTTTTATCTAATCAATGCTTATTTGATGAATTATCAGGCTAATTTAATGATGAACGATCATCCATTAAGTTATCGCATTCCCAGCCAATATAGTCGCCTGAAAACTCCATAGCTAATTTTTCAAAGCGCTCTACCCATTCGAAAATCTCATTACTATCTAATTGAAGCTCTTGTTCCAATTTCACCATGAAATAAGGAGGTTCATCTTCTTCTGTTTGAATCGCTTGGCTAGAATATTTAAGGGTATTAAAAGATACTTTTCCAAGTGTTAATTCATCCATGAAGGGGAACATTTTTTCTTCTTCGTCAAAATGAAAAGTATGCTCGATCAAATAAGTATCACTTAAATTACGCCCTTTACTATTCAGCATACTTAAAATCTCTTCCGTCGCATTTAATTTCATTTCCAATGGAGAAGCCAATAAGAAATCAAAATAAGTATCCCAATTGGGATCATCCTGCACATTGATCTCTGAAACAAAATCGAGTTGTTGAAGAGTTTCTTTAAGCAAAGCATCGTGTTCACAATAGAAATGCATTTTTGCCTGATGATTGCAAATAAAGTGGCCAGCAAAAAAAACATTTGGAAGTGCTGTCAATTGTGCAAGGATTTTAAAAAGACGATTAATTAATTTTTCATATTCGTCTTCATTCGGCAAACCGTCCTTATCTCCCTGATAAGGCACGGTAAATTGCACAACTTTACTAAGATGCTTACCATGATAAACATCTAAATCTTCAATATTTGCGGTAAACACGGCAGGCATGCCATTCACTTGTGAACGGTAATTCTGCCAATTTGCCATATCCATGCTGCTTTCCTATTTAAACTCTGCCCAGATTGGTGCGTGATCTGACGG
Organism: uncultured Haemophilus sp.; assembly: GCA_902466845.1. Taxonomy (GTDB): domain Bacteria; phylum Pseudomonadota; class Gammaproteobacteria; order Enterobacterales; family Pasteurellaceae; genus Haemophilus_D. The sequence continues at coordinate 1,006 of CABQSN010000069.1, forward strand.
TTTTTCCATTGCACGAATATCTAATGCAATGCCAACATCAACGCAACGCTCTGCTAATTGATGATTCACTAAAATATGATCGATACGTAATCCACGGTTATCATCGAAACCTTTTGAGCGATAATCAAACCACGAGAACTTGTCATTGACTGTTGGATTTAATTTGCGGAACGTATCTTCCAATCCATAATCGTATAAGCGTTGATACCATTCACGCTCTTCGGGTAAGAATGAACACTTACCAGTACGCAACCAACGTTTGCGGTTTTCATCGCCGATACCAATATCCAAATCGCTTGGACTGATATTCATATCGCCCATAATTAAAACCGGATTGGCTTTATCATGATCTTGTTCTAAATAGCGTTGAAGATCCGCATAAAATTTTTCTTTTGCCGGAAACTTGGTTTCATGTGCACGGCTTTCGCCTTGTGGGAAATAGCCATTAATTACCGTTAACAAACCAAATGGCGTTTCTAAATCTGCCATAATAATGCGTTTTTGCGCATCTTCATTATCGGTTGGAAAACCACGACGTACCGCTTTTGGTTCTTGTTTAGTTAATAAGGCTACACCATAGTGGCCTTTTTGCCCGTGATGAAAAACGTGATAACCCAGATTTTCAGTAATCGCATAAGGAAAATCCTCATCTGCTACTTTGATTTCTTGTAAACCAATCACATCCGGTTGGTATTTTTCAATAATTGCTTCAAGCTGATGAGGGCGGGCACGTAAGCCATTAATATTAAAAGAGATAAATTTCATTTTTGTTCCTAATGTGAAAAATTGTGGCTATTATACAAAATAATTGAAATCTTAACCGCACTTTTCCTCTTATAACGGAAGAAGTTACGCCTATTAATGTAATTACGCTTCAGTTGCAATCAAATGAATTTGCTCCTATTTTCTCATTAAAATTTTTCCTAAAAACGCACTTTATAAATAAAACTAACTTGCTTATACTGACCGCGTTTCTATTACTTCACTCGGATCATTTTATGAATATTTATACTTACTTGTGTTTTCTCACTACAATAGCTATTTTAATCAGTTTTATCACTCGTAAACTGAATGATAATATCCAATATACGATTGCTATCACAGCCACTTCTATGGCTGGATCGCTTTTTCTGGTTTTGTTGGGTTATTTCAACTGGTTTAATTTAGATGATATTGCAACACGTGTTATTGAACGTATTGATTTTAAAGATTTCTTATTAAATGGAATTTTAGGTTTTTTGCTCTTTGCTGGGGCCTTGGGCATTAAACTTCCTGTATTGAACAATCAAAAATGGGAAATTACCACTTTCGCTCTGTTCTCAACGCTCGCCTCAACCTTTTTTATTGGTTTTCTACTTTATGGTATTGCCTTGCTTTTCGGCTGGCATATTGATTTAATTTACTGCATCTTATTTGGCGCACTAATATCGCCTGATGACCCTATTGCTGTACTCGCCATTATCAAAAACTTAAAAGCCCCAAAACGCTTATCCATGCAAGTGGAAGGCGAATCACTTTTTAATGATGGGATTGGCTTGGTGATTTTCACCACGGTTTTTGCTGTCGCATTTGGCGGTCATGAACCGACAGCAAGCGGTATTCTCCATTTATTTTTTAAAGAAGCTTTAGGTGGAATTGCATTTGGATTGGTTTTAGGTCTCTTCGCCCATTATTTGATTTCAGCCACCGATGATGGTTCATTAGAAATTCTCTTAACCTTAATCATACCAACTGCGGGCTTTATGCTTGCTAATCTCTTGCACGTCTCAGGTGCATTAGCTATGGTTGTTGCTGGGATTTTAATCGGGAACTGGACAAGATACACTGGATTTTCTCGACAAAGCCAACGCTATTTAGATCACTTTTGGGAAATGATCGATCACTTTCTCAATTCCTTACTCTTCATCTTGATCGGTTTAGCAATTTTATTGATTCATGTATCTTGGCAAGGTTTAATCTTAATTTTCCTCGCTATTCCGGTTTGCTTAATCTGTCGCTATGCAAGTGTTTGGTTGCCATTCCAAGTCATGAAACGCTACCGTAAATACAACCCTTACACCATGAAAGTTCTCACTTGGGGCGCATTACGAGGTGGATTAGCGCTGGCTATGGCGCTTTCTATTCCAAGTGGCCAATTTTATATTGAAGGATTAGAAATGGATGTTCGTGATCTTATTTTAGGTATGACATATGCGGTTGTGGCATTTTCAATTCTCATACAAGGCATGACAATTGAAACCTTAATTCGTAAATCAAAAGAAGCCACCATGCGTGAACGTGGCTATACGGGTATCGGATTAGCGAAATAATCAATAATGTTTATATCTTTGGCTCAGCATTTGCTGAGCCAAATTTTTGAATCTGAGACATGACACCGTCAAGATGCCACCACTCCCCTTCTTTAGGAAGAGTAAACACATCAAATGCCTGACCTTTAAATTCAAATTGCAATCTTGCAGCGTGCAAATAAGTGCGGTCAATATTTTCAGTGTTTTTACCATAAAGCAGATCCCCTAAAATTGGGCTCCCTAAGCTTTTCATCGCAACACGCAATTGATGGGTTTTACCGGTTTGTGGCTTTAAGATAAATAACCGTAAATTAGGCTCACAACTTACACTTTCAAAACGCGTAATTGCGGGGTTTTCTTTCGATTGGCAAAGTTTCCAAGCTCCATTACGAGCCTTTTGCATATCGCCGACAATCAATCCTTGTTTCTTTTTGGGCTTTTGATTGCTGAGTGCAAGATAAGTCTTTTGGATATGATGTTCAGAAAAAAGTCGGAAAAATTCAGCTGCACTTTCGGCATTTAGTGCCAAAATAAGTAAACCTGATGTCACTTTATCTAATCGATGAACAAGCCAAACTTGTGGCACGCCAAGCTGCTCGGCAAGCAAAGTGGTTAAACCAATTTCACTTTGATCTTTATGCACACTTAGCCCACAAGGCTTATAAATAATGATAAAATCATCGGTCTGATAAATAATGTCTAATTTCATAAGTGCGGTCAAAAATTAATGAGTTTTGAACATATTATACTGGTTTATATTATTCCCGTGTTAATTTGGGTAGCAGTTATTTCTGTCACCTTGCGTTTACTCGTCAAAAAACAAGCGGTTTCTGCTACGTTGTCATGGCTGATGATTATCTACCTTGTGCCACTGATTGGCGTCATTGCTTATTTAATTTTTGGTGAAGTGAAACTCGGTACGCGCCGAGCCAAAGCCTTTCAATTGTTAAAACCTAAATATACCCAATGGCTTCAGCAACTGTCAGAACAAAAAGATCTGGTTACACATTCCCAGGATCCTCGTTATCGAGCCCTATTTAAATTAGTCTACCAACGCTTAGGTATTCCAAATATTCGAGGTAATGAATTGCATATTCTCGATACCCCAGAAAGCATTATTCGAAGTATCATCCATGATATTCAACAAGCTCGCCACTCCATTAATATGGTGTTCTATATTTGGAGCAATGATGGCATGATTAATGAAGTGAAACAAGCCTTAGAAGAAGCCGTGCAACGTGGAGTTAAAGTTTGTCTTTTACTCGATTCCGTTGGCAGTAATGCTTTTTTGAAAAGCCCTGTTTGTAAAGAAATGCGAGAAAAAGGCATTGAAATTACCGAAGCGCTACATGTAAATTTATTCCGGATGTTCTTCAGCCGAATTGATTTACGTCAACATCGTAAAATCATCATCATTGATAATCAAATTGCCTATACAGGTAGTATGAATATGGTAGATCCGAATTTCTTCAAGCAAGATAGCAACGTAGGCAATTGGATAGACGTGATGGTGCGAATCAACGGTCCTGTTTCACCGATTTTAAACAGCTTACATGCTTGGGATTGGGAAATTGAAACCATGGAAGAATTATCCCTTTTATTACCAAATTGCCCACTTGTGGCAATTGACGATAATGACACCCACTCTGTACAAGTGATTGCGAGTGGTCCCGCGTTCCCAGATGATTTAATTGCGCAGTCTCTTGCAACAGTCATTTATGCGGCAAGAGAAAGTATTGTGATCACTTCACCTTACTTTGTGCCAAGTCACAATATTGCTGAAGCATTACGTATTGCCGCATTCCGTGGCGTTGATATCACGCTCATTTTACCTAAAAACAACGATTCCTTGATGGTTCGTTGGGCGAGTCGAACATTCTTTGATGATTTACTCGAAGCTGGCGTCAAAATTTATCATTTTGAAGCAGGACTTCTCCATACAAAAAGTGTGTTAATCGATAATAAGCTCGCGCTCGTTGGTACAGTAAATATGGATTTACGTAGCTTCTTGCTTAACTTTGAAATCACTATTGCTGTAGAAGATCGTAATTTTGCCAATGAAGTCGCCACACTTCATGAAAATTATTTAGCAAATTCTTCTGCACTCAATATGCAAGAATGGATCAATCGTCCTTTCTATCATCGAATCATCGAGCGGTTATTTTTCTTGTTTAGTCCATTACTCTAATTTTCACAATAAATACAAAAAGGGCGTACCACACGGTACGCCCTTTCTTTTTTTCACGTTTATGCTTAACGTTTTTTCACGATAAACACTAAAGCCACTAAAACAACCGCAGTTGTCACAAATCCAGCTAAACCTGATTCTGTAAAGCCTACCACAATGTAGCCCACAGCACTTGCTGTCGCAACAGTTGCCGCATAAGGTAATTGTGTCGTGACGTGATCCATGTGGTTACATTTTGCCCCAGTTGATGACAAAATTGTTGTATCGGAAACTGGTGAACAGTGGTCACCACATACCGCGCCAGCCATGACTGCAGACAAACAAGGAAGTAATAATTCTGGTGCTGAGTTAGTCGCCATTGCCGCAGCGATTGGTAACATAATGCCAAATGTCCCCCAGCTTGTCCCTGTTGAGAATGCCATTGCTGAACCAAGGATAAATAAAATCACAGGTAAAAATTGAACAGGAATACTGCCACTCACTAAAGAAGATAAGTATTTACCGGTTTGTGCATCACCCACCACTTTATTGATTGTCCACGCAAAGAACAGGATTGCAATTGCACCTAACATAGATTTAATACCGGCAATCCATGCTTTTCCGTATTCTTGTAAAGAAACTTGACGCTCAAGAATAATCAATAATGTTGACATAGCAACCGCACTTGAACCACCAACAACAAGCGAAATACCTACTGTTGTATTTTCAAATGCACCTAAGAGGCTAAATGATTTTCCATCTGCCGCTAAGGCCTCACTACCTGTGTGAATCATCATAAAAACAGTGACGGTAATTAAGACTAAAATCGGTAAAATTAAGTTGCGAACTTTACCTTTCACACCTTCAATGACTTCTTCTTTATAATCTCGCTCCATAGCTAATTTTTCATGACGTGCCATTGATGCAATATCAAATGAGAAATAAGCCACAAAGAATACCATCAATAATGAGAAGATCGCATAGTAGTTCATTGAACTCATGGCGACAAATGCACCCATTGGCGTATAAGAGGTAATAGAGTAAGTCGCCAATAAACCAGCTACGAGAGTAATAATGTATGCTCCCCAGCTTGATACTGGCATCATGACACACATTGGTGCAGCAGTAGAATCAAGAATGTACGCTAATTTCGCACGAGAAACGTTAAAACGATCGGTTACCGGACGAGCAATTGCGCCCACCGCAAGACTGTGGAAGTAATCATCGATAAATGTCACAAATACTAAAGATGCTGCTAATAATTTTGCACCGCGACGGCCTTTAATTTTATTTTGTGCCCATTCAGCAAACGCACGATTGCTGCCTGACACGGTTAAAAGTGCGGTCAATACGCCAAGCAAAACTAAGAAAAACACGATATTCATATTTGAATTCATGCCTTCTTCGCTACTATAAACTAATGCAACAACATTATCTTTTAAATAAATAAGTGCATTCAATGGATTGAAATCAACCAACATTAACGCACCGACAATAATCCCTGCACTGAGGGAGACCAAAACCCGACGAGTTGCAATTGCTAAAATAATCGCAAGTAATGCGGGTATAATTGAATAAATAGATGAAGAATAATCGACTAGTTCCATTAAGTTATACCTAATAATTTAATGGAGACAACGGCAAGAAAAGACACAATTATGACCAGACCGAACCGTAGCGCTCCATAGTTAACACACAAAAACTATGACAGTCACGTTCCTTTCGAAGACGTGACCAACCGAATAAGATGACGCCTATTCGATTTCGGCAATCATTCCTTTCCTTTCCCTTCAACGTTATCCACTCCAGGAAAATACTTATAATGACCGCACCTCTACTGTTGTATAGGATGTGGAAAGATTACATTAAAACGAATAACATTACCAATAAAATCTTATCATCTTAGATAAAATTTTCTTTTTTTCAAAAAAGTTACATGTATTGTTAACATTTTATGAACTATTATTACAATAAATACTCAATTACAAAGTAGGGAATATTTATCGTTATTGTCATAATGAAGTCTGACCAATTAATTTTGAGTTTTAATTGCAAGATTTAATATTTACCTAACATCTACTTTTCGTTATTATACTGAACATAGATAAATTAAATATTCACGCATCATTTAGAGGTTATTTATGAACGAATTAACAAAAGGTTTAACGAACCTTCGTAGTTTACGTGCTGCTATACGTGATTTAACATTAGAACAAGCCGAAAGCTCACTTTTAAAATTACAAGCTGCAGTTGAAGAAAAACGTGCTCAAGCCGCGGAAATTGAACAAGCAGAACAAGAACGTCGAGCACGTATTGCAAAATATAAAGAATTAATTAAACAAGAAGGCATCACTGCTGAAGAATTAACTGCAATTATTGGTGCTGCACCTTCTTCAATTCGTAAAAAACGAGAACCTCGTCCAGCAAAATACAAATATACTGATGAAACTGGTCAAGAGAGAACATGGACGGGCCAAGGTCGTACACCTCGTGTAATTCAAAAGGCCTTAGATAAAGGTGCCTCTTTAGCTTCTTTTGAAATCTAATTTCACATTAACAATGTAGAACCCATTTTTATGGGTTCTCTTTTTTTATTTATCTTGCAAAATATTCATTATGTTAGAAAAGAAAATATTACTAACCGACTGTCCTGATGATAAAGGCTTAATCGCCAAAATCACCAATATTTGTTACAAACATCAATTAAATATCCTTCATAATAATGAGTTCGTTGATTTCGAAACGAAGCATTTCTTTATGCGTACCGAATTGGAAGGCATTTTTAACGAAGAAACCTTATTAGCTGACTTAAATTATAGTTTGCCGGCGGGGACAAATTGCCGCCTAATCAGCGCTAAACGTAAACGTATCGTAATTTTAGTGACCAAAGAAGCGCACTGTTTAGGTGATATTTTAATGAAAAATTACTACGGTGCATTAGATGTAGAAATTGCGGCAGTAATTGGAAATCACGATAATTTACGCGAATTAGTTGAACGCTTTGATATTCCATTCCATTGTGTCAGTCATGAAGGTCTCACTCGTGTGGAACACGATAAATTGCTCGCTGAAAAAATTGATGAATATGCGCCTGATTACATTGTATTAGCAAAATATATGCGTGTATTAAATCCTGAATTCGTGGCGCGTTATCCAAATCGTGTGATTAATATTCACCATTCATTCTTACCCGCATTTATTGGGGCAAAACCTTATCAACAAGCCTATGAACGTGGCGTAAAAATTATTGGTGCAACGGCTCACTTTATTAATAATGAATTAGATCAAGGTCCGATCATTATGCAAAATGTGATTAATGTGGATCACACCTACTCTGCCGATGCCATGATGCGTGCAGGGCGTGATGTGGAAAAAACAGTATTAAGCCGTGCGCTTGATCTTGCCTTACATGATCGTATTTTTGTGTATAAAAACAAAACGGTGGTCTTGTAATGAAAGCTATCACCTTAGAGCCGATTTCCCGTATTGAAGGTGAAATCAACTTACCAGGTTCGAAAAGTTTATCGAACCGTGCATTATTATTAGCGGCATTAGCTAAAGGCACCACAACGGTCACTAACTTGTTAGACAGTGATGACATTCGTCATATGCTA
>CABQSN010000070.1:0-9053 GCA_902466845.1 uncultured Haemophilus sp.
ACCGCACTTTGTTTATTTGAAAAGTAAGACATTACACTTCTTCTGCTGGGAAGACAAATGGATTTAATCCACTGCGTGCGAAGCCTTTTTCTTCCATTTCAATATCTAAGAAAATTGATGCTAAATCATCTGCTACCGCTTCAACATTCGGATCTTTTTCTTGGAACATGATTTTTAAGTAGCTTTGGCAATCGCCACAGGTTTCAGCACGAATGAGTGCAAGCTCTTCATTTAATGACCACATTTCAAGATTTTTGTGTTCATTGCAGTTTGTGCATTGTGCACGCACTAAATTCCACTCACTTTCACAGAGATTGCAGTGCAAATAGCGTAAACCTTGTGAAGTGCCGATATGCACCACACTTGCAACAGGAGCAGAACCACAAACAGGGCAGTAATGTAGGTTATCTGTGCCTTCTTGGCGGCTGTTATGAGGAATTTGTTGAGCCAATTGTAACCAATAAAGAGAAAGTGCCGCCCAGATAAAGACAGCTTTATCGGTGCTCACTAAATTAAATTCTTGGCTTAAAAGATGGCTAGCCATCTCTTCAAGCTCTTTCTCTGAGGCTTTTTCAAGATTTTCAATGGTAGCAAGAACCTGTTCATTTGCTTTTGGTTTAATGCTATGTAAAATTTCTTTGAGATATTCAATCCAAATGCTTGAGCGTTTAAATGTTTTAGTATTTAACGGTTCAAGTTCATCTAAATTATCGAAATGCTGTTTTTCTAATGGATTTTTTTCAAATACGCTTAATTGGCTTTCCACAACATCTGCAGCAAAGAGTAAATAATCAGCCAATGGATGATCTTTCGCTAATTCTCTTAAACGTTTTGCACGACGTTGATAAAGATTTTTAGGGTTAGCAAACAAAACAGGCGGAATATCGTATGAATTCGTTTTTTGTTTGATTTCGTCTGCAGATAAGATTTTGATACTCATAATAGTCTCTTAAGTATTGATAAGAAAAAGTGCGGTCAATTTTAACCGCACTTTTTGATTTTAGCCATTGATACCTTTGAACAATGCTTTGGTTTTTACTTTTTTACCTTCAGCTTCGTTTTTAAGGTCTTCTTCTAGCTTAGGAAGTACTTCGTCGTTATACCATTTAGGGTGGTGTTTTTTCGCCCAGCGAACGGTTACCCAACCTTCCACGATACCACGAATGGAGCCTTTCACCCAGAATGCCATGTACATGTGTACCAAAATACCGGTGAACAACATGAATGCACTTAAAGAGTGAAGGAAAATCGCAAAACGTAATACCGGAATAGAGAAGTAGTGCGAGAAAAATTGACGCCACATAATGATGCCGGTTACAAGCAAGGTAACCATCGCCAAGTTCAATGTCCAGAATAACATTTTTTGACCAAGGTTATACTTACCGTTATAAGCAACAGCGTGTTCATTTCCTTTCAATACTTCAAGCATGCCTTTTAACCAGCGGATATCGTTTTTCTCTGGAATGTTGTGATCCCAGTAAAGATAGCCGAGGAAAATAAAGGCAACGAACATAATGATACCGGTGAACGGGTGAATTGCTCGCGCCAATTGCGGGGTACCTAAAATCTCAGTTAACCACGCAAAATCTGGAAAGAAGAAAGCCACACCAGTGAACATCGTCATAAAGAAGCAGATTACGAGTAGCCAGTGGCTAAAACGAGCAGGCGTTCTATGACGAATGATTCGAGTATCATTGCTAATCTCAATCTTACTCATCTTTGCCCCCTTTTCTATCTTCTTCTTCAAATTCGTGGTGATGATCTTCCACATCTTCTTCCACGTTTGGACCTACAGCTAAGTAGTGACCAATTTCAGCAAGTGCTAAACCACCCATTGCCACAGCGGCTACTGGTTTCAAGATATCTTTCCACAAGGTAACTGTTGGGTCGATTTGTGGATCTTTTGGTAATCCTGAATAAAGTTCTGGTTTATCTGCATGATGGAGTACATACATAACATGCGTACCACCCACGCCTTCAGGGTCATAGATGCCTGCATTTTCGTAACCACGTGATTTTAAGTCAGCAACACGTTGTTCTGCGTAGAGTTTCATTTCTTCTTTAGAACCAAAACGAATTGCACCGGTTGGACATGTTTTCACGCAAGCAGGTTCTTGGCCTACAGAAACACGATCCACACAAAGGGTACATTTGTACACGCGGTTGTCGTCTGGGTTCATACGTGGAATGTTGAACGGACAACCTGCGATACAGTAACCACAACCGATACATTTATCAGATTGGAAATCCACGATACCGTTCGCATATTGGATGATTGCACCCGGTGAAGGACAAGCTTTTAAACAGCCTGGTTCTGAACAGTGCATACAACCATCTTTACGGATTAACCATTCTAAACGATCATTTTCTTCTACTTCGTTAAAGCGCATTACCGTCCATGCTTTTGCGTTGAGATCTACTGGGTTATCGTAGATCCCCACACATTTTGCATTGACGTCAGAGCGGATATCATTCCACTCTGAACAGCCCACCTGACAGGCTTTACAACCGATACAGGTGGATACGTCGATTAATTTTGCTACTTCAACTTTATGATCACGCGCTTGAGGTGCCGGCGTTAAGCCTGACGTAGCGGAGACCTTAATAATGTCTTGCGATTGAACGCCTTGACCATTTCCTGCCATATTATGCCTCCGCCTTCTCGATATTTACCAAGAATGTTTTATATTCTGGTGTTTGAGTGACTGCTTCACCCCAAGATGGTGTTAAGGTGTTGGTGGAGAAACCACGGTTACCTTTACCATTTAAGGCTTTCATATTCCAGTGAATTGGAAGACCTATATGGTGTACGGTACGTCCGTCGACTTCTAAATCTTTCAAACGTTTCGTTACGACTGCGACGGCTTTAATATAGCCACGGCGAGAAGTAATTTTCACCATATCACCTTTTTGGATACCTTTTTCTGCCGCTAATTTTTCACCGATTTCCACGAATTGTTGTGGTTGAGCGATGATATTTAACGCAGATTGAGCCGTCCAACTGTGGAAGTGCTCGGTCAAACGATAAGTCGTTGCCACATAAGGGAAATCTTTGTTTGAGCCGATAAATTCACGGTCTTCTTTATAAATACGAATTGTCGGATCAGAGACTACACTTGGATGCAGTGGGTTAGTATCAATTGGGCTTTCAATTGGTTCATAGTGCTCAGGCACTGGACCACTTGTAATTTTATCTACAGCGAATAAACGACCAACACCTTCTGCAGACATAATAAATGGACCTGCATCAGAACCTGGTGGTTGTGTGCCATAGTCAGCTACATCTAACCAGTTCCAGTTTTTACCGTTCCATTTGATTAATTGACGGTGTTTATCCCAAGGATTACCGTTAATATCAAGTGAAGCACGGCTGTAAAGGATACGACGGTTTGCTGGCCATGCGAAGCCCCAACCTAATGTACAACCTAAACCTGATGGGTCAGAGTTGTCACGGTTTGCGGTTTGGTTACCTTTTTCAGTCCATTGACCCACATAGAGCCAGTTACCTGATGAAGTAGTACCATCATCACGTAAGTGAGCGAATCCGTTAAGTAATTGACCTTTTTTATACATGACATTGCCATCTGCATCGAGAAGATCAGCAAGTGCGTAACCATTCAATTCTTTCGCTAATTCTACAGAACTTGGTGAATGCGGTTGAGCATAGTTCCAAGTCATCGCTTCGAAAGATTCGATACCACGACCACCTTCTTTTTGATAAAGGTGATGCATTTCTTCACGAATCATCGAAAGAATTTCAACATCTGGTAACGCTTCACCTGGTTGGTCACAGCCTTTCCAGTGCCATTGAGCCCAACGACCAGAGTTAGCAATAGAACCATCTTCTTCTGCGAAACAGGTGGTTGGTAAACGGAATACTTCAGTTTGAATATCTGCTGGATTTACATTGTTTGATTCACCAAAGTTTTTCCAGAATTCAGAAGATTCAGTTTGAAGCGGATCCATTACGATTAAGAATTTCAATTTGCTCATACCTGCAACAGTTTTGTTTTTGTTCGGTAATGAGTTTAATACGTTGAAACCTTGTAAAATCCAACCGTTCAATTTGCCATCATTCATTAACTTAACATGAGTGATAGGGTCGTATAAGCGGTCTGCTTTTGGTAAGAAATCGAAACCCCAACCATTTTCTTTGGTTGCTTTATCACCATAGAACGTTTTCATCATACTGACGAAGAATTTCGACGTATTACGATAGTAGTTTATTTGGTTTGGTACGATATCTTTTGGTGTAATCGCATTAATGTATTGTTCGTAAGAGCTATCTTTGTCATTCGGCAAACGCATATAACCCGGTAAAGACATTGGCAATAAGCCCATATCAGTTGTACCTTGTACGTTTGAGTGTCCACGTAATGCATTAATACCGCCACCTGGCATCCCCATATTACCTAAGAGTAATTGGATCATCGCCATTGAGCGAATGTTTTGTGTACCGATTGTGTGCTCAGTAAAGCCTAACGCATACAAGTGCGTCATGGTTTTATTTGGTGCAGAGGTTTTACCAATTTCTTCACAGATTTGTAAGAAGAGTTTTTGTTTAACACCGGTGATACGTTCAACCATTTCTGGGGTATAGCGAGAAACGTGATCTTTCAAGATATTAATCACACAACGTGGATCTTGTAAGGTCATGTCACGTTTAGCATTACCATTTTCATCAAATTGGTAATTCCATTTAGATTTATCGTAAGTACGTTTTTCTTCATCAAAACCTACGAATAAACCATCTTCAAATTTGAAGCCTTCATCAACTAAGAATGAAGCATTGGTATAGTGTTTAACGTATTCGTGTTGAATTTGATTCGTTTCCAATAAGTAATGGATCACACCCATTAAGAATGCGATATCAGAACCGGAACGAATTGGCGCATGAAGGTCAGCTACAGAAGCTGTACGGTTAAAGCGAGGGTCAACCACGATGATTTTCGCACCGTTTTTCTTCGCTTCGATCGCCCAACGGAAGCCAACAGGGTGAGCTTCAGCAGGGTTACCACCTTGAACAAGAATAAGATTGGCGTTTTTGATGTCAACCCAGTTGTTTGTCATGGCACCGCGACCAAATGATGGAGCAAGACTTGCTACCGTTGGTCCGTGTCAAGTATTCGCTTGGTTACACATCGGCACCATGCCCAACATCCGCACCCATTTATGAGTAAGAAGTGCGGCCTCGTTGCTCATGGCGGAGGCGGTCATAATACCTGTAGATGTCCAACGGTTAACGGTTTTGCCACTTGCATCTTTTTCAACAAAGTTAGCATCACGGTCATCTTTTAATAAACGAGAAACGCGTTTGATCGCTTCTTCCCAAGAAAGACGAACCCATTTGTCAGAACCCGGTGCACGATATTCAGGGTATAATGCACGGCTTTCACTATTAACATAGTCTAACGCGCCAGCACCTTTAGGACATAATGCCCCACGGCTTACCGGATGGTCTGGGTCACCTTCAAGGTGGAATAATTTAGAACGGGTATTGGTGCCTGTATGGCTGCTTAAAGCATCGTAAGGTTTGCCTGTGCTATATAACAACATACCACAGCTCACTGCACAATATGTACAGGTGTTACGGGATTCAAAAGCCCGTAATAATTTGTATTCACGTGGTGCCGCTAAGACAGATGATGGTGCAAAGCCCAACATTGCCGCAGACGTCCCCGCCATACCACCTGCACAGATCTTAAAGAACTTACGTCTAGAGACCTGCATAATCACTCCTTCATAACGGCGAACCGTTAAGATATTTTGATAGTATAAATTCGTATAGATAATTTATTTGATTTCGTTAAAATAACGTATCAACCATTAAATTGATTATAACAATGACCAATTTAAACGGAGCCGATTTTAACTATTTTTTAACCGAAAATCTATAATCAAAACTTGTTATAATCGTTTTAAAACTTGAGCTAGATCACAAAACAAACATTTTTTGTTAAAAAAAAGTAACATTTTTGATACAGATATTTTATTGGGAAAACATTATGCACTGGATAATCAACAAAACGATTAATTTCTTAAAAAAAATACCCGAAAATCCAACCGCACTTTTTATTGAAAAGCAAGATAGTCTGGCGGCGGAAGTTCCTGTTTCACTTGTCTATAATGGTATTGCGCATACTGTTATGATGTGCTCTCCACAAGATTTAGAGGATTTTGCTTTAGGCTTTTCATTAGCTGAAGGTATTATTGAGAAAAAAGCGGATATTTATGGCATTGATGTGGTGGAAGTATGCAATGGTATTGAAGTGCAAATTGAATTATCTAGCCGTCAATTTGTGGCATTAAAAGATCATCGTCGAACATTAACAGGCAGAACAGGATGTGGCATTTGCGGCACAGAACAAATCTCACAAGTTTATAAAAAATTGCCAAAATTAGACCGCACTTTCCAATTTAATTTAAATTTATTAGATGGCTGTTTAGAACAATTACAAGCTAATCAAACACTCGGAAAAGAAACAGGGGCGACACATGCCGCCGCCTTTTTTGATTTATCGGGTAATTTATTGGCAATTCGAGAAGATGTAGGGCGACATGTGGCACTAGATAAATTAATCGGCTGGCATGCTAAACAAAATCAACCGCAAGGATTCGTACTTGTTTCAAGCCGAGCCAGTTATGAAATGGTCCAAAAATCGGTAGCTTGTGGCATCGAGTTACTTGTTGCGATTTCTGCTGCGACAGATCTTGCTGTCAATATGGCTGAACAACACAATCTTTCCCTTATCGGCTTTGCTCGCCCAGGAAAAGCTAATATCTATGCGGGTAAAGAGCGGTTGGTTTTAGCTTAGTTTTATCTATTAAAAACAAATGCGGCCAAAAACACGACGATTTTTGACCGCACTTTTTGTTTATTTCTTTTATTCTTTTGGCGATTTACTCTCTAAGAGTACTTCAGAAACCCAACGTTGGGTGAGGCGTTTACCTTCTTGATCTGTACCAAATTTCATAAAATCAATATCTACCAGTTTTAATTTGCTAGCCGGTAGGAAACCAGGTGCAGGTTCTGCATGGATATTGGTTGGAAGTTGATAAGAATCCGATTCTTTCCACGGAATTTCTTGTGCTTCTTTGCTTAGCACGAAATCCATAAACAGTTTGGCATTATCAAGGTTTCTCGATCCTTTAATGATGCTTGCCCCGCCTAAAGAATAGCCTACGCCTTCGCATGGTAAAATGCCTTCAACTGGCGCACCATTTTTCTTCTCACGCAGGTAAACCAGCATAAAACCTAAATCAATCGCCACGGTACCGTTAGCCAAATAGTTGCTCGCAAGACCTGTTTTGGTATGTCGCATGAGATTGGGTTCTAATTTTTTCAAATAATCGAAAGCTTTTTCTTCTCCCCATAATGTGGAAAAAGTACTGATAAGTGAGTAGCCCGTGCCGGAAACACGGGGATCTGGATATTGAATTTGCCCTTGATATTCAGGTTTTAGTAGATCTGCATAACATTTTGGTGCAGGAATATTCAATTCTTTCAATTTTTTAGTATTGACCCCAATGCCTAGTTCCATTAAGTAAATAATAGAAGTGAAATTACCACGTTGCTCCATTAAAGATTTAAACTGTGGCATGATGTCTTTTTGTAATGGGGAACGATAGGATTCAAGTAAGCCTAATTCAGCCGCTTGAAGATGAGGTTCAATGGTGCCACCAAACCAGAAATCAGCTTGTGGGTTTTCTTTTTCAGCTTTAATTTTGCCTAATACGACGCCTGTACTATTACGCACAAATTGTGCATCTACATTGTATTTTTTACTAAAGGCTTGAGTGACTTTTTCGCATACAACGTTTTGTACGCTGCAATAGACGGTGAGTTTTCCTTCAGCCTGTGCGTGAGAAGTGTACGCGAGGGCGGTTAGGGCTGAAAGTGCGGTTAATTTTAGCGTTGTTTTAATTGACATTGTGTCTCCTTTAACTTCGTCAATGTTTAGTAATTATTTGATATTGCTAATATAAAGGGGCAGAGTAAATTTGTAAATATCAGGTTGTTTAAAAATATAATTCCCACTATAATCCCTGTAAATTTAACCAGATTAAAATAAGAGCAATGGATATTTCAGAATTACTTGATGGCTTGAATGATAAACAACGTGAAGCAGTGGCAGCACCGCTTGGCAATTACCTTGTACTTGCAGGTGCGGGAAGTGGTAAAACTCGCGTCTTGACTCATCGTATTGCTTGGTTGATTGCCGTAGAAACTATTTCTGAAGGCAGCATTATGGCAGTTACTTTTACCAATAAAGCCGCTGCTGAAATGCGACATCGTATTCAAGATACCTTATCCAAACATGCTCAATCGAATCTATTTGGTATGTGGATTGGCACATTCCATAGCATTGCCCATCGATTATTACGCGCTCACCATTTAGATGTGAACTTGCCACAAGATTTCCAAATTTTGGATTCTGAAGACCAACTTCGTTTAGTGAAACGCTTGATGAAATTGCACAATTATGACGATAAAGCATTTCCACCGAAACAAGCGTGCTGGTATATCAATAATAAAAAAGATGAAGGTTTAAATAGTGGTCACGTAAGCAAATAAGAGCAGGATAACCTGCTCTTATTTTAAATCAATGTTTGATTAAGTCCCCAATGATCAAATTCATGGAAAATAACATAAATATTATCAGCTTCGATTTTCGTTGTTTCATGAATCATTTGAATCATCGCTTCTGTTAATTTTTTCTTATCATCAAATTCTGCACTTTTATAAAGATTAATTTCAATCATCATACAAGGAGTTTCTTCCCCTTTAAAATACATAATTTGATCATCTTCCATATGAATCATCAAAGCTTTTTCTGTTTTACCAGGAATAAGTGAAATAAGTTCCCCCGATTTTGATTTAATTGTATTTTCTTGTCTTAAGGTTAATTTATGATTTGTTTTAAATGATATATATGGCATAATAATTCCTCCTCTTCTTTCTATTTTATCATTAAAAAAATAAATTGAAACTGTTTACAAAACATTTTTTGTAATGATATAATAGATATGCAAAGGTTTTATATGATTTTCCA
>CABQSN010000071.1:0-9052 GCA_902466845.1 uncultured Haemophilus sp.
TACCGCACTTGAGGCGATTAACCACGGTTTTGCTTTAGTAACTGAAGAACGTCGTTCAACCGGGATTTATTCAAACCTAAGTATTGAATTCAACTCTTTGATTTCAAATATGAAATCTTATCTCACCCCATGGAAATTGCTCAGCAACAAAAAAATGGCGAGCGATACACAATGGGTGATTGATGCGATGAACGTGAAAACACCGTCTCACAAAACAACGATTGGATCGCTTTCTGGTGGTAACCAACAAAAAGTCATTATCGGCCGTTGGCTTTTAACCCAACCAGATATCTTAATGCTCGACGAACCAACTCGTGGTATTGATATTGGGGCAAAATTTGAAATTTATCAGCTCATTCAAGAACTCGCTAAAAAAGATAAAGGCATCATTATGATTTCATCAGAAATGCCGGAATTATTAGGCGTAACAGACCGAATTTTGGTCATGAGTAATGGTCGTGTTGCCGGCATCGTTGAAACGGCAAAAACGTCTCAAGAAGAAATTTTGCAACTTGCCGCAAAATATTTATAAATCATAAAGGAACAAATTATGAGTGCCTTACCAAAAAATAAATCATTCGATTTCTTAAAACAAAATGCGATTTATTTTGTGTTGTTGATTTTACTTGGCATCATCATCGCACAAGATCCAACATTCTTGAATGTTCGCAACTTTAGTAACATTTTAACTCAATCATCCGTCCGTCTCATTATCGCCCTTGGTGTTGCAGGCTTGCTAATCACTCAAGGTACCGACTTATCAGCCGGTCGCCAAGTAGGTTTAGCCGCGGTTATTTCTGCTACCCTCTTGCAGTCAATGGAAAACATGAACCGCGTGTTCCCTGATTTAGGTGAAATTCCTATTCCAGTAGTTATCCTGACTGTTTGTGCGGTAGGTGCTGTAATCGGCTTAGTGAATGGTTTAGTTATCGCTTATCTCAATGTAACCCCGTTCATTGCAACCATGGGTACCATGATCATCGTTTACGGTTTCAACTCACTTTATTATGATGGCGTAGGTGGCTCACCAATTGCAGGCTTCAGTGAATCTTTCTCTAACTTCGCACAAGGCTTCTTCAGACTTGGTTCGTTCAAATTATCCTACATCACTATTTATGCGGCGATTTGTGCATTCTTAGTTTGGGTAATGTGGAATAAAACACGCTTCGGTAAAAATATCTTTGCTATCGGTGGTAACCCTGAAGCCGCAAAAGTATCTGGCGTAAACGTAGCGCGTAACCTTGTTGTGATTTACATGATTGCAGGTATGTTCTATGCATTCGGTGGTATGTTAGAAGCTGGCCGTATCGGTAGTGCTACCAACAACCTCGGTTTCATGTATGAATTAGATGCGATTGCTGCCTGCGTAGTAGGTGGTGTATCTTTCGCTGGTGGTGTGGGTACTGTTATCGGTGTAATCACGGGTGTTATCATCTTCACCGTTATTAACTACGGTTTAACTTACATCGGTGTAAACCCTTACTGGCAATATATCATTAAAGGTAGCATTATCATCCTCGCGGTTGCTATCGACTCCTTAAAATACGCGAAGAAAAAATAATTAAAAACAACAATAAAAATAAAACCGCACTTTAGCAATAAAGTGCGGTTTTATTTTGAGGTAAATTCTCAAAACAAAAAAGCGAGCCGCTGCTCGCTTTTTTAATCAAATAGATTACTCGTATTCATCTAACCATTTCAACAAAATCGCTTCCAGAATACTCTCGTTAGATTTCATTGGATCATCATCAAAACCGTCTAGTTCACAAATCCACTTATGCAAATCCGTGAAACGTACCGTTTTAGGATCTAAATCTGGATTACGATCATAAAGCTCTTCAGCGATAAGTTGGGCATCCGTCCATTTCATTAGTGAGCCGCCTCATTCGCATGGTTAATATTATATTTAGGGATTTCCACCACTAAATCTTCATTCCCCACGACACATTGGCAAGAAAGGCGGCTATCCATTTCTAAGCCCCATGCTTTATCTAACATATCTTCTTCTTGATCGCTGGCTTCATTTAATGAATCAAACCCTTCACGAATAACTACATGGCATGTTGTACAAGCACAAGACCCATCACAAGCATGATGAATTTCAACGCCTGCATTATGTGCCACTTCTAATAAGTTGTCACCAGCTGCTGCATCAACCACCATACCCTCTGGACAGAATTCTTCATTCGGTAAAAAAATCACTTTTGGCATATTACTTTCCTCAATATAAAAAACTCGTTAATTTATAACCGCACTTTATTGCTCAATATCTGATACAGATTTACCTGTCAGCGCTTGATGAATGGATTTATTCATGCGTCTTGCCGCAAATTCTTGAGTTGCCACATCAAGAGCTTTAATTCCCTGCGCAATCGCATGACGATCTGTACCTTCTTTTACATCCATTAATTGTTTCAATGCATTTTCAATGTGGTGGAATTCGGCTTCGGTCAATAATTCCGCCCCATCTTGTTGTAATGCCACAATCACGCTTTCAATCACACGATCAGCCTCAACACGTTGCTCGGCTAATTCACGGGCTTGCATATCATCTTGTGCATTATCAAAAGAAGCTTTAATCATTGCCGTTACTTCTTCATCCGTTAAACCATAAGAAGGCTTAATTTGAATCGATGCTTGGACTTTTGTGGATTTTTCCATGGCGGTTACACTTAATAAGCCATCTGCATCCACTTGATAAGTCACACGAATATGTGCGGCACCTGCTACCATTGGTGGAATACCACGCAACGTAAAACGACCTAAAGAACGGCAATCATCCACCAACTCTCGTTCACCTTGTACCACATGTACCGTCATTGCAGTTTGACCATCTTTAAAGGTAGTAAATTCTTGCGCGAGAGCCACTGGAATCGTGGTGTTACGTGGAATAATTTTCTCCACTAAACCACCCATGGTTTCAATACCTAAAGAAAGCGGCACAACATCGAGTAACAACATATCACTGTCATTCTTATTGCCCACTAAAATATCTGCTTGGATAGCCGCGCCTAAGGCCACTACTTTATCTGGATCGATAGAGGTTAATGGTGTTTTACCGAAAAATTCGCCCACTTGCTCACGTACGTAAGGCACGCGAGTTGAACCTCCAACCATAACCACTTCTTGCACGTCTTCAGCTTCAACATGTGCATCTTTCAATGCACGACGACAGGTTAATAAAGAACGTTTTACCAATGAGTGGATTAATTCATTGAATTGCTCACGACTTAACTCACCTTCAAATTCGCGCCAAGAAATGACCGCACTTTGCTCACTCGTTAAAGCAATTTTAGTTTGTGTAGCTAAACTTAAAAGCTCACGTTGCTCATTGACATTTTGTGGTTTAATACCCGCTTGTTCAACAATCCAATCTGCAATTAAATGGTCAAAATCATCACCACCTAAAGCGGTATCCCCACCTGTTGCTAAGACTTCAAATACACCTTTAGACAAGCATAAAATTGAGATATCAAAGGTACCGCCACCTAAGTCATAAACAGCAATGACACCTTCTTTTCCGCTATCTAAGCCATAAGCCACTGCTGCAGCAGTGGGTTCATTTAATAAACGTAATACATTTAACCCGGCAAGGCGTGCTGCATCTTTTGTACTTTGGCGTTGAGCATCATCAAAATAGGCAGGTACGGTAATCACCACGCCAGAAAGCTCACCTGCAAGCCGTTGTTCTGCAATATGATTTAAACGAGATAAAATATCCGCAGAGACTTCAATTGGACTTTTTTTGCCTTGATGCGTCACCAATAATGGCAACCCATTTTCACTTGCCACAAACTCATAGGGTAAATTGGTATAACGAGATTGCACATCATCAAGGCTACGTCCAATCAGACGTTTCACAGAAATAATCGTATTTTTAGGATCAATTGCAGCTTTGGCAAATGCTTCAGTACCCACAAGTTTTTCATTTTCACCATAATAAACGACTGAAGGCACAAGGCTTCTGTCTTGTTCATCATTCAAAATGGTGGCTTGACCGCTACGCACTGCGGCAACTAAAGAGTTTGTTGTACCTAAATCAATCCCTACCGCAAGACGATGTTGATGTGGTGCAGCCGTTTGTCCTGGCTCTGCAATTTGGAGTAATGCCATATCTCTTTTTATCTCTAATAATTAATTCGTTAAAAGCTGATTATGCGACTGAATAAGCTTGAGCAAATTTATCTTGTTCGGTGAAACTTGCATTGTAATGCGTTTCAATATTAACTTCGCGTCGTTCGCGCTGATTAATCTCAGTCGTCTTATCTTCCAAAAGCTCTGGTGTAAAAACAATCATGTGGTTACCATCGAGTTGTTTTACATCTTCTTGCCAATTTTGCCAAAACAGATTTTGGTAAAATGCTTCAATGTCACCATTTAATGCCCAAGCTAAGAAATCCGTATAGGTAAAATTTAAATCATGCCAAGTTAAATCTTTCGGCGAAAAATAGTAAATCTTGCCGAGATTATCTCCTAAAGAACCACCATTTAAGGCAAAATACCCTCCAATGACATCGTCTGCAACGAGCAAATATTTCGGTTTATCACCTGATTGATTAAAGGATTTGCTGAAATTCCAGTCCATTAATCCACGTGGCAATTTAAAACTTCCTGAACCCAATATACGCAACCAACCATGATGAATTAAAATGCCACCCGTTTCATAAATTACCGCGCCCATCGGAGAAGAAGTGGGCATTTGCATGGTGAAAAGCTCACGTTCTGCACTAGATTGATCTTTTTTAATCACATCACAATGATTACGAGCATGCTCAATCCATTGGGAAATGGTTCCCCAAGCAGATTTTGAGGCATCAGTCAGTTGTTCTAAAGTTTGCATAATCGGATTTCATTCGTATGAGGCGGTTGCCCATTTATCAATAGCGAAAAGGGCGTATTAAACGCCCTCAAGATTATAATTCAAATAGACGTTCTTCTACTTGGCTAATTTCATCCGCCAATTTTTTTAGAAAACGTAATTTATCACAGAACTGTGCAGCAGTTGACCATTGTTGCTCATTTAGTTGTTCTTCAAGTGCGGTCAACATTTCTTTTGTTTCTTTTTTAACACGTTTCGCAAAGGATTCTAATGCATTTTCATCCTGGCTTTGCTCAATGTTTTCGAGCTCTTCTCGCCATTCTAATTGCTGCATTAGGAATGCCATATCTTGTGTGCTCTTTTGCTCTAAATCCTGTGTTTTTCCCGCATTTAACGCAATAATTGCTTCTGCGCGTAGAATCGGGTCTTTCAAGGTTTTTAATGCATCATTAACTTCTGTCGACTTTTGCATTGCAATGCGTTGTTCTTGCGCATCTGCCGTAACAAAATTATCCGGATGCAAACTCTTTTGAAGCACTAAATAGCGTTCAGACAAAAGCGATTGATCAACATTGAAAGCAACGGGCAAATCAAAAATAGCAAAAGGATTTGTCATCTTTATTCCTTAAACATGGAAACTTTCACCACATCCACATGATTCTTTCACATTTGGATTGTTATATTTAAAGCCTTCGTTCAAGCCTTCTTTGACATAATCTAGCTCAATGCCATCTAAATAAACCAAGCTTTTTGGATCGACTACCACTTTCACGCCATGCTGCTCAAAAACAAGATCGTCATCATTGAGCACATCAACGAATTCAAGCACATAGCCTAAACCCGAACAACCTGATGTTTTCACACCTAAGCGTAAACCGATGCCTTTTCCACGATTTTCAAGAAAAGTACGAACTCGTTGTGCCGCTTTTTCAGTGAGTGTTATAGACATATTCTGATCCTTAAATTGATAAAGTGCGGTCATTTTCAACCGCACTTTGATTACTTACCTTGTTTATTTTTATAGTCAGCAATAGCGGCTTTAATTGCATCTTCTGCTAAAATTGAGCAGTGAACTTTTACCGGTGGTAATTCAAGTTCTTCCGCAATTTGACTATTTTTGATTGCACCTGCTTCATCTAAAGATTTACCTTTCACCCATTCGGTAATTAAAGAACTTGATGCAATCGCAGAGCCACAACCATAAGTTTTAAATTTCGCATCTTCAATAATGCCGCTGTCATTTACTTTGATTTGTAATTGCATAACGTCACCACAAGCCGGTGCGCCAACCATACCCGTTCCTACTGAATTATCTTTTTTATCCATCGAACCTACGTTGCGTGGATTTTCATAATGATCAATAACTTTTTCGCTGTATGCCATATTATGTTCCTTTCCTAAATAAGTTGCTATCAGGCGGACTAGCCGCCTTTAAAATTAGTGGGCTGACCACTCAATAGTATTTAAATCAATGCCTTCTTTGAACATATCCCAAAGTGGCGATAATTCACGAAGTTTTGCTACTGCATTACGTGTTAAATTAATGGTGTAATCAATTTCTTCTTCCGTTGTCCAACGACCAAGTGTGAAACGAATTGAGCTATGTGCTAATTCATCATTACGACCTAATGCACGTAGTACATAAGATGGCTCTAAACTCGCTGAAGTACAAGCCGAACCAGAAGAAACTGCTACATCACGCAATGCCATCATTAAGGATTCACCTTCAACATAGTTAAAGCTGATGTTCAAGTTATTTGCTACACGGTGCTCCATTGAACCATTTACATAGGTTTCTTCAATTTCTTTTAAGCCATTATATAAACGATCGCGTAAAGCTCTGATACGAGGAATCTCTGTCGCCATTTCTTCTTTTGCAATACGATAAGCTTCACCCATACCAACAATTTGGTGTACAGGTAATGTACCAGAACGCATACCACGCTCGTGACCACCACCATGGATAATTGCTTCTAAACGAACGCGAGGTTTACGACAAACATATAATGCCCCGATACCTTTTGGTCCGTATAATTTGTGACTAGACATTGACATCAAATCAACCGGTAATTCAGCAAGATTAATTTCTACTTTACCGACACTTTGGGTCGCATCTACGTGGAAAATGGTTTTGTTTGCACGGCAAAGCTCACCAATTGCTTTAATATCCTGGATCACGCCAATCTCATTATTCACGTGCATAATTGACACAAGAATCGTATCTGGACGCAATGCAGCTTTGAATTTCTCAAGATCGATTAAACCATCTTCTTCTGGATCTAAATAGGTCACTTCAAAGCCTTCACGCTCTAATTGACGGCAAGTATCCAATACAGCCTTGTGTTCAGTTTTGCAGGTGATAATGTGCTTACCTTTTGTTTGATAAAAGTGTGCAGCACCTTTAATAGCAAGGTTATCGGCTTCTGTTGCTCCTGAAGTAAACACAATTTCACGTGAATCTGCACCAATCAAATCCGCAATTTGATTACGTGCAATATCAACCGCTTCTTCAGCTTGCCAGCCAAATTTATGTGAACGAGATGCTGGATTACCGAATACACCATCAATGGTTAAATATTCCATCATTTTTTTAGCTACACGTTCATCCACTGGACATGTTGCTGCATAATCTAAATAAATTGGTAATTTCATTTTCACTCCTAAATAACTACTAAAAATGCTATCAATTTGACCGCACTTTAATCTACTTTCCCATTATTGGTTGACTACAATTAAGTCATCAAAATCTTTGTGAGCTTTATGCTTCCCAGCTTTTTTCTCTACAAGCTCAGCTAATGTAATCTCATCTAAAAAATCAGAAATGCGATCACTTAAATCTTGCCATAAAGTATGAGTTAAACACTCCACTCCACCTTTGCAATTTCCTTTACCAAGGCATCTTGTCACATTAATGTTCTCATTTACGGCTGAAATCACCATACCGATAGAAATTTGATCAGTTGGTAACGCTAAACGATAGCCACCACCTGGGCCACGAACGCTTTTTACTAATCCACCACGACGCAATTTGGCAAATAATTGCTCAAGATAAGAAAGTGAAATATTTTGACGTTCTGAGATATCCGCTAAACAAACTGGAGCAGTCCCCGCATGTAATGCGATATCTAAAATTGCGGTAACCGCATATCGTCCTTTAGATGTTAGTTTCATAAAGCATCCCTATAAATCGTCATCTAGGTAGTTTACCTATCTGACTATGATAGTCAATTTTACTCTTTTTGCAGATTAAGGCGTTTTTCAATCGCACTTAACATTCCTCGCAAAATATTTAATTCATTTTTTTCTAGAGAAGAACGGTTATAAAGTCGTCTTAACTTTTGTATAACCCCTTGATTTTGAATAAAACCAAGAGACTGATACACCTGTTCCGTATGAGCAAAAAAATACTCCATTTCTTGTGCTGTTGGATAGATATTTTCTATTGTTGAAAGTGTACTTTCCGTTTTATCTTTTGCTAAAAATGCCATTCGCATTTCATAACTTACCAACTGTACTGCCATCGCTAAATTTAGCGAAGAATATTCAGGATTAGCAGGGATATTTAAATGATAATGACATTTAAGTAATTCTTCATTTGTGAGTCCAACACGCTCACGACCGAACACGATCGCTACTTGCCCTTGATGTGCACTGGCTTTCTCTGCACACTTTCTTGGGTCAATCAGCGTGCTCTGTAAATGACGTAATCTTGCACTCGTACCAATCACTAATGAGCAATCTTCTATTGCTTGTTCAAAAGTATCAACAATGTGGGCATTACGCACAACATCATCAGCGCCTGCTGCTAATGCAATAGATTGCTCATCTACCGATTTTGGTGAGACCAAATAAAGATTGGATAATCCCATTGTTTTCATCGCACGCGCCGCAGAACCGATGTTCCCGCTATGTGATGTTTCAACCAAAACAATTCGAATATTTTGTAACATTTTATGCCCGACTTAAATTTGTGGATATTCTACCATAATAACCGCTAAATATAGTCAAGAATTTTGAAAATATTTTAATTTTTTGTAAATTTTTTAACAAATAGGAGGAATAAGATGTTGACTGGTGGGCTGTGAGAGGCTCGAACTCTCGACCGACGGATTAAGAGTCCGCTGCTCTACCAACTGAGCTAACAACCCAACCGGTTAAATAATGATCTGTAAAATAGATGGTGGGTCGTGAAGGATTCGAACCTTCGACCAACGGATTAAAAGTCCGCTGCTC
>CABQSN010000072.1:0-8815 GCA_902466845.1 uncultured Haemophilus sp.
TAATACGATAGAAATAACAGAGACTAATGGCATAGTTTGGCTTGCTTGCTCCACTTGTTTTTTAAAGAGCGCACGAACAACTAAACCTAAGAAAATGGGGAACAATACCATTTTTAATACAGACATAAACATTGCACCGGCATCAATATCTAACCATTGGCTTGCTAATACATAGAAAATGGCAGGGGTTAATACTGGTGAAAGTAAGGTTGAGATAGTGGTACAAGCAACAGAAAGCGCGGTGTTACCTTTCGCTAAATAAGTCATTACGTTTGATGACGTTCCCCCCGGGCAAGCTCCCACAAGAATGACCCCGACCGCTAAATCAGCAGGCAAATCAAAGGCTTTTGCTAATCCAAATGCGATAGCTGGCATAATGATAAATTGACCCGCTACACCAATAAATACAGATTTAGGATGTTTAGCCACTTCACTGAAATCAGCAAAAGTTAAGGTAATCCCCATGCCAAACATTACCAAACCTAAAAGGTAAGGAATGTAGGGTGCAAAAATTTTGAATTGCTCAGGGAAGAGAAAGGCGAGAAGAGCAAAAACAATCGCCCATAATGCGAAAGTTTTGCTCACAAAGTTAGTGAGTTTTAATAACGCTTGCATAGTTGCTTTCCTATTTTGTTAAAAAGAATGAAAAGAGCGGTCAATTTTAAAGACGTTTTTTTGAGATGTCTATGCCTAACTTGTTTGACAGAGAATTAGGAAGTGGTGGTTTGCCAAGCATTTTTATCAAGCAATTGACCAAAATGGCTTTCTACAAGAAGGCGAGTAATATTGTTTTGAGGATTGGTGAAAATCTCTCTTGGTGTACCTGATTCGATAATTTCACCTTCATCCATTACTAAAACTTGATCTGCAATATGTTTGATAATGCCTAAATTTTGTCCAACATAAATATAGGAAATGCCTAAATGTTCTTGTAAATCTAAAATCAGATTAAGCAATTGAATACGCACAGAGGCATCTAAGGCACTCAATGCATCATCAATAATAATGATCTCAGGTTGAAGAATCAGTGCACGAGCTAAGGCGATCCGTTGTTTTTGACTGACCGAAAGATGTTTAATTTTCAGATTCGTATAATCAGGATAAAGCCCTACCAATGAGAGCGTTTCAAAGATCTTTTCATTGCGAGTCTCTTCATCCCAATCGGTAATTAATCGCAGTGGTGCATCTAAGGCTTGTCCAATATTTAGACGCGGATTAAACGCTGAATTAGCATCTTGGAAAACCATTCTGATATGCTGCGCACGATAGTGAAAATCTTCGAATTGTAACGGTAAATCATTAAATAAGATTTTTCCCGAAGTTGGGAGAGTAATCCCTGCAATCATTTTAACTAAGGTCGATTTACCTGAGCCATTTTTCCCGATAATTGCAAGCGTTTCTTTACGGTTAAGCGTAAAGCTGACGTCTTTTACCGCATAAAATTGCTCTGAGCCAAAAAGTTTGGCTGGTTCATCAAAGGTTTTACTGAGATTTTCCACTTGTAATAATGGCATTATTCGTTTCCTTTTGATTCGGTATTTAGCGTAAGCGGTGAAGTTGCAATTTTATCTTTAAACTGCCGTTCTCGGAGATTAATCGGATGATGGCAGGAAAACTCATGCTGTTTAATACGATATCGGCTTGGCTTTTGAATACATTCACGCTGAGCAAAAGGGCAGCGAGGTCCTAAACGGCAACCAATCGGCATTTGTTCCAAAATCGGCACAGTTCCTTCTAATGTCCCTAATTTGCTTTTAAAACCTAGGGGACGACTAAAATCTGGAACAGAATAAAGCAATGCTTGCGTATAAGGATGATGGGGCATTTCTAATATTTGGTCAGTCGGACCAGACTCGGTATTTTGCCCACAATAAAGGACGGAAATGCTATCACACCATTCGCTGACACTTTTAAGATCATTACTGGCTAATAAAATTGTCATACCTTGGTTTTGATTCATACTTGAAAGCAAGCGGAAAATTTGCAAGGCTGTGATAGATTCCAAAGAATTAGTGGGCTCATCCGCAATTAATAATCGAGGTTGATTCGCCACTGCTACGGCAATCATCACTTTTTGGCCTTCACCTTCAGTGAGCTCATTAGGATAACTCGCCATAATATCTTGGTGGTCTTTAATCCCTACACGGTGCAGTAATTCAATTGCACGACGTTTTTTCCAACCGAACCATTGCCACCAACTGCCTTTAAACGTCCAGTTCGGAATACTTTGGATAAGCTGCTTACCAATTTTTCGACTTGGATCAAGGCAGCTTAATGGATTTTGGAAAATCATTGAAATTTCTTTTCCAACGATTTTTCGACGTTGATTCGGCGTCAGTTTAAGCAATTCAACATCATTAAAACGAAAACGGTCAGCGGTGACAATCCAGTTATCTTTAATGGAATTACTGATTACTTTAGCGATTAAACTTTTACCTGAACCTGATTCACCGACGAGCCCTAGAATTTCCCCTTCATTAAGCGAAAGATTGACGCCGTCCACAATTTTCATGCGACCGTTTGGTGTTTGAATTTCAATATTAAGATTGCGAATATCTAACAGCGCCATGGGTTACTCGTAATATTTATTGATTGCTTTACACAATCCGTTAGTAAAAATAATGCTTAATAAAATGGTGAAAATAATAGCAAAGCCCGGTAATAAAACTGTCCAAGGGGCAAGATAAATCAGCTCTAACGAATCTTTAATCATTGCGCCCCATTCTGGCATTGGACGTTGTGCACCTAGAGAAATAAAGCTGAGAGCCGTAATATCTAAAATAGCGACCACAAATGCTCGAGAAATTTCTTGTGTATAGGCGACACTAATATTCGGCAAGATTGTAGTTTTTAATAATTCCCAGTTTGAAATACCATCTAATTTTAGTAAGAGTACGTAGTCTTTCTTTAGTTCTTGCTGAATCGCTTGATAAATCGCATGGACAAAATACGGCAAAATAGCCAACAGAGTGGCAAACATGGCATTTATTAAGCTCGGTTCCATTAACGTCGAAATAATAATGGCAATCAGCAAAATAGGGATAGATAAAAATGCATCAAAAAAATGACCTAAAAAACGAGATTTAATCCCTTCTGACATACCGGCAAGAATACCTAATGCGCCACCAATAATTGCCACAGCAATGACCACTAAAAGAGAGGAACCGAGAGTATATTGTGTCCCCATAATTAATCGACTGAGTACATCACGACCAAGATCATCTGTACCAAAGAAAAAAGCAATACGACCTTTTTCTACCCAAGATGGCGGCATGAGTTCTTCTCCGACAAACTCCATGCTTTCGCTATAAGGCATAATGAGTTTAGGAAAAAGTGCGGTCAAAATCAGAAGACAAAATAAATAGAAACAGAATAATGCCACGCGATTCTGACGGAAAAGCAACCAAATCTGAAAGAAGGAGGTGCTTTCACGAAATTCATCAGGTTCTCTATCTTGCATACCAGCCCTTCTTATTCAATGGATCTAACACAAACATGAGCAACTTGGCGAAGGTATCAATAATAATGATACAAATACCAATTACAACTACACCGGCAGAAATACTGTTGTAATCTTGTTGGGTTACGGCATCAATCAACCAACGTCCAATTCCTGGCCAGCCTAATACCGTCTCAACCAACATACATTGCGTTAACACTAAGGTAAATACACGCGTAAGTTGTGGAATCAATAATGGAAAAGTATTGCGGAAAACATAACGTCTTAAAATCGTCCATTTTGACCAGCCACGTGTTGCTGCCGCTTTAGCATATTCTTGTTGAAGTAAATAATCTGCCCGTTGCTGAATGATGCGGATAAATTCCATGCTCGGCAGAATACAAAGCACTAATGTAGGCAAGGCTAAATGTTGTAAAACATTTTGTACGATTTTAGTTCGGTAAGGCACATCCACAAACCACACATCAATAATAGGGAAACCCGTGATAGGTTTGATTTCATAGAGTAAATTATACTGCCCGATGGCTGCAATCTCCCAGCTTTGAATCGCGGCCACATAGAGTAAAATCGGGGCAAACCAGAAAATCGGAATAGACAAACCAACATTGGATATACTCTGCAATGTACGTGAAAAAACACGTTGATTATAGACCGCACTTAATACACCGAGAGGAATACCTAAGATGCAAGCCAATAAAAGTGCGGTAAAACAGAGTTCTAATGTGGGTGGTAATACAGTAAAAATTAAATCTTTTAACGATTCTCCGCCGTTATAGGTAATCCCTAAATCGCCCTGTAACAATGATGTAAGGTAATGATAATAAGCACTATAAATGTTGTTTGTGATAAGATCAGCATTGAGAGGATCTCGCATTAAAATCACAAAACTTAATATGGATAAAATCAATAATAAAATGCTTACCCAAATAACATAACGAATTGCTGAAAAGAGCATTATTTTTTCTCCTTATTTTTCATGAAATACAAGGTAGAAAAATTGATGCTACCAAATGGGGTCATCTCAATTCCTTTTACATTACCACGTGCGACTAAAAGTCGTTTTACGTTTGCAATTGGCACAATAGGTAATTCGTTTAAAATGAGCTCTTGCGCATTGTTATACGCTTTAGACCGTTCATATAAATGATTGGTGGATAGTGCGCGATCCATCATATTATCGAATTCAGGGTTACACCAATTGGATAGATTAGTGATTTCCTTTTGTGTATCACAACTTAAAATCGGGCGCATAAAACCGTCAGGATCAAGATTTCCAGCAAGCCAACCCGTTAAGATTAAATCGTAATCTTCAGTCCCTTTGCGTAATTGTTCGATTAAATATGTACGTGTGACTGACCGCACTTTAACATCCACTCCCGCTTTGGCTAAATCCCATTTGATGAGCTCCGCCATTTTAATGGGAGCAGGGTTATACACTTGCTCTTCATTCATCACCCACATATCTAATGTGAGTTTTTTATCGCGTAATGTTTTTTCTGCTTCTGCAGGCTGATAATCATAAGGAAAATCAGGCGTATTAATTGCAGAAGCCCAAGAAATCTCAGGGATAATGTTATTCGCCACCGTTGCTGTGTTGTGGTAAATATTTCGCACAATTCTAAAACGATTCAAGCTTTGCGAAATGGCTTGGCGAATGGTTTTATCCTGCATTAATGGTTTTTGGAAATTAAAAGCCAAATAGGCCAAGTTCATTCCATCCGTAGATTGTAGATAATAACGGTCGTCCTTTTCACTTAACAAGCCGAGTTGGCTGACTTCGGGATAAGACGCGATTTGACATTCATTATTAAAGAATTTAATTAAACGTCCTGTGCGATCCGCAGAAAGATCCACAATAATATTTTCAATTTTGGCTTTCTTTTCCCAATAAGCTTCATTGCGTATCAAGCGAACATATTGGTTATAAACGTAATCTTTCACTTGATAAGGGCCCGTGCCAACAGGGTGAGTGTCCAATTGGGTAAGGTTATCATCGGCACTTAATTGATACGCATATTCTTGCGAGAAAATAATAGAATATTGACTGGCAAGATGTGACAGAATTGAGGCATCGGGTTCAAACAGTTCAATTTTCACCTGATAAGGATTCGTTGCCGTGATACTTTTAATTTTTTGATTCAGCTTAATACTTTCAAAATACGGAAAGTGTACCTTTTTGGCTTGCTCGTGGAAGATTCTATATTGCGGATTTTTATAAGTTACCACATCATCTGAAAGTGTTGGCAGATAAGTATCATGTCCTAAAACACGATTAATCGAAAAGACCACATCTTCTGCATTAAAGTCACGCGTAGGCGTAAACCAAGGGGTATGATGGAATTTCACCCCTTTACGAAGATTAATGAGAATTTGTTTTCCATCAGATGAAATAGAATAAGATTGGGCTAATACAGGAACGAGTGCTGCACTATGATCTTTAATATCAAATAATTTGTTATAAATTTGCTCCGTCACCACATTCATACTGGTGCCGGCGTCTGCAGTTTGCGGGTTAAAGGAAAAACCCGATGCATTTGTGCAGTATGTTAAGCCATTTTCTGTCAGCATTTTGGGTATGCTTGGGGCGGCTTGTGCCAGATTAATTTGGCTCAACCCACACAATAAAAAACAAAAAGTGACATTTCGACGTAACATAGCTTTATTATTAAAGACCGTTTTGTGATAAATTGAGTGAATTGTAAAATATCTTGGCAAAAATGGCTAGTTATTGGATTTTTAGGATATGTTTAAATCAATTAATCGGGAAATTAATCAAATAATCAATCGTGGATTTGACCGCACTTTACGTTTAGCTGTGACAGGGCTAAGTCGAAGCGGTAAAACAGCCTTTATTACGAGCTTGATTAATCAATTATTACATATTAATCAAGAAGAAAATGATCATCTTCCTTTATTTGAGGCTGCTCGAAATCAATCTATTTTAGCGGTAAAACGTGTGCCTCAGCAGGATTTAAGTATTCCACGTTTTGATTATGAAGCGAATCTCAATGATTTAATGAATAATCCTCCACAATGGTGCCAATCTACTCGAGGCGTGAGTGAAACACGCCTAGCTATTCGTTTTGAACGCCAATCGGGCTTACTTCGCCATTTTAAAGAACGTGGCACATTATACTTGGATATTTTTGATTATCCTGGTGAATGGCTATTGGATTTACCTTTGCTGAATTTAGATTTTCAACAATGGTCACTTGAACAAGCCAAAATTACATCAGGTATTCGCCAACAGTTTGCTCAAGATTGGTTGGATGAATTGAAAAAGCTTGACCTAAGTGCGGTCGTCAATGAAGATGTTTTAGCGCAGATTGCAAAATCTTACACCGATTATTTGCTTGTTTGCAAAGCAGAAGGAATGCAATTTATTCAACCAGGACGATTTGTCTTGCCTGGAGAATTAGAAGGTGCACCTGTATTACAATTTTTCCCGTTATTGCATTTGTCCGAGGAGCAATGGCAAAAACTGAAAAGAGAAGCAAAATCCAATAGCTATTTTGCCGTGTTGAATAAGAGATATGATTATTATCGTAATAAGGTGGTGAAAGGCTTTTATGAAAATTATTTTTCTACTTTTGATCGCCAAGTGATTCTAGCGGATTGCTTAACGCCACTGAATCATAGCCAACAAGCTTTTATTGATATGCAAACAGGGCTTAATCAGCTTTTCAAAAATTTCCATTATGGCAAACGTAATTTGCTTAATCGCTTGTTTTCCCCGAATATTGATAAGCTCATGTTTGTAGCAACAAAAGCCGATCATATTACGACAGATCAAATTCAAAACTTAATCAGCCTGATGCGTCAATTGGTGCAAGAGGGTGGTCGTCATGTGGAATTTGAAGGGATTGATACAGAATACACGGCAATTGCTGCTATTCGTGCGACTAAACAGGTTTTAGTTAATCAAAACGGTAAACAAATCAAAGCTATTCAAGGTGTGCGTTCTTTAGATAAGCAACTTATTACGCTTTATCCAGGGTCTGTACCAAGTAAACTACCTAATGCAGAGTTCTGGTCAAAACAATCTTTTGATTTTGATTCCTTTGAACCTCAAGTTTTACAACAAGGTGAAAGCATCCCGCATTTAAGAATGGATGCGGTATTGCAGTTTTTATTGGCGGACAGATTTGATTGATAGAAAAATTAAATCAATTTAATTGTCAAATATTTAATATAAACCACTATTTTTTTATTGGTATTTAGGTAGAATTAATTTGAGTCTTTCTAAAGTAAAGGAGCTTATGATGAAAATGAAAACTCTCTTAGCATTAGCAATCAGCGGAATTTGTGCTGCTGGCGTGGCAAATGCACATGACCATATGGCAAAACCAGCAGGTCCTTCAATCGAAGTAAAAGTACAACAATTAGATCCTGCAAATGGTAACAAAGATGTAGGGACTGTAACTATTACTGAATCAAATTATGGTTTAGTGTTTACACCAAATCTACAAGGTTTGGCTGAAGGTTTACATGGTTTCCATATTCATGAAAATCCAAGCTGTGATCCAAAAGAAAAAGACGGTAAATTAACAGCAGGTTTAGCGGCTGGCGGTCACTGGGATCCTAAAGGTGCAAAACAACACGGTTACCCATGGCAAGATGATGCTCACTTAGGTGACTTACCGGCTTTAACTGTATTACATGATGGCACTGCAACTAACCCTGTTTTAGCTCCACGTCTTAAAAAATTAGATGAGGTTCGCGGTCACTCTATTATGATCCACGCTGGTGGTGATAATCACTCCGATCATCCAGCTCCACTTGGTGGTGGCGGTCCACGTATGGCTTGTGGCGTGATTAAATAATTCGATTGTTCGAAACAAAAAGTGCGGTGAATTTTCACCGCACTTTTTTTGCTAGGTATTTAGCGTTTAATTCACGACTTCAGCAGTATATTTCAGCTTGTGAATCGCATCGAATAATTGCTGGTTTGTGACTTTTGGATCTTCCACAACCGTCACTAAACCATCTTTAATGGATGGTTTTGTTGAAATAACGCCATCAATATTACGCAGTTCTTTATTGACTAAGTAAGCGCAAAGCTGGCAATTCATTTCTTTTACTTTTAGCACAATTTGTTTGGTTTCATTCGCATGAGCGAAAGAAATTGCAAACAACGAAAGCAAAAGTGCGGTACATAATTTCTTCATTTTTATTCCTAATTAGCTAACTCTAAAATCCAAGGCAAAATTGTTGGATAGGTTAAGAAAAAAATCATCACGATAAAGACAATCCAATATAAAACGATGAGTTTTTTACGGGAAATATATTTGCTACAAATGATTTTTTTGGAAAACATCAACAGCCAAAATCCATAGGCAAAGGCACATAATGAAA
>CABQSN010000073.1:0-8809 GCA_902466845.1 uncultured Haemophilus sp.
TTTGTGCAACTGCTACATAATACCGAAAAATATTAACGTTTTTGACCGCACTTTCTTTTCGATAAATTTAATTTGCGTTATCATGTTGCTCATCTAATGCGATAACTTTATGAATTATTCTAATGAAACCAACATTTCTTGAACTTCGTCACCTAAGAACCTTGCTTGCTTTGAAGGAAACGGGCAGCGTTTCAATGGCGGCAAAACGTGTTTATTTAACACAATCGGCACTTTCTCACCAAATTAAGTTAATGGAAGAGCAATTTGGTTTACCTCTTTTTGAGCGTAAAAGTAATCCGTTGCGTTTTACCGCAGCTGGCGATCGTTTGATTCGTCTTGCCAATGAAATTCTTCCGAAAGTGGTTGATGCTGAACGTGAACTTGCTCGTGTAAAACACGGTGATGCAGGACAGTTAAGAATTGCAGTAGAGTGTCATACCTGTTTCGACTGGTTAATGCCAGCGATGGATGAGTTTCGTCAGCATTGGAGCTTGGTAGAATTGGATATTGTGTCTGGTTTCCACACAGATCCGGTTGGATTGTTATTATCTCATCGTGCAGATTGGGCGATTGTGTCTGAAGTTGAACAAAATGATGATGTTTTATTTAAGCCGTTATTTTCTTATGAAATGGTGGGAATCTGTTCTAAAGATCATCCGTTAGCCAATAAAGAGGTTTGGCAGGCGGAAGATTTCGCTGAAGAAACTTGGGTAACCTATCCCGTGCCTGATGATATGTTAGATTTATATCGTCAAGTATTGAAACCGAAAGGTATTAATCCACCTCGTCGTACAACAGAGCTAACGATCGCTTTGATCCAGTTAGTAGCGAGTCGTCGTGGCATTGCTACTGTACCTTATTGGGCGGCATTACCTTATTTAGAGAAAGGGTATGTGGTGGCACGTAAAATTACAGAAGAAGGATTGTACAGCAACCTTTATGCGGCGATTCGTAAAGAAGATGTGAATTTAGCTTATATCGAAGATTTCCATCAAACAGTAAAAGCACAAAGTTTTTCGACCTTACCTGGTTTGTCTGTTTTAGAGTTGTAGTAGGTCAATATGTCAGAAGTTGTGACAGAAAATCCCATCAAAGCCGCGGCAAAAGCGGCATTTCCTTACAGCATGCCAATGCTTGCCGGCTTTTTATTTTTAGGCATAGCATACGGCATTTACATGAAAGCACTTGGATTCGGTGTTTGGTTCCCCGTTGCAATGGCAGCACTCATTTATGCGGGCTCAGTGGAATTTATTGCCGCTGCCGCCTTAGTTATGCCTTTTTCGCCTTTAAGTGTTGCGTTGGTTACGCTGATGGTAAGTGGTCGCCAAATTTTTTATGGCATTTCCATGTTAGAAAAATATGGTGCTCAACTCGGGAAAAAACGTTGGTATTTAATTAGTACCCTAGTCGATGAAAGTTTTTCCCTGAACTATATGGCGAAGATTCCCGATCATTTAGATAAAGGCTGGTATATGTTCTTTGTCAGTTTTTATCTCCATCTTTATTGGGTTGTTGGAGCGGGATTAGGTAATCTATTTGGTTCAATCATTCCTTTTGATTTAAAAGGGGTAGAGTTTGGTATGACCGCACTTTTCCTGGTGATTTTTGCTGAAAACTGGCTCAAAGAAAAATCTCATGAAAGCTCATTATTAGGTTTAGGTGTGGCTTTTGCATCGCTGTTAATTGTTGGGAAAGAACACTTTTTAGTGCCAACACTCATTAGTATTTGGATTCTGTTAACCGTAAGACGCCCGAAACTTTCATCTAAATTGGAGGCACTAAAATGACATTGATGGAACAAATTATCACCATTGTGATTTGTATTGTGTGCGTGCAATTTACCCGGTTATTGCCTTTCTGGATCTTTCCCGCCAATCGCCCGATTCCGGAGTATGTTCGTTACCTTGGCAAAGTATTGCCTGCGGCGATGTTTGGGATGTTAGTGGTGTATTGCTATAAAAATGTGGATGTGTTGAGTGGTTATCACGGCTTACCCGATTTCATTGCGGGTGCTTTGGTATTGGGGTTACATTTCTGGAAAAAGAACATGTTTCTTTCTATCTCGGCAGGCACAATTTTTTATATGTTTTTAGTGCAAAAAGTCTTTATCTAAGCGAATGTTGAGCGAAATAAAAATTTCTTGATATTGCAATCGGTTGCCTTTATTTCGCCTCTTTTCCTCAATTCCAAAATCTTTTATGATGCCGCCTCAATCATTGTTGACGGAGAGATTTATGGAATTTAATTTCATCGAATTATTAGGTTATTTGGCAACATTCTTTGTGGCTGCGTCTTTTTTATTTAAATCGATTGTTCACTTGAGAGTTGTTAATGCAATTGGAGCGGTACTTTTTGTCGTTTACAGTTTGATCATCAAATCTTATCCAGTTGCGCTTCTAAACGCCTTCTTAGTTTTCGTTAACTTATATCAACTTTATCGTTTGAAAAAAGAGCAGCCGGCATCAAAAGTGCTTAAATAATTGACCGCACTTTTCCACGATTTACCCCCATATTTGATATAAGGCAATCACCAGAGGCATAGTAAACATACAAAGCAGCGTCGTTATTCCATAAATGGCGCTGGCTTTTTGTGGGTTGTTGTTATAAATCACCGCCATTTGTGTCACTGTTGAAGCTGAAGGGCTAGTGGTAGCTAAAAAGCTAATCAACACGATAATCTCACCTTTCTCAACCCAATGTACAAAGCCAATGAGCTTTATTAACACCAACAATACAAACGGAATAACCAACAAGCGCAATAGTGTGACTAAATAAATGCGCTTAGATGAAACAATGCTTTTTAATGGAATTGCGGCAATTAACATGCCCGCAACAAGCATGGCATTTGGGCCAATAAACAATCCAATCGAAGAGAGCGTGCCATTAATAATATTTGGCAACTTAATTTGAAAAGCAAACAAAAATGCTCCGACGAGAATTGACCAAATATTGATGTTTTTAGCAATCATCTTCAAGGATAAATTTCCTTTTCCTACAATAATCAAGCGGCAATGCGTCCAAAATAGAAAGGTTTGTACCACAATAAAACAGCTGGCGTAAATGACCCATTCTTTGCCAAATAACGACATCACAATCGGAATAATTAAGTTACCAGAATTGGAATAAATGGAAGTGGCATGTTCAATAGGATCAAGGTTTAATAGGCGCTTTAACAGACTGCCAATAATAATCAGAATAACCTGAAGAAACACCGCCATAAGCAGTGAAAGCTGTAAACCTTGCAAGATTTCAGGCGTGTAATCAATTTGAAAGGCTTCAATCATCACTGCAGGACTGATGACATAAAGCCCAATAACGGAAAGCGTCTTGCTATCTTCAGATTTTAATAATTTTGATTTAACCAACCCATAACCAATAAGCACAATAAGTGTCAGTTCAATAATTTTAGTGCCGAGTAAAAATGCGATGTCCATAGTGAATATTGATGAGAGAAATTAGTGCTATGAAAGAAGAAAAGGGCAAATAATTTGCCCTTTAAATTGATTTAGGTTACTCCCATTCGATAGTTGCTGGGGGTTTTCCGCTGATGTCATACACTACGCGGGAAATGCCGTTCACTTCGTTAATGATACGATTAGATACTTTGCCTAATAAATCATAAGGTAAGTGAGCCCAATGAGCAGTCATAAAGTCGATGGTTTCTACTGCGCGTAGGGAAATAACCCAATCGTATTTACGGCCATCGCCCATTACGCCAACAGATTTTACTGGTAAGAACACGCTGAAAGCTTGGCTGGTTTTTTCATACCAACCGCTGTTGCGTAATTCTTCGATAAAGATTGCATCTGCACGGCGCAATAAATCGCAGTATTCTTTTTTCACTTCGCCTAATACACGCACGCCTAAACCTGGGCCTGGGAATGGGTGACGGTTGATCATTTCAGCCGGTAAGCCTAATGCTAAACCGATTTTACGTACTTCGTCTTTAAATAATTCACGTAATGGTTCTACTAAGCCAAGTTTCATATAGTCTGGTAAGCCACCTACGTTGTGGTGTGATTTAATCACATGTGCTTTACCGGTTTTGCTTGCTGCCGATTCGATCACGTCTGGGTAGATCGTACCTTGTGCCAACCATTTCACATTAGTGAGTTTTTTCGATTCATCATCGAATACATCAACGAATACTTTACCGATAATTTTACGTTTTGCTTCAGGATCAGATACGCCTGCAAGTTCACCCAAGAAATGACTTTCAGCATCAACACGGGTAATGTTCAAGCCGAATTTATCGCCAAACATTTCCATTACTTGATCGCCTTCGTGTAAGCGGAGCAAGCCGTTATCCACGAATACGCAGTGTAAGTTTTTACCGATAGCACGGTGTAAAAGTAATGCAACCACAGAAGAGTCAACACCACCAGATAAGCCTAAAATAACTTCATCATCGCCCACTTGTGCTTTAATGCGAGCAACGGCATCTTCGATAATGTTTTCTGCAGTCCATTTGGTTTCGCAACCACAAATGTTTACCACGAAATTCATTAACAATTCCAAACCTTTTTTAGTATGGGTTACTTCAGGGTGGAATTGTACGCCGTAGAAACGACGATTTTCGTCAGACATTGCCGCAATTGAACAGGTTGGGGTAGTACCAGTAACTTGGAAGTTTTCTGGTAAACGCGTTACTTTATCGCCATGGCTCATCCATACATCTAATTTGCTGTCGCCATCATTTAAATGAGCGAAAAGTGCGGTAGGATTATCCATTAAAACAGAAGCATAGCCGAATTCACGATGATCTGATGTTTCGGTTAGACCGCCAAGTTGCATCGCCATGGTTTGCATACCGTAACAAATACCCAATACCGGCACTCCTGCGTTAAATACATATTCTGGTGCACGTGGGCTATTTTCTTCAGTAGTACTTTCTGGACCTCCAGAAAGAATGATACCGTCTGGATTAAATTCACGGATTTGTTCTTCAGTTACATCCCACGCCCAAAGTTCGCAGTACACACCGATTTCACGCACACGACGCGCGATCAGTTGGGTATATTGAGAACCGAAGTCGAGGATCAGAATTTTATGGTTGTGGATATTTGTCATTTATAATGC
This sequence comes from uncultured Haemophilus sp., assembly GCA_902466845.1. GTDB lineage: Bacteria > Pseudomonadota > Gammaproteobacteria > Enterobacterales > Pasteurellaceae > Haemophilus_D. The sequence goes on from CABQSN010000073.1 coordinate 5,080, forward strand.
TCTTATTATTGGTAGTGTAGACGGTCAATTTTCTCCAAAACTTTACAAAAATCAACCGCACTTTAAAACAATAAAAGGTGAGCTAAAGCCCACCCTACGGATTACCCCATACGATAGTTTGGCGCTTCTTTAGTAATCGTTACATCGTGAACATGGCTTTCTTTAATACCTGCACCACTGATGCGAACGAATTCTGCTTTCGTGCGTAATTCTTCGATGGTTGCGCAGCCAGTTAAGCCCATGCAAGAACGTAAGCCACCCATTTGTTGGTGGATGATTTCTTTTAAGTAACCTTTGTATGGAATACGGCCTTCGATACCTTCTGGTACGAGTTTGTCTGCAGCGTTATCCGATTGGAAGTAACGGTCTGATGAGCCTTTCGCCATGGCACCTAATGAACCCATACCTCGGTAAGATTTAAATGCACGACCTTGGTAAAGTTCGATTTCACCTGGCGCTTCTTCAGTACCCGCGAACATAGAGCCCACCATTACACAGCTTGCGCCTGCAGCGATAGCTTTTGCAATATCACCAGAGAAACGGATACCGCCGTCCGCGATAACTGGAATGCCACGATCTTTTAATGCTGCCGCTGCATCTGCGATAGCGGTGATTTGTGGAACACCTACACCGGTTACGATACGAGTTGTACAAATTGAACCTGGACCGATACCTACTTTCACTGCGCTTGCGCCTGCGTCTGCAAGTGCGATAGCACCTTCAGCAGTCGCTACGTTACCTGCAACGATAGGTAAGTTTGGATATTTTGCACGAGTTTCACGAACACGTTGTAATACGCCTTCTGAGTGACCGTGAGAAGAGTCGATTAACAACACATCTACGCCGGCTTTCACTAATGCATCAATACGTTCTTCGTTACCTGGGCCTGCACCTACAGCCGCACCGACACGTAAACGACCGAATTCGTCTTTACATGCATTTGGTTTTTGTTCTGCTTTTTGGAAGTCTTTAACGGTGATCATACCTTTTAGTTTGAAAGCATCATCTACTACAAGTACTTTCTCTACGCGGTTTTGATGCATTAATTCTAAAATTGTTTCACGGCTTGCACCTTCTTTTACGGTGACTAAGTCTTCTTTTTTTGTCATTAATTGTGAAACAGTTTTACTTAAATCTTTTACGAAACGCGTGTCACGGCCAGTGATGATACCGATTAAGTTATTTTCACTGTCTACAACAGGGTAGCCTGCGAAGCCGTTTTTCTTCACCATTTCAGCAAGTGCTGCAAGGGTTAAATCTGGCGAAACAGTCACAGGTTCAGAAACGATACCACTTTCGAATTTTTTTACTTTACGGACACGATCCGCTTGGCGTTCGATCGTCATATTTTTGTGAATAAAGCCGATGCCACCTTCTTGTGCTAAAGAGATTGCTAATTTGGTTTCTGTGACAGTATCCATTGCAGCAGAAAGCATAGGAATATTTAAGCGAATTTCTTTGGTGAGTTGAGTTGAGAGGTTGGCAGTGTTCGGAAGAACAGTTGAATGAGCGGGGACGAGTAGAACGTCGTCAAAAGTCAGAGCTTCTTGTTTGATTCTAAGCATGGCAATATCTCGCTGTTAAAAATTGTGTCAAAAAATATTGCGGCGGGATTATACAGATTTTTCATGTGGTTGAAAATGAATTTTTTCGCTTTTATGGTAAGATTTGCCAAGGTTTTTATGAGAAGGAATGAATATGTCATCGCTATTGGATTGTTTGTCTGATTGCCAACCTAAAGTGCGGTCAGATTTGATGTCGTTTTTAAATATTACGTCAGATGAATTGGCACAAGAAATGGCATTATTGAGAGAAGTGGGATTGAATATTCAAGAAGAAAATGAGGTTTATCAGCTTGTGCCAGAAATGCCTTTGTTAAATCCGCAAGCAATTTCGACCGCACTTTCACCTTATTCCGTGAGTTATCATCGAACCATTTCTTCAACAAATGAATTTATAACGAATCAAATTAACCAATTAAAAAAAGGTGATTTGTGTCTGGCAGAATATCAAACCGCAGGGCGGGGACGTCGTGGTCGCCAATGGCTTTCACCGTTTGCAGGGCAGTTAATTTTCAGTTTTTATTGGACTATCGATCCTAAAAAAGCATTGGATGGATTAAGTTTAGTGATTGGTTTAGCTATTGCAGAAGCGTTAAATGTGAAAGTGAAATGGCCAAATGATATTTTGCTTTCAGGGCGAAAACTAGGTGGTATTTTGGTGGAGATCATTAATCACAAGAATGGGCAGCTTAATTTAGTCGTTGGTATTGGGATCAATGTAAAATTGCCACAATCAACCGAAATTAGTCAGCCGTATGCACAATTAACTGAACAGGATCCTGATATAGATCGTGAAACGATCCTTATTAAAGTGATTCAACGTATTTATTCTCGATTAGCTCAATTTGAAGAAAAAGGCATTGATGAGGAATTCATGCAACAATGGATAAACCATAATGAATTTTTTGGTGATGAAGTGAATGTCTTTACTGAACAAGGCGCGATTTCAGGTATAGAGCAGGGAATTGATAAACGCGGTTATTTAAAAGTCATAACCGATGAAGGCGAGCGGTATTTTAATGCCGGAGAAGTTTCTTTAAGAAGGAAGTAAATAAAAAGTGCGGCCAAAATTAACCGCACTTTTTATATGTATGCTAAACCACTTTCTGAATAAGCACCGAAATATCATCTGCAAATTTTTCATCTCTTGCCATTTTCTCAATTTCCTCAGCTGAATATTTTTCACCGTTATACACGACAACAATACTCAGATCATTGGGTTGCAAGAAATGTGTTTCACCGAACTCAGTATAACGGGTGGCGCCAATACTAATAATCGCTTGTTTCGGATAGTTTGCTTGCTCTAATAAAGAAGCAATATGATTCATTGGTCCTTCATCGGGTTGATTATTCATTCTATCGACGATCCAATCTAATAATTGTTGGTGGAAATAGCTATAACCGATAGCGGGGCTGTCAATACCATACGTATTGAGCTCGCCATTTCGTTTATGAAAGCAAGCGATACGATATTGATCAATTTCACTTCCTTTAATAAAGGAAGAAAGTGGAATAAGTTTTGATGAAATACCTTTACTTGCCTTGCCCCAGTTTTTCTTTTCACAGATTTTTTTCGCATTAGGGCGACGAATAGAGCAATCATTATAGGCTGCAAAATAACGCGGGATAATTTGCTCAACTTGCTTTCCTTTATAGATAAGATCACAAATAAGCGCAATTTCAGGTTCAATTTGCAGATTATCTGCGCCTTGTGGAAAGTTAATTTGATTGTGACTTAAAGGATAGGTAGAAAGAAAGCCAGCTTTTTCGCTTGGCACATAAAACGGGAAAATCGCTTTCGGTTGAATGGCACTTTCTGTTTTAACTTGAGTGAAATCAGCTGCTTCACCGGCTTGTTCTAAATGTCCCGCGAAATTGCCTGCTACACCGAAACCAATCATTTGCTCAAAATTCATAACTACCTCATTAAAATGCTTACTCTTTGGAGGTAATTTACCTTGAATATTGAACAAAGACAATTCACTTTGATGATTAAATCATCAGACAATAAAAAAATTGAATTTTTTTGTAAAAAAGCACTTGCAAAGAATTCTGAAAGTCCTATAATACGCCCCACACAACGACGCGCTGTTGTGAATCTTAAGAAAAACCGGTGCGTCGTTCTTTTTTGCTCTTTAACAATATATCAGACAATCTGTGTGGGCACT
>CABQSN010000074.1:0-8587 GCA_902466845.1 uncultured Haemophilus sp.
ATGCCGATATTTACAGTGAATCCCAGTTCGGTCCGTATCTTATCTTTCAGCTCATGGGCAGTTACAATCGGATCCGGGTAAATGTAGGAGGTGCCAGTCATATCCAGAAATACCTCATCAATGGAAAAGGATTCCATCACAGGGGCATAGGATGCACAGATACTTTTGAAAGACCTTGAATATTTAAATTGGTCGGTAATTTTTGTTTTTGTTGCTGAATAATGCGAGAAAGCACCAACGTGCCTTGTAACGCACTGATTTGCTCATCAATGGTACGTTGTGTCTGCGTTAAGTTATCCAACACATTTCGCATGCGCAATTCATCTTGCGTTAATGTATTGGTTTTCTCAGTTTGCTCAAGTAAATATTGGCTAAGCTGTGCATTCAAATTCAATTCTTTCTGAATCAACGGATTTTGCTCAACATTTTGGCTTTGTTGTTGTGCTTGCTCAACTTGATTTTGTGTTTTAGCCAAATTCTTTTGGTTTATCACTTCTTGAATAGCCGCAATTTGTTGCTGCAATGCTTGAACTCGCGTATTCAACAGTTCATATCGACTTTGATAAAGCACTGTCAACTGATCGCTATTTTTTAATAGCACTTGATTATAGATATTTTTTAGCTCAATCAGTTGCAATTCAAGCTGAATTTGCTGTTTTAATAGCGAACTGGTTGTTGGGTCAGCCAATTTCTGATTCAATTCTTGCGTACGTTTAACATTGTCTGTTAAGGCTGTTTGAGCACGTTCAGATACCGAGCTCTGCCCTACAAGTTGTGTATTCACCGCACTTAAGGCAGATTGGGCATCTTGTTGTTGATTGGTCAGTTTCTCAACCTGAGCCTGTAGATTAGCTAAGCTTTGTGAAGCATAATCGGTGTTACTTGGCGTGTTTAACTGTTTTTTAAGATTTTGAAGATCAGCATTATTCTTCTGAATTTCAGAATCTGCATCAATAAGCGTATCTTGCAAATCGTTATTATTTTTTTGCTGTGTTTGAATTTGTTGCAAGAAATCAAGCGAAGCCTGGATTGTCGCAATATTATTTGTCTTTTCATCACCATCCGGTAATTTTTGTGCCTCGGCTAATTCACTTTTTAGCGTTTTTTCCGACGGTAAATCAGCATTACTATTCTCTGCCCAAACAGGCTGAGAAAGTGCCAGCGTAAAAACAAATGAAAGACCAAGTGCGGTCAAAACACGAGAGATTTTTTTCATTAAACTAACTTTCCTATTGTTGCGACAGCCAATCGGCGAGTGCTTTGCGAGAAATCTTTATTGCCCCTTGGATTAAATCCTGCGGGAGTTCATAGTAGGCAACGGGTTGCTTAAATCGTTCCAATCGCCCTTGTAAAAAAACGTTGAGAGATTCAACCGCACTTTCATTAAACGGCATGTGAAATTCCACCAACGCCACGGGGCGTTGTCCAAATTCCTCATCATGTTGAGGCAAAACAAAGACTTGTTTCACCAAATCTGATTGTGCAATCACTTTTTCAATTTCTTCTGGTTGAATATTTTCACCTCCAGAAATAAACATATTATCCAATCGGCCTTGAATGACTAATTCATTATCGAGCCATTGACCTTTATCTTTGGTTTGGAACCAACCTTCAGCATTAGTAAGCGGATCAACACACCCATTGCGCCAATATCCCATGGCAAGTCCAGCACCTTTTAGCCAAACTTCTTCATTCACTAACTTGAACGCTCGGCCAAGCAAAGGTTGACCTACACCAATTTTTCCATCCGATTGCTTCGCGAATACGGTAGAAGCCATTTCTGTCATACCATAGCCTGAATAGCTTCGAATACCTAATTTATTTAACGCCAGGGTTAATTTAACGGGGATTTGCGTTCCACCCAATAATACCGCTTGCGTTTGAATAGGTTGAGAATGCTCCGTCAAATAATCAAACCAACGTTGTAATTGCGTTGGCACAAGAGAAACATGAGAAACCTCACCAATAGATTGATAAAAATCTTCTTTCGGTAAAACTAAGGTTGCCCCTGCGTAAAGCCAGCGCCACACAATGCCTTGTCCGGAAACATGATAAAGCGGTAAAGAAAGTAGCCATGATTGATCTTTGCCAAAATTCATTAAGGCACAAACACCTTCCGCATTTGCCAAATGAGCAGAAACATTATGCACCACCGCTTTAGGCAAACCAGTCGAGCCCGATGTTAATGTCATCGTTGCCGCTTTTGTAAAATCAGCGTTATGTTCGGGTAATGCTTTAACAGCTAAATAATGAATATCTTCGGTTTGATAACAAAAATCCACCCCATACACTTGGCACAATTCTTCTCTTTTTTCTTGAGGAAATGCAGGGTTGATACCTAAAATTTTTGCACCTAGCTGAATAACGGCTAAATAAAGAAATAAGATCTGTTCTGAATTTTTACCACAAAAAGCAACCGCACTTTGCGCTGTCACACCTTGTTGTAAAAGAAAGGCTTCCACTTGATTAATTTTCTCAGCAAGTTCTGCCCAAGTAAAAGGATCGCCCTGCGAATTTCGCAACGCGACCTGATTTGCATACGCTGAATTTTGGGCAAATGCTTGCCAAGGGAATTTTTGCATTGACTTAGTTGCTAACGAAATAAGGGCGAACTTCGTCAATTAAATATTCAGGCAAATGCATAGATTGCATCGCCCCTTCTAGCATCAACATCTTACGACCACTATTGGTATTGGTAATCACCCAATATGGCGTATCTGGAATTTGTTTTGGTTTAGTATGATTACCTGCCACAAGCAACGTCCCTTCATCACGAGCAAAATAAACACGAGTACGGCCTTGTAAGCTTTCGGTTGCCTGTGCAAAGCTTTCTGGATTGGTACGATAAAGCGTACGCAATATACTTAAAAAACGCACGACTGCTTTTGGCTCTTCTTTAAATTCAGCAGAATTCAAGAGTGCACGAACTTTATCAACAATGTGATTAATTGCTTCGTCTGATTGTTTTTTCACTACTTTTGGCGGCTCAACAGGTTCAACTTTTGGTTGAGTTGCTTCGGTTGTTTTTTCCGTTAAAACAGGCTCAGAATGCACCGCGCTTTTTGCGTTATCAGCTGATACGTCTGATTCAAAGAAATCAACCTTGCTTGTTGCGTGAGCGGGTAAATTCAACAAACGGCGAAGAATATCAGACGCACTTTCTCCAATAGATTGAGTTTGTGCCGCAATGTATTGATACAATTCTTCATCGACTTCAATTATCTTCATTTTTTTCTCTCCGTTTGCTAAAATTTTCGTCCATTATAACGATTTCTAACCAAATTCTCACGCAAAATATATGTCATCTTCCCTATTATTAAACCATCAATTTCACCAAGCAAAACAATCAATTAATTCGCCCACTTTAGTTTTCATTCACGGCTTATTTGGGGATATGAATAATCTTGGTGTCATCGCGCGTGCATTTAGCGATAACTATAATATTTTGCGCGTAGATTTACGTAACCATGGGTATAGTTTTCATTCAGAAACAATGAATTACGATGTCATGGCTGATGATGTATGGCAACTTATCGATCACCTTCAATTAGATAAAGTGATCTTAATTGGTCATTCAATGGGTGGAAAAACAGCAATGAAAATGACCGCACTTCAACCGCAGCGTGTGGAAAAATTGATTGTCATTGATATTGCTCCAGTGGCTAATAGCAGTGCAGGACACGATGATGTGTTTCGTGGTTTATTTGCCGTTAAAAAAGCGCAGCCACAAACTCGTCAACAAGCTAAGCCTATTTTAGAAACTGAAATTGCCGATCCGAGTGTGGTGCAATTTATGTTGAAATCTTTTGAACCTACTTCAAGTGAATATTTTCGTTTCAATTTGACCGCACTTTTTGAACATTATGCAGAGCTAATGGATTGGCAAGAGGTCTTCGCTAATACGCCTACACTCTTCATCAAAGGTGGGCTTTCATCTTATATTAAACCTGAATATACCGAAACCATTCTAAAACAATTCCCGAATGCGACCTCCTTTACAATCAATGGTTGTGGGCACTGGGTTCATGCGGAAAAACCAGATTTTGTGATACGTGCAATTGATAGGTTTCTAAATAAGAATTAATCGTTTTAAATGAGAATTATTCTATTCAAATGAGAATTCATTTATGTTATAGTTCGCACAAATTGTGGGGCTTTGATCCCTCATCTTTTTTTCTACTCACCTAATTTTATTTCAAAAGGAAAGAACAATGGCAGTTGTCGGTTTATTTTACGGTAGTGACACAGGTAATACAGAAAACATTGCAAAAATGATTCAGAAGCAATTAGGTAACGAACTCGTTGATATTCGTGACATTGCAAAAAGCTCTAAAGAAGATATCGAAGGTTATGATTTTTTACTTTTCGGTATTCCGACTTGGTACTACGGTGAAGCACAAGCAGATTGGGATGATTTTTTCCCAACCTTAGAAGAAATTGATTTTACTGACAAGTTAGTCGGTATTTTTGGCTGTGGCGATCAGGAAGATTATGCTGATTATTTCTGTGATGCGATCGGTACAGTACGTGATATCGTTGAACCACGTGGTGCGATTATCGTGGGCAATTGGTCAACTGATGGTTACACCTTTGAAGCATCAAAAGCATTATTAGACGACGGAAACTTTATCGGTTTATGTATTGATGAAGATCGTCAACCCGAACTCACTGCAGAACGCGTCGAGAAGTGGACAAAACAGATCTATGATGAAATGTGTTTAGCTGAATTAGCTTAACCATCTCTATTTAGCAAATTAAGGGAACATTATGTCTGAAGAAAACATCAAATTACTCAAAAAAGCAGGGTTAAAAATTACTGAACCTCGACTCACTATCCTTGCATTGATGCAAGAGCACAAACATGAGCATTTCTCAGCTGAAGAAGTGTATAAAATCTTGTTAGAACAAGGCAGTGATATTGGCCTTGCAACCGTATATCGAGTACTTAACCAATTTGATGAAGCGCATATCTTAATTCGTCATAATTTTGAAGGTAACAAGTCTGTTTTTGAACTTGCTCCAACAGAACACCACGATCACATTATCTGTGAAGATTGCGGTAAAGTATTTGAGTTTACTGATAATATTATCGAACAACGTCAAAAAGAAATCAGTGAACAACATGGCATCAAATTAAAAGCACACAGTTTATATCTCTACGGCAAATGTAGCGATATCAGCAAATGTGACGAGAAAAAATAATTCTTACTAAAAAACAAAAACCTTAGGCTAAAACCTAAGGTTTTTTATTCTCTCAGCTAAAAGTACGGTCAAAATTAACCGCACTTTTGCGCATTAAGCCGCTGATTTAATAATCACTTTTGAGTCATCCCAGAAATCAACCGGTGCATTTACTACTGGTTTGATAATGCCCGCACGAATGGTAAAATCACCAAAGCCTTCGTTTGCATGACGCTCATTTGCCCAGCGGCCAATCAGAGTATCAAGTTCACTGATAATTTCGGGAATCATGATATTTTCTTTGTAAAGACGTGGAATACGCACACCTTCACGATCCCCACCGATATGCAAATTGTAACGACCAATTGCTTTACCCACTAAACCAATTTCCGCTAACATCGCGCGGCCACAACCATTTGGGCAACCGGTAATACGTGTAACGATATAATTATCAGCTACGTGATGTTTCGCCATCACTTTATCCAGTTCATCAATAAAGCTTGGAAGAATTCGCTCTGATTCTGCCATCGCCAATGGACAAGTTGGGAAAGAAACGCAGGACATAGCGTTTTCACGTAATTTACTCACATCATCACGAATCAAACCGTAATCACGCGCAATTTGCTCAATTTGTGCTTTATCCTCTTCCGCTACATTTGCCACGATCAGATTTTGGTTGGCGGTAATACGAAAATCGCCCTTATGAATTTTGGCAATTTCCAACACGCCACTCAGTAATTTTTTCTCATCGTTATCCACCAAACGGCCGCTTTCGATAAACAGGGTCAAATGCCAGTTGTTATCGATGCCTTTTACCCAACCAATACGATCGCCGCGTTCAGTAAATTTAAACGGACGAATCGGTTCAAATGGAATCCCCATACGACGTTCGACTTCGGCGCGGAAATTATCTAATCCCATGTTTTGAATGGTATAACGACTACGTGCATTTTTACGATCGCTACGGTTACCAAAATCTCGTTGGGTCGTCACCACGGCTTCCGCTGCTTTTAAAGTGTATTCCAACGGCACATAACCCAGTTCAAGGGAAATATGCGGATAGGTTTTGGTGTTGCCATGTTCAAGGGATAAGCCACCGCCTACCAAGACATTAAAGCCAACCAAATTGCCGTTCTCGTCTGCAATGGCGACAAAATCTAAGTCATTCCCGTAACAATCCACGTCATTGAGTGGTGGAATCACCACGGCTGTTTTAAATTTACGTGGCAAATAAGTTTTACCGAGAATCGGTTCTTCCTGTAAAAAATCATCGCTACTTTGGACTTTCTTACCATCAATCCATACATCTAAATAACCTCGTGTACGTGGTAACAGATGTTCTGAAATTTTCTTCGCATATTCATATGCCTGCTGATGTAATTTTGATTCAATTGGATTAGAAGTGCATAACACGTTACGGTTCATATCAGAAGCCGTAGCAATCGAGTCTAATCCCAGACTATGCAATAAACGATGCATGGTTTGTAATTGGCTTTTCGGCACACCATGATATTGGAAAGTTTGACGATTGGTCAAACGAATCGAACGATAATAACTATGTTCACGGGCAAATTTATCCAATTCAATCCATTGAAATGGTTTGATGACTCCACCCGGTAAACGGCAACGTAACAACATAAATTTTAACGGTTCGAGTTTTTCCTCTGCACGTTCGGCGCGAATATCACGATCGTCTTGTTCATACATACCGTGGAAACGGATTAATTGAAAGTTATCCCCACGGAAACCACCGGTTAAGGAATCCTCTAAATCATCTAAAATGGTACCACGTAAAAAGTTACTGTCGGTTTTTAAGCGTTCATTGTCAGAAAGCGGTTTTTCTTGCCATTCTAAGCCTTTTTGTTTGTTTTGCTCTGTCATTTTTTCACCCCACAAATCTAGTACACATCACGTTGATAACGTTTTTCTTCACGTAGTTCATTTAAATAATCTTCTGCTTCATCCGGACTTAAATTGCCTTCTTTAGCAATGACTTCAAGTAATGCTTGTTCCACATCTTTTGCCATTTTTGATGCATCACCACAGACATAAAAATAAGCGCCCTCTTGTAACCATTGCCAAAGTGCAGTCGAATTTTCACGAATTTTATCTTGCACATAGATTTTCTTCTCTTGATCACGTGACCAAGCAAAATCGTATTTATGCAAGAAGCCATCTTTGGCAAATTGTTGCCATTCGGTTTGATAAAGAAAATCGCTGGCAAAATGCGGATTACCAAAAATCAGCCAGTTTTTCCCACTCGCCTCATCGGCTACACGTTGCTGCATAAAGGCACGGAATGGCGCCACGCCGGTACCAGAACCAACCATGATAATTGGCTTAGTCGTGTCATTTGGCAGACGGAAATTATCGTTATGTTCTACAAATACGCGCACAGCGCCATCTTCTTCTACGCGATCCGCTAAAAAGCTTGAAGCTGCGCCACTGCGTGCTCGACCTTCATGTTCAAAACGTACCACGCCAACAGTTAGATGCACTTCTTCCCCAACCTCTACAGGAGAAGATGAAATGGAATACAAACGAGGCGTTAAAGGACGCAATAATGAAACCAGTTGTTCCGCGGTTAATTTTGCAGGAAATTTATGTAATACATCCACAATCGGTGTACGTTGAACCAATTTTTGCAATGCTTGATTATCCGCAACCAAATCATTTAACTGTTCGTTATTCGCCAAAGCTGCATAGCCTTTCACAAAAGCCGGTGTGTTTTGAGTAAGCTCTAAATGCGATAAAAGTGCGGTCGAAATAGTTTGCGTTTTTCCCTCAATTGTCACTTCTGTAGTAGGATCAATCTGTGCGAGCGATAAAATTTCATCGACTAACTTAGGATCATTGTCAAACCATACACCGAGTGCATCCCCTGCTTGGTAATGAAGATCTGAGCCGGCTAAATCAAACTCTAAATGACGAACATCTTTATCAGACTGACGACCAGTAATTTTCTGGTTAGTGATTAACGTTGCAGGAAATGGATTCGCTTTATTGTATTGGCTTTCCTTGGCTACCGGTGCGGTTGTAGCAGTACCAATACTTTGCACAGCCGGTGAAGCCTGCGCAGCCTTTTCTTTTACGATAGCCACAATATCTCGGCTCCATTGTTCCACGGTTGCACTGTAATCTAAATCTGCATCCACTCGCTTAAATAAACGCGTCGCGCCTAATTCGGCAAAACGCTGATCAAAATCCTTGCCTGCTTGGCAGAAATTTGGATAAGAACTATCCCCTAATCCCAACACAGCAAATTGCAATTCGGTGAGTTTTGGTGCTTTTTTACCGTTTAATAACTTATGCAATACCACACCTTCTTCTGGTGGCTTGCCTTCACCTTGCGTAGACGTCACTAAAAGCAAGTATTTCTCATCAGCAATGATTTTCGCTTTGTAAT
>CABQSN010000075.1:0-8556 GCA_902466845.1 uncultured Haemophilus sp.
TGTAGCACCACTTTCTTGTTCTAGTGTATGAACGTTTAACACACTTTCAATTTCACTGATTTTGGCAAATACGGTTTGCGTACCATGTTTAAGTAAATATTTACGAGCGGTATTTAATGGGCGTTCATCAAACCAACAAGTTGTGGCTTCAAGTTTCTTTTTTGGTGTAAGTGGTGAACTTTCATCCACAAATAAATCACCACGGGAAATATCAATATCGCGATCTAAACGTAAGGTAATCACTTCCCCGGCCACCGCCTGTGTCACCTCACCTTTTGGCGTAATAATCTCGGTCACTTTAGCGGTTAATCCATTCGGTTCAATTCGAATAGTCTGCCCCAGTTGCACGGAACCTCGCTCAATTCGACCTTGATAACCGCGGAAATCATCGGCTTTATCTGCATCCTGACGCACCACTAATTGCACCGGGAAATAGAAATCAGCATTGGAATGACTCACCTCATCCACACTTGGTAAATTTTCTAAAATGGTGAGTAAAGGTTCGCCTTGATACCAAGGGGTACTTTCACTTACATATACCAGGTTATCGCCAAGCAATGCAGATACTGGTACAAAATGTACATCTTTTAAACCAAGTTGTGCCGCCAATTGACGATACGCCTCCACAATGGCATTGAATTTTTCTTCGCTGTAATCCAATAAATCCATTTTATTTACTGCCACTAAAATGTGCGGGCAATTTAATTGACGTAAAATCGCTGAATGACGTTTAGTTTGTGGTAAGAGTTGTAACGGTTTTTCATCAAAATTCAGCTGAGAAGCATCAATTAAGACGATTGCAGCAGATGCTGTACTCGCTCCTGTCACCATGTTACGTGTGTATTGCTCATGTCCTGGGGTGTCGGCAATGATGAATTTACGTTTTGCCGTAGAGAAATAGCGATACGCCACATCAATGGTGATGCCCTGTTCACGTTCTGCTTCCAAACCATCTGTCAAAATAGAAAAATCAATGGCTTCTTTATTACCTTTCTCTTTTCCTGCGTTAAGGGTTTTAATTTGGTCGGTTAATAAAGCTTTACTATCGTAAAGTAAGCGGCCGATTAAGGTACTTTTCCCGTCATCTACACTACCGGCAGTAATAAAACGAAGTGGAGTTGAATGTTGTGTCATATTTCTTCCTTATATTCTGTTAATTATTCTTTTGTATTTCGTCATCTTCGAATAATGGCCCCATATAAATCGCCTGAGCGACTTTCAATTTTTAGAAAAATTTGTACTGTTTGAGCGTAGCGAGTTTATAAATTTTTCGTTAAGAAAATTGAAACAAAGTGAAGAGGAGCGATTTAATTGGGGTGTGTTCTTTGCTACTTTCTTGCACAAGCAAGAAAGTAGAAATACTAAAAATACCCTTCTTTTTTCCGTTTCTCCATGGCGGCTTCGCTGGCTTGGTCGTCTAGACGAGTCGCGCTGCGTTCAGAAATGTCGGCAATAGCGGTTTCTTCAATAATTTCTAATGGTGTTGATACCGTGCTCGCTACCGGACAGGTACAGCTAATATCACCCACAGTACGGAAACGAACATCTAATACTTCGCTGACTTCATTCGGCAATTTAGGTGTTAATGGCGTCACTGGCACTAACAAACCTTTACGACGTACAACTTCTCGTTTATGGCTGTAATAAATCGGAGGCAATTCCAAATTCTCACGAGCGATATATTGCCAAATGTCTAATTCCGTCCAGTTGGAAATCGGAAACACTCGCATATTTTCACCTTTATGCAATTTAGCATTGTACAGAGACCATAATTCCGGACGTTGTGCCTTAGGATCCCATTGACCGAACTCATCACGGAACGAGAAAATTCGTTCTTTAGCACGAGCTTTTTCCTCATCACGACGTGCACCGCCCATCAAGGCATCAAATCCATTCTCTGCAATGGTTTCTAATAAAGTGACCGCCTGTGCCGCATTACGCGAATCCGTTTCTTTGCGCAATACTACCGTACCTTTGGCAATAGAATCTTCCACATGTCCAACGACTAAGCGCGCATTAAGTTTTGCCACTTGCTCATCTCGAAATTGGATCACTTCCGGATAATTATGACCGGTATCAATATGCACCAATGGAAACGGTAAATGTACCGGACGATCGCCTAACTGAAATGCTTTACGGGCTAATGCCAGCAATACCACCGAATCCTTCCCACCGGAAAAAAGCAACGCTGGGTTTTCACATTCCGCGACGACTTCACGGATAATATGAATCGACTCTGCTTCGAGCCAGTCTAGATGTTGGTTGTTGAGTTCAGTTTTTGTCATGTTTTGCTTCCTATATTTTTCTACTTATGTAATCCACATTCCTTACTATCTTTGCTCTCCCACCACCAGCGGCCGGCACGAATATCTTCACCCTGTTTAACTTGGCGGGTACAAGGTTCACAGCCAATGCTTGGAAAACCTTGATGGTAAAGATCGTTATAAGGCACATTGTTCGCTAAGATATAAGCCCACACATCTGTTTCTGACCAATCAAAAATAGGATTGTATTTATCAATACCACGAGACTGATCTTGCTCAGCAAAAGGGAGCGCAGTACGTGTAGCCGATTGTTCTCGACGTTGTCCAGTCAGCCATGCATCTGCACCTTGAATCGCGCGATTTAACGGTTCGATTTTACGGATATGGCAACACTCGCGACGTAATTCCACGCTTTCATAAAAAGCAAATTTCCCTTTTTCTTCCTCGTAGCGAGTCACTTCATCAGCAATCGGCTGAAAGCATTCTATTTGAAGATGTGGATAGACTTTCTCAAGGTTGTCTAATAAATTTAACGTATCTTGATGGAGTAAACCGGTATCTAAAGTAAAAATACCAATATCTAAGTTTTCACGCGCAATGACATCGGTAATGACCATATCTTCTACAGCTAAACTGCTGGCGAAGCGTGCATCATGATGGTTATCAGCTATTTGATGTAAACGTTGCTTCAATGTGGCTGTTTTTTCTGCCAAACTCTCTTGTACATCAAGGCTAACAAGTGGAATTTGCCAAAAAGTCGGTTTAAATAAACTCATCATCCACTCCTTACGCCACTTGACTGATGGTTAGACTTTCTAAGGTAAAGTGCGGTTGTTTTTGACGTTGTTTTTCTTCGCCAAACCACGCTAATTGTTCGTGTAATGTCACCACTTCTCCCACTACAATTAAGGCTGGAGTCTCTGCTTTTTCAGCTAATTCAGCTAAATTTGCAAGTGTGCCAATCGCTGTTTTTTGAGTAAGTTGAGTACCTTGGCTGATAATCGCAACAGGCGTATTCGCAGCTCGACCATACTGTTGTAAACGTTCAGCAATGACTTGCGCTTTTAACGTCCCCATATAAATAACTAAGGTTTGATGACTTCTTGCTAAAGTTTGCCATTCAATATCAGAAGCATCGGCTTTACGATGACCGGTCACAAAAATGGCGCTTTGTGCATAATCTCGGTGAGTTAATGGGATGCCAGCATAGGCTGTTGCGCCAATACCCGCTGTAATACCGGGTACAACCGAAAATGGAATTTGATGTTGAGCTAACACTTCTAACTCTTCGCCACCGCGTCCAAAAACGAAAGGATCACCACCTTTTAAACGAACTACTCGCTTGCCTTGTTGAGCAAGGGTTAATAACAATTGGTTGGTTTCTTCTTGTGAGACAGAACGACCATTGGCACGTTTCCCCACAAAAATACGTTCTGCATCACGACGAATCAAAGAAAGAATCTCACCAGAAACCAATGCATCGTAAAGCACCACATCAGCTTGTTGAATTTCTTGTAAACCGTTAAGAGTTAGTAATCCAGCATCGCCAGGACCTGCACCAACTAAAGAAACAAAACCACCTTGATAGTTATTTTCTAGTTGCTCAGCCAATTCCTCTTCAGCTTGAGCCTCTTGTTGATTCTTAACGAGACTTGCAAAACGTCCGCTAAACATTTTTTCCCAAAAACGGCGACGTTCGGTGACCGATGCCAATTTTGCTTTCACTTGATCCCGCCACTTACCAGAAATCTCAGCGATTTTGCCTAAATGTTGTGGCAATAATGCTTCCAGTTTCTCACGTAATAAACGGGCTAATACCGGCGCCTTTCCACCACTCGAAATCGCGATTTGGATCGGATTACGATCAATAATAGAAGGGAAGATAAAGCTACAATGAGGTTGATCATCCACCACATTGACTAATTTATGTTGGCTTTCGGCTAAATGGAAAATACGGTGATTTAATATCTCATCATTTGTTGCTGCGATCACTAACATCACCGTTCTCATTTGTTCGGCATTAAATTCTTTCGCAATCCATAGTACTTTATTTTGACGTTCAAGCTCGCTTAACTCTTCATTTAATTGGCGAGCAACAATACGGACTTGAGCATTTGCTTTGAGCAACAACCCAACTTTACGAGCAGCCACTGAACCACCGCCGACAACAAGTACCGGGCGACCAGTTAAATCAGCAAAAAGTGGAAAATAATTCATGGGTATCACTCCTATTTATTCACTTTATCAGCACGTTGTGCACTGATATATAGACGATCAAATAAGCCGTTATCGACAAAATGTTTGGTATTAATCGCCTCCCACGAACCAAAACGTTGGTTTACATCAAATTGATTCACTTCGGGAAAAAGTGCGGTCGTTTTAGCAATAATTTTTTTATCTGTCGGACGGAAATAATTTTTGGCAGCCAGTTCCTGTGCTTGGGGTGACCATAAATAGCTCAAATAATCATGGGAAAGTTGATGCAAACCATCTGTTTGAGTATTTTTATTCACTTCCGCCACATAAATTGGGGTATAGGCCGTTATACTTGGGTACACCACTTCAAAGCTGTTCTCGCCCAGTGTTTTAGCCGCTAGCGCCGCTTCATTTTCCGGGGCAATTAAAACATCACCGATATTACGCTGCGTAAAAGAAATACTGGCACTGCGCGCCCCCGCCTCTAAAACCGGCACATTTCTTAGCAGGCGTAACATAAAATCTTGTGGTTTATCACTATGCTGTTCGGCATAAGCTAAAGCGGATAAATAAGCAAAGCGTCCATTTGCTGACGTTTTGGGATTAGCAAAGACCACTTTGACATCATCCCGAATCAAATCCAACCAGTCTTGAATGTGTTTTGGATTTCCTTTTTTCACCAAAAGCACCATCACCGAACCAAAAGGAACAGCACCATTCGGTAATACTTGCTGCCAATCTGCATCCACTAAGCCTTTTTTAACTAAAGCGTCGATATCATTACTTTGTGTCAACGTTACCACATCTGCAGGCAAACCATTTAACACACCTAGCACCTGTTTACTGGCACCACCATGCGATTGCGAAATCATCACGTCTGAGGGAAATTCACGTTGAAATGCTATGTTATATTCCTTATAGAAATCACGAATCACGTCATAGGACACATTCAGTAGCACTGTTTTTTGTTCCGTACTGGTATGCCATAAATAGGCTGCCAAGACGAAAGAAAGCACTGAAAATAAAGCAATTTTTTTCATTTTTACTCTCCTCCGTTATTACCCTCAATTTCGTGTGGCTAAATTTATATCGCAAAATGTTAAGTACAAAAAATAACGAAAAAGCATTTTATAGAACAAAATGAAATATAAAACACCAAGCCAAACGATTCCTTATTTCACTTTGGAATATTAAATAAATTTCCGTTCTTTGCCATTATGGAAAAGAGCGGTTATTTTTTTGAACATTTCAAAACGCTTACAAAGCTTAGGTATTTATCTGTTGTGAAGGTGGGATAATGAAAACCGTATTACCAGGATTTAAACGAAGTATATTGATTACATTAGTCTGGCTCGGCTCAATGGTATTATTGCCATTAACATTACTTGTGCTCACTGCCTGGCAATTAAAATGGGCTGATATCGTTCAAATCATCACGAGTGAACGAGTGATCT
The DNA here is from genome assembly GCA_902466845.1 of uncultured Haemophilus sp. Classification (GTDB taxonomy): domain Bacteria; phylum Pseudomonadota; class Gammaproteobacteria; order Enterobacterales; family Pasteurellaceae; genus Haemophilus_D. The sequence goes on from CABQSN010000075.1 coordinate 5,915, forward strand.
CATCCTTAACGCTATCCTTTGAAATGGCGGTAATCGCGACGTTAATTAATATCGTTTTTGGCTTTTTATTGGCATGGGTTTTAGTGCGTTATGACTTTCCAGGTAAGAATCTCGTCAATGCGTTAGTGGATTTACCTTTTGCTTTACCCACTGCCGTTGCTGGTATCGCACTTGCCTCGCTTTATGCTCCGACTGGAGTGATTGGGCAATGGTTAAGCCATTTAGGGATTCAACTCGCTTATACTCCAAGTGGTATTGCGATTGCGCTGATTTTTGTCAGCTTGCCTTTTACCGTGAGAGCGATTCAACCCGTATTAGCAAATCTTGATCCTAGCCATGAAGAAGCGGCTCAAATTTTAGGTGCATCTAGACTAACAACGCTGCGAAAAGTCATCATCCCTGCGGTATTACCTGCATTAATAGGTGGCGCAGGTATGGGATTTGCGCGATCGCTTGGTGAATACGGCTCAGTCATTTTTATTGCAGGTAATGTGCCACTCGTATCCGAAATTGCACCATTGATTATTATGTCAAAACTTGATTTGTATGACGTGCAAGGTGCATCTGTGGTTGCATTATTAATGCTTGCCATTTCATTTCTGTTGATTTTATTCATTAACTTAGCGCAGTGGTCTGTTGCCAAACGCATTAGTCCAATTCGATAAGAGGTATTTATGAAAACCCAATCATGGCAAAAATGGATCTTAATTCTGACCGCACTCAGTTTTTTTACGATCATATTATTGCTCCCATTATTTACCGTATTCTATTCAGCCCTTGAACAAGGGATTGAGCTATTTTTTGCTGCATTAAAAGAACCAGAAGCCTTAGCGGCTATTTGGCTTACGATTAAAGTCTCTTTAATTGTATTACCTATTAACATTTTTATCGGTGTGGTTATGGCTTGGGCTATTGCTTATTTTGACTTTAAGGGGAAAAGCTTATTAACCGCACTACTCGACCTCCCCTTTTCCATTTCACCGGTGGTTGTAGGATTAATGTTCTTACTGTTGTTTGGGTTAGATGGACTTTGGGGCGCATGGCTTGTTGAACACCATATTCGTTTTATGTTTGCTACGCCAAGCATTGTTATCGTGACTTTATTCGTTACCTTTCCACTTATTGCAAAATCATTAATTCCAACCATGTCAGCCCAAGGTACAAGTGAGGAACAAGCTGCGTTAATCTTAGGTGCATCCACTTGGCAACTTTTCTGGCACGTAACGCTACCAAAAATAAAATGGGCATTAATTTATGGTGTGATTTTAAGTAACGCTCGTGCAATGGGTGAATTCGGTGCCGTGAGTGTTGTATCTGGGCATATTCGCGGTTTAACTAATACAATTCCGCTTTATGTAGAAATTAGTTACAACGAATATCAATTTGTTGCCGCATTTGCTTGCGCCAGTTTATTAGCATTAATCGCAGTGGGAACACTGGGATTACAAAATGTAGTGAGATATGTGGAAAAGAAAAAAATCCAAGAATAACAACAGGAACACAATACATGACAATCAAAATCCAGCAACTAAACAAACACTTTGAACAGTTTCATGCGTTGAAAGATATCAATCTCAGCTTTCCGGAAAATCAGCTAACCGCCTTGCTTGGACCAAGTGGTTGTGGAAAAACAACGCTATTACGGATCATTGCCGGATTAGAATTTGCTGATAATGGACACATTTGGTTTGGTGAAAAAGAGGTGACTCAACTTTCAGCTGCTGAACGAGGTGTTGGCTTTGTGTTTCAGCATTATGCACTATTTCAAAATATGACCGTCTTTGACAATGTCGCTTTTGGCTTAACGGTGAAACCTCGTAGAGAACGTCCCTCTGCTGAAGAAATTCGCGAAAAAGTCACCGCACTTTTAAAGCTAGTAAAACTTGAATGGCTAGCCGATCGCTACCCTAATCAACTTTCAGGTGGACAAAAACAACGGATAGCCTTAGCTCGGTCCCTTGCTGTTCAACCGAAAGTCTTACTACTTGATGAACCCTTTGGTGCATTGGATGCTCAAGTTCGTAAAGAATTACGTCGTTGGCTGCGAGAATTGCAACATGAACTCAATGTGACCAGTATTTTCGTTACCCATGATCAAGATGAAGCATTAGATATGTCTGATCGCATTGTGGTGATGAATAAAGGTCAAGTGGAGCAAATTGATGAGCCTAGCCAAATCTATCATGCACCACAAACCCCTTTCGTCACGCAATTTGTAGGGGATGTTAATGTGTTCCACGGACACATTGATCAAGGCAATTTAGTCATTGGTGAATTTGCTCATAATTTACAAACACATAGCAATGCGACTCATGCAGTCAATAACCAATCTGCAACGGCTTATATTCGCCCTTACGAACTGACGCTTTCACGCGAATCTCATAATGCCTTAGCGAGTGGTACGATTCGTCATATTAATGCTATTGGTTTTATCGTGAGAATTGAAGTGGAAAGTTCGCAAACAGAACAACCGATTGAGGTGATTCTTACCAAAGAAAACTATCTCAATGCGCAGTATAAAATAGGTGATCATGTTTATCTCGTGCCGGATAAATTAAATCTATTTCAAGAAATGAATATTTAGAAAAGCAAAAGTGCGGTCAAAATCAACCGCACTTTTTTATTATTTCAACAAATATGCA
>CABQSN010000076.1:0-8208 GCA_902466845.1 uncultured Haemophilus sp.
GAGTAAACCCTGTCCTTAATAGCGTGGTAACTTACGATAAAGTGCGGTCAGAAAAATATATAAATTTCTGACCGCACTTTTGCTTTAATAAATCGAAATAATTAAATCAATTCTACGGGTACTTTCACCACCAGTTTTTTCACAAAACTTGATTTGCCGTTTACGGTGCAACCTGGTTTATGTGGCTCATAAGGGAAAAAGACAGCGAACATTTTTGGTAAAAGTGTCACGGTGCTTTTATTTTCAATTTGCGGGGTGAGTTGGTAATCATCGGCATCACGATATTCATCGTATAAGCTGAGATTTGGATAAGTCGCGCTTACTTCAACATTTTCTTCACCACGAATAAGTAATTGAATATCTAGATATTTGTGGTGAAGTTCAGCTTGTTTGCTATCCGCTTCAACCGTATCAAATTCCATGACATTCATATAAACTTGCTCGCTTAAATCATGACGGCCATTTTCTAATGCTTCAAGATCTAACGTGTTGAGATGATCGCAAATGTCCGCGATAACTTTTGGTAAACCCACTTTGAAATTTGGGTTATTTAATGCACTGATAATCATAGTGTCTCCTTACGTATGTATTTGTATGAGAATATGATAACAAGTTGCTTATATTAAATAAAGTTACCAATAAATTTAAAACTCTGTATAATAAGCAAGCTTTATTTTCTGCATTAGCGTGCGGCTATCAAAAGAAATTTTTAAACGCCCAAAGTGCGGTCATTTTTTCGAAAGATTTCTTTTGCTAGTCGCAATCTGGAAAATAAAGCTTTGTTTTAAATATTATTTTGAAGGAAAACATTGTGAATCCAATTGTTAAACAATTTAAATACGGTCAACATACCGTTACTCTAGAAACCGGCGCAATTGCACGTCAAGCAACTGCTGCGGTTATGGCAAGCATGGACGATACCACGGTATTCGTGACTGTTGTTGCTAAAAAAGATGTGAAAGAAGGTCAAGACTTCTTCCCATTAACCGTAAACTACCAAGAGCGTACTTATGCGGCGGGTAAAATCCCTGGTGGTTTCTTCAAACGTGAAGGTCGTCCATCTGAAGGCGAAACCTTAATTGCACGTTTAATCGACCGTCCAATTCGTCCATTATTCCCAGAAGGTTTCTTCAACGAAATCCAAGTTGTGGCAACTGTGGTTTCTGTAAATCCACAAATCAGCCCTGACTTAGTGGCAATGATCGGTGCTTCTGCAGCATTAACCTTATCTGGCGTGCCTTTCAATGGCCCTATCGGTGCTGCGCGCGTTGGTTTCATCGACAACCAATTCGTATTAAACCCAACTATGGCTGAACAAAAACAAAGCCGTTTAGACTTAGTAGTTGCAGGTACTGACAAAGCCGTATTAATGGTTGAATCAGAAGCAGACATTTTAACTGAAGAACAAATGTTAGCAGCAGTAGTATTCGGTCATCAACAACAACAAGTTGTGATTGAAGCAATCAAAGAATTTGCAAAAGAAGCAGGTAAACCACGTTGGGATTGGGTTGCGCCACAACCAAACACAGATTTAATCAACAAAGTAAAAGCGATTGCAGAAGCACGTTTAGGCGATGCATACCGCATTACTGAAAAACAAGCACGTTACGAACAAATCGATGCGATTAAAGCGGATGTGATTGCACAAATCACAGCTGAAGATGAAGAAATCAGCGAAGGTAAAATCGTGGATATTTTCACCGCACTTGAAAGCCAAATCGTTCGTGGCCGTATCATTGCAGGTGAACCGCGTATTGATGGTCGTACCGTTGATACCGTTCGTGCATTAGATATTTGCACTGGTGTATTACCACGTACTCACGGTTCTGCAATTTTCACCCGTGGTGAAACACAAGCATTAGCCGTTGCAACGTTAGGTACTGAACGTGATGCACAAATCATTGATGAATTAACAGGTGAACGTCAAGATCACTTCTTATTCCACTACAACTTCCCTCCATATTCTGTAGGTGAAACCGGTATGATTGGCTCACCAAAACGTCGTGAAATCGGTCACGGTCGTTTAGCAAAACGTGGTGTCGCTGCAGTTATGCCAAGCCTTGCAGAATTCCCGTATGTAGTGCGTGTTGTGTCTGAAATCACTGAATCTAACGGTTCTTCTTCTATGGCATCTGTATGTGGTGCGTCTTTAGCATTAATGGATGCGGGCGTTCCAATCAAAGCTGCTGTTGCAGGTATCGCAATGGGCTTAGTGAAAGAAGAAGAGAAATTCGTGGTGCTTTCAGATATTTTAGGTGATGAAGACCACTTAGGTGATATGGACTTTAAAGTAGCTGGTACACGTGAAGGTGTCACCGCACTTCAAATGGACATCAAAATTGAAGGTATCACCCCTGAAATTATGCAAATTGCATTAAACCAAGCAAAAGGTGCACGTATGCACATTCTTGGCGTAATGGAACAAGCAATCCCTGCACCACGTGCAGATATTTCTGACTACGCACCGCGTATTCACACCATGAAAATTGATCCAAAGAAAATCAAAGATGTTATCGGTAAAGGTGGTGCAACTATCCGTGCATTAACTGAAGAAACTGGTACTTCTATCGATATCGATGATGATGGTACAGTGAAAATTGCTGCAGTAGATAGCAGTGCAGCGAAAAATGTGATGGCACGTATTGAAGAAATCGTTGCTGAAGTTGAAGCGGGCGCAATTTACAAAGGTAAAGTGACTCGTCTTGCTGATTTCGGTGCATTCGTGGCTATCGTAGGAAATAAAGAAGGTTTAGTTCATATTTCTCAAATCGCAGAAGAACGCGTAGAGAAAGTGAGTGATTATCTTCAAGTTGGTCAAGAAGTGACGGTTAAAGTGGTTGAAATCGATCGCCAAGGTCGTATCCGCTTAACCATGAAAGATCTTGCACCAAAACAAGAAACTGAAGCAGAATCTGCACCAGCAGAAGAGACTTCTGTAGAACAAGAATAATCTCACAGGGTGTGTAAAAAACCTTACACACCCGTTTTGATTATCAAACTAACTTATAAAACAATGCAATATTTTCGGTTATTCCGTTTTCTAGTTTCATTATCTAGCCTAAGTCTGACTTTATTTATTTCCGGTTGTGTGCAATCGGGAAACGTGTTTGTCGCACCAAATAAAGTCGGGCTAGCGGATCAGAATCCGAATGCTCACTTCGAACAAGAAGTGATGATTACCCGAATCGGGCAGGTTTTATTAGTTGGAAAAATGAGTAATGAAGAACGAGCGACGCTTCACTTTGAACGTGGCGTTTTATATGATTCCCTCGGTTTATGGGGCCTCGCACGTTATGACTTTACACAAGCCCTTGCGTTACAGCCAAAGATGGCTTCCGTTTACAATTACTTAGGGCTTTACTTACTGCTTGAAGAAGATTACGACAGTGCATTAGAAACCTTTAATGCGGTGTTTGAATTGGATCCAAGTTATGACTATACCCACCTTAATCGTGGTTTAAATTTTTATTACGTCGAACGCTATAATCTTGCTGAAGACGATTTTATGAAGTTTTATGAAGCCGATACCAAAGATCCTTATCGCGTACTCTGGCTCTATTTGAACGAACAAAAATTAAAACCACAAGAAGCCCATGCCAACCTTGTTGAACGAGCTAAAGGGCTATCTAAGGACTTCTGGGGAACAAATATCGTTCAATACTATTTAGGTAATATTTCCGTGAGTGACTTGCAAGAGCGGGCAACCAAATTTGCAGAAAACTCACAACAATATGCAGAAATATTAACCGAAACCTACTTTTATCTAGCAAAACAAAAACTCAATTTGGGGCAAATTGATGAAGCTGCGGCTTTATTCAAACTCGCTATTGCGAATCAGGTATATAACTTTGTTGAGTATCGTTTTGCCGTGTTAGAGCTGATGAAATTGAAACCGGCTCAAACTGAAGACGAAAAAGAAGAAAAAAGTGCGGTCACAAAAACAGCTGTTTTTTAGACTTGCCTCTTTCTTTATGTAACAAATAAACCTGAAAGCGAAATTGAGCTTTCCTTACTTACATTCGAGTATTTTAATGACAGACAAAATCACTTTTAATGATTTAGGCTTGCCTGAATTCATTCTAAAAGCCGTTTCTGACCTTGGTTTTGAAACACCTTCGCCAATCCAACAAGCTTGTATTCCTGCTCTTTTAGAAGGCAGAGATGTACTTGGTATGGCACAAACCGGTAGTGGTAAAACTGCCGCATTCTCTTTACCTATTTTGGCTAAAATTGATCCTGCCGCAAAACATCCACAATTATTGGTGATGGCGCCAACGCGTGAACTAGCAATTCAAGTTGCTGATGCTTGTGAACACTTCATGAAATATGCAAAAGGCATCAACATCGTGACCCTTTATGGTGGTCAACGTTATGACATCCAATTACGTGCATTAAAACAAGGTGCACAAGTTGTTGTGGGGACACCAGGCCGTATTTTGGATCACATCCGTCGTAACACATTAAATCTATCTGAATTAAAAGCAATCGTACTTGATGAAGCAGATGAAATGCTTCGTATGGGCTTTATTGATGATGTAGAAACCGTTATGGCTGAATTACCGGAAGAGCACCAAACTGCGCTTTTCTCAGCAACTATGCCTGAGCCAATTCGTCGCATCACAAAACGCTTCATGAATAATCCACAAGAAGTGAAAATCAAAGTAAATAATGATAATGCACCTGATATTGAACAAAATTGTTGGTATGTTCAAGGTTTCCGTAAAAATGATGCGTTATTACGTTTCTTGGAAGTAGAAGAGTTTGATGCGGCAATCATTTTTACTCGCACTAAAACGGGCACACTTGATGTGACTGAATTATTAGAAAAACACGGTTTCCGTGCTGCGGCATTAAACGGTGATATGACTCAGCAATTACGTGAGCAAACCTTAGATCGCTTACGTAATGGCAGTCTTGATATCGTCGTTGCAACCGATGTGGCTGCGCGCGGTATTGATATTGAACGAATCAGCCTTGTGGTGAACTATGACATTCCGCTTGATGCAGAGTCTTACGTTCACCGTATCGGCCGTACCGGTCGTGCAGGTCGTTCTGGTCGTGCATTATTATTCGTTGAACCACGTGAACGCCGTTTACTTCGTAATATCGAACACTTGATGAAAAAACCAATCAATGAAGTTGAATTGCCAAATCATGAAGTGTTACAAGCTTGTCGTCGTAAGAAATTCCAAGACAAGATTACCAAGCAATTGGAACATCACGATCTCGAAATGTATCGTAGCTTATTAGAAGATTTATTCACGGCAGATCAGGATCAAGAAGATATTGCTGCAGCGATGTTGATGTTGCTTCAAGGTAAACAAAAACTCATTCTTCCACCTGATCCTCCGATGGATAAACGTCGTCGTGACCGTAATGATCGTGGTGATCGTCGTGAAAATCCTCGTTCGGCTGAACGTCGTGGTGAACGTAAAGGCTACGGCACACCACAGCCGATGGATTTATATCGTATCGAAGTGGGTCGTGCGGATGGTGTAGAAGTGCGTCATATCGTAGGTGCGATCGCAAATGAAGGTGATATTAACAGCCGTTATATTGGCCATATCAAACTTTATGATGAGTACTCTACCGTTGAATTACCGCAAGGTATGCCAAAAGAATTGCTCCAACAATTCGGTAAAACGCGCGTTTTAAATAAACAAATGCAAATGAGCTTTATGGGCGCAGCACAGTCAGACAATAGACGTAGTGGCAATGACTTTGGTGGAAAAGGTCGCCGTAATGAACGTGGAGACCGAGGCCAAGATCGTTTCCGTGGTGAACGTAATGGCGAACGTCGTCAACGTAAATTTAACGATAAAAACGACCGCACTTTTAATGAACGTGATCGCCGAGATCGCCAACATTAATCCTTATTTAACAGCCCCTTGAAGTAAAAGGGGCTTTTTTATTGTCTTAATTCTCGTTACAATCGTCTCTTATCTCAATTTATAAGGTTTATCTATTGAAAGGTCTATTTTTACGTATTATTGCTGCCTTTGCATTATTACTTTGGGCAGTGGATATGGTGTTCCCTTGGCAAAAAATTATGCAATCGGAGCAAAACCCTTACACCACGATCAAAAATCGCGGTAGCCTTATTGTCGGCACCATTAACAATCCCATTTACTATTTTATTGGGAATGAGGGCGAATCTGGCTTGGAATACGAATTAGCAAAAAACTTTGCTGATTATTTAGGGGTTCGTTTACAAATTAAAACCTTAGAAAATAACGATCAACTTTTTAATGAATTGGAAAACAATAATATTGATATCGCCGCTGCGAATCTTTTGTTCCAGCCTCAGCGTGCAGAAAAATTTCAGTTAGGACCATCTTACACCTCCGCCTCTTGGCAGCTTGTATATAAAAAAGGTGAAAATCGCCCGAAAGATTTAGCGCAAGTCCAGCAAGAAATTATTATTTCTGCGGGGGAAGACTTAGAAAAATTATTATCCCTCGCACAGAAAAAACTTCCTGCACTTAAATGGCAGAATAACAAGCAGTTAACCCAAGAGGAATTATTAATTCAAGTGGCGGAAGGCAAAATTCCTTATACAATTGCAAATAGTATTGATGTGGCAGCAACACAACAAATTCGCCCTAACTTAGCAATTGCATTTGACCTAACAGATGAAATGACCGTGCATTGGTATCTTTCTAATAAATCCTATAATGAGCTACAAGCAGGCTTGTTGGATTTTATGAATAATGCCATTGAAACGGGATTAATTGATCGTATTGAGGAAAAATATTTCCGCCATATTACTGCCTTTGATTATGTAGATACTCAGGCTTATTTAGAGGCGGTTGAAAAAATCCTTCCTCAATATCAACCGCTCTTTGAAAAATACAAAGGGAATTTAGACTGGCGATTATTAGCCGCTGTAGCCTATCAAGAATCGCATTGGGACCCTTATGCCACCTCTCCAACTGGCGTACGTGGAATGATGATGCTCACCAAAGATACGGCTGTGCGGATGAATATTAATAATCGCACAGATGCTGAACAAAGTATAAAAGCGGGATCGGAGTATTTGCATTGGCTACTCGACCAAATGCCTGACAGTATTCCAGAAGAAGATCGAATTTGGTATTCTTTAGCAGCATACAACATGGGATTAGGGCATATTTTAGATGCTCGTCGCCTAACTAAAAAATTAGGCGGCAATCCTGATAACTGGTTAGATGTAAAAAATAATCTTCAACTATTATCGGAAAAGCGTCATTATTCAAACTTAAAATATGGCTACGCTCGCGGCTATGAAGCCTATCAATATGTCGAAAATATTCGCCGTTACATGAACAGCATTGTGAATTATCATCGCGTTCAAGAAAATCAAGCGACTGCGACAGAGTAAGTGCGGTCAGAAAAAGCAACGTTTTATTGAACTCAAAGAAAACAAGGAGAAAAAGATGTTAAAAAGAAAAACTTTTTTAAAGAAAAAAGCATCAAGAGATATCTCTGCCTCACGCAACTTGCGTTTAAGACGCTTAAAACACCGTAAAGCAAAACAATTTCAACGTCACGCTTTGCAATTAGTGGTTCAAGATATCTAAAAAAAGGGCGAACATCATGTTCGCCCTTTTTTACTATTGATTACTAGATATTATTGCTTAATACCACCAAATGCACCACGAGACTGATCTGCTTCATTCGTAAATAAGCCTGTCATTTCTTTTGCATTCTCCCCAAAGAAACCACCTTGGGTTTTAATACCATTTACTTCGCCAGCAAAGCTATTGCCTGTAATTTTACCGCCAAAATTCATACCTGGTACGGCATTAGCTTTTTCCGTAATATTAATATCAATAACTTTATTAGCAAAATCAGCTGTAGCTTTCATTTCACTTATCTCACTATAATTTTGGTTACCATCCTTTTTATAAATAGCTCCACCTTTATACTCTGCTAATCCTGTTGTAGGAATTTGTCCTACTGTCGTTGGTAAGCCTTGCGCATAAAAATATTGGTTACCTGTTAATTTATCAACATAAGTACCAAATGCACTTGATTGTAAATTACTATTACTTAAAATCGTTTGCCCCTCCTTTCGAAGATTATATAAATCGTCATATTCTTCATAAGTCCATGGGTCAATATCTCCAGCTCTTCTCAAGATATTAATATCAACTAATTTACCTGATTCATCAATTATCGTAAGATCTCGCACATCACGAGCTAATGGACGGCTTGCCTCATTTTCTT
>CABQSN010000077.1:0-8052 GCA_902466845.1 uncultured Haemophilus sp.
AACCGCTTTCCTTGATGCTTATGGTGTGGAACTTCCTCGCACAACTTCAGAACAACGCTATTTAGGTCGTCAAATCCAAAAACATGAATTACGTAAAGGTGATTTAGTGTTCTTCCGTCGCAACAATCATGTTGGCGTTTATATTGGTAATAACCAATTTATGCATGCAAGTACAAGCCAAGGTGTAACAATTAGTTCATTAGATGAAGATTACTGGTCAAGAACTTATACACAATCACGTCGAGTGATGTAATAACAATTTTTTATTTCAACAAAAAGTGCGGTTAAAATTAACCGCACTTTTTTTACATAGATTATCTGATTATTGGCTTAAGCCGCAAATTTCATTAAGTCTCTTCTTGGTTTCATTTGATGGATAGTATTCGTCACCGTGCCAACTAATGGAAGGTTTGTCCATTGTGTTGTTTTAATATTTTCCACTTTAGAATCTAATGCCATGAATACAAATTCATTACCGCTTACACCAGCAAATTCATAAATATGGAATTCGTCTTGTTTTTCCAATACTACAAGATCACCGATGAAAAGGCTGTCATTTTTTTCAACCACTAACATATCGCCCATTTCAATTCCCCAAGCAAGCATATTTGGATTCGTTACACGAATAAAACAAGTTTGTTGTGGACGTTTGATGCAATAAAGGTTGAGATCTAATTTTTTATTAAATGTCGATTTGCTTTCAACATCATTGAAAAATGGCATAGGATGATAAGAAAACGTCATATCATTTTGTGCAACTGTATTTGCGTAGTTCATCATCTTGTGTTCCTTTTAGTTAATGAGTTTTTAATCAGTGGTTGTTTATACAGGTGTAATATACTGTGGTTAGATACAGTATGTCAATAGGGCATAGAAAAAATTTTTTTATAGGCGAAAATTTTAGAAAAAATTCATTCCTAGCTTAAAAAGTTCAATTTTTTAACAAAATAATAAAGAAAAAATTTTCTTTTAAACAAAATTTAAGCTATCTTTACTCTGTTTCGGTGGATCGTAACGATCTGAAGTTCAACTTAATCTTTATTTAAAACTATTATGAATACATCACGTTTATTTCATTTTTTGTTCCAAGGTAATTTGGTAAAACGAATTGCCGTTGGTTTGGTACTCGGGATCCTTGTTGCATTGGTGAATGAGAGTGTTAAGAATTCATCAGGCATTGATCTTGCATCTAGCTTTGGCGTGCTGGGTCAAATTTTCGTTAAAGCATTGCGTGCTGTTGCACCAATTTTGATTTTCTTCCTTGTTATGGCAGCACTCGCTAATAAGAAAGTGGGCTCTAAAAGCAACATGAAAGAAATTGTCATGCTTTATCTTTTAGGTACTTTCTTAGCCGCTGTTGCTGCAGTAATTGCAAGTATGGCATTCCCATCAGATGTGGCTCTTGCAGTAAAAGAGGATGCGAGTTCAGCACCTCAATCTGTTGGTCAAGTCATGTTAACGTTAGTATTGAATGTGGTGGATAACCCATTAAATGCAATTTTCAAAGCAAACTTTATCGGTGTTTTAGCGTGGTCTATCGGTTTAGGTTTAGCCCTTCGTCATGCATCAGATGCAACTAAACAGGTTGTGGCTGATTTTGCAGAAGGCATTTCTAAAATTGTTCACGTGATTATTTCATTTGCACCTTTCGGTGTATTCGGTTTAGTGGCTGAAACATTATCTGACAAAGGCTTATCTGCGTTAGGTGGATATGTTCACTTATTATTCGTGTTAATCGGTACAATGCTATTTACTGCCTTTGTACTTAATCCAATTCTCGTTTATTGGAAAATTCGTCGTAATCCATATCCATTAGTGTGGACTTGTGTACGCGAAAGTGGTGTAACTGCATTCTTTACACGTAGCTCTGCAGCAAACATTCCTGTAAACATTGAATTAGCAAAACGCTTAAATCTTGATGAAGAAACCTATTCTGTGGCAATTCCATTAGGTGCGAATATCAATATGGCGGGTGCGGCAATTACCATTACTGTATTAACGCTAGCAGCTGTTCATACATTAGGCATCGAAGTATCTTTCATCAGTGCGGTGTTATTAAGTATTGTTGCGGCGCTTTGTGCATGTGGTGCTTCTGGTGTGGCTGGTGGTTCATTATTGTTAATTCCATTAGCTTGTAGCTTATTTGGTATTAATGATGACATTGCAGCTCAAATGATCGGTGTAGGTTTCGTGATTGGTATCTTACAAGATTCAACAGAAACCGCGCTAAACTCTTCAACTGACGTATTATTTACTGCGGCAGTATGTATGGAAGAAGAGCGTAAAAACGGTTAATTAAGTTAATCTGACAAGGCGGGCAAATTGCTCGCCTTTTGTTTTTAAGGGAAAGAGAATGACACTTTTAATTCAGCAAGCAAAATTTGAACTTCATCAAAAACAGACCTTAAACTTACCGCACTTTGCGATTGAGCCACGACAATATTGGGTTGTGGTAGGCAGTAATGGGAGTGGAAAATCAGCGTTTGCTTTAGCTTTGCAAAATGAATTGCCTTTACAGGAAGGGGAGTATCATAATACTTTCAAACGTGTTCAATCCTTTTCTTTTGAAAAACAACGAGAAATTCTTGAAGCCACGTTAAAGAATTTAAACAACGATGATACTGATCCAGATTTTTTTGGTAAAACGGCAAGAGAAACCATTTTAAATGGCAGTACGGAGCTGGTTTTTTGTGAACAAATTGCAGAAAAATTAGGGATTACTTATCTCTTAGATCGTTTCTTTATCAAGCTTTCCACCGGGGAAACACGTAAAGTGCTATTGGCACAAGCGTTATTACAAAAGCCCGATCTATTAATTTTAGATGAGCCTTTTGAAGGACTAGATCAACAATCAGTAAAAGATTGGATGGAGATGTTAAACGAACTGAAAAAAGAATGTGCAATCGTTCTAATCGTTAATCGTTTGGCTGATATTCCGGCTGAAGCGACTCATTTAGCGATGTTGGAAAATTTAGAGTTAGTATTAGAAGGTGAACGCCAATCTATTGAGCAACAAAGTATTTATCAACAATTAGTGTATGCGGAGCAGTCTGTTGATGTAGCGTTGCCTGAGCCAGCCTCACCATTACTAAAATTGCCTGAAAACCAACCGCACTTTGAGCTTAAAAATGTCACGGTTCAGTATGGCGATAAAGTGATTTTGGATCATTTAAATTGGGTTGTTCAGCCAAATCAAAATTGGTGGATTAAAGGACCTAATGGCGCAGGGAAGTCTACCTTGCTTTCTTTAATTACAGGTGATCATCCTCAAGCATTTTCGAATCATGTCGTGATCTTTGGTAAACAACGTGGCTCAGGCGAAACAATTTGGGATATCAAACAAAAAATTGGTTACGTAAGCAGCCAACTGCATTTAGATTATCGTGTGAATTGTTCCGTGCTAGATGTGATCATTTCAGGCTTTTTTGACAGTATTGGGATTTATCAACAAGTGCCAGAGGCAATTCGTTTGAAAGCCATGCAATGGTTAGCTCGTTTAAATCTGACTCATTTAGCAAAAAAGCCATTCCGTTCACTTTCTTGGGGACAGCAACGTTTGCTTTTAATTACACGTGCAATGGTGAAATATCCGCCTGTTTTGATTTTAGATGAGCCTTTTCAAGGGCTTGATGGATTAAATCGTAAGCTAGTGAAACATTTTATTGAACAACTTGTTAATAATAGTGAAACGCAGCTTTTATTTGTTTCTCATCAAGATTTAGATGCCCCGAATTGCATTACGCATCTTTTTGAATTTATAAGAGAAAACGATAAATATATTTATATACAAAGTGCGGTCTAATTTGATAGACTTTTCTTATATTTCCTCATCATTAAGGAGCAATCTATGGAAGGCTTATCTATTGCCGCAATCGTCTTTATTGTATTAGTTGTTGTTGTGCTATTTTCGGCACTTAAAACTGTACCGCAAGGTTATAACTGGACGATTGAGCGTTTTGGGCGTTATACCCACACTTTAATGCCTGGCTTAAACTTTGTGGTCCCATTTGTGGATCGTGTTGGTCGTAAGATCAATATGATGGAGCAGGTATTAGATATTCCCTCACAAGAAGTTATTTCTAAGGATAATGCGAACGTATCCATTGATGCGGTTTGTTTCGTCCAGGTGATTGATGCTCGCAGTGCAGCTTATGAAGTGAATCATTTAGAACAGGCGATTATCAATTTAACCATGACTAACATTCGTACCGTATTAGGTTCGATGGAATTGGATGAAATGCTTTCCCAACGTGACTCCATTAATGGTCGCTTGCTGGCAATTGTGGATGAAGCGACCAATCCTTGGGGGATTAAAGTCACCCGTATTGAAATTCGCGATGTGCGTCCACCACGAGAATTGATTGATTCAATGAACGCACAAATGAAAGCGGAACGTAATAAACGTGCGGAAGTGTTGGAAGCGGAAGGTGTTCGTCAGGCGGAAATTTTACGTGCAGAAGGGGAAAAACAAGCCCGTATTCTGAAAGCGGAAGGGGAACGTCAAGAAGCCTTCTTACAAGCAGAAGCGCGTGAACGTGCAGCAGAAGCGGAAGCGAAAGCAACCCAAATGGTGTCAGAAGCGATTGCTAGTGGTGATACCAAAGCGATCAATTACTTCATCGCACAAAAATATACAGAAGCCTTAAAACAAATCGGTGGTTCACCGAACAGCAAAGTGGTGATGATGCCGCTTGAAGCCGGCAATTTAATCGGCTCGGTAGCAGGCATTGCCGAACTGTTAAAAGGCGACAAAAAAGCGTAATTTCTTAAAGTGCGGTTAAAAATGACCGCACTTTTTCTCTCAAGGAGTTGATATGGCAGATTGGTTAACAACTTGGTCGGTGTGGCATTGGTTGGTATTAGGTTTTGTATTGTTAATCGCTGAAACCCTTGTACCCGGTGTATTTTTATTGTGGTGGGGCTTGGCTGCGATTGTGGCGGCAGGCGTAATGGCATTAGTGCCGAGTTTATCCTTAACCGCGTTAGCCGTTTTTTATGCGATTTTAGCGATTATTCTCTCGCTGCTTTGGTGGAAATACCAACATAGCAAAGATAATCAGGATCAATCACGTACAACCTTAAACCAACGGGATCATACTTTGTTAGGTAAAAAAGGCACGGTATTAGAAATCGGTTCTAACGGGATTGGTCGCGGTGCTTTTGGCGATACTACATGGCGTATTCAAGGCGAGCATTTGACAGTGAATGATCTTGTGGTGGTAGAACGCGTTGATGGTATTACATTGTTAGTTAAAAAGGTAACAGAATGAATCATTTGATTATTTTTGCGCATCCCAATAGCCAAAAAAGTTTTGGTCGAGCCATCGTGGATCGCATTGTAAAAGCAAGCCAACAGCTTGGTGTTGAAACCCATTTGCGTGATCTTTACACCATGAAATTTAACCCGATTATTTCCTTTGAAGAATTACAATCGGCCAATAAGGGGATTATCCCGGCGGAAATTCAGCAGGAACATGATTTTATTCGCCAAGCTGATTTGATTACGATGGTTTATCCTTTATGGTGGATGGGGTTTCCCGCCATGTTGAAAGGCTATTTGGATCGTGTATTAAGCCATGGTTTTGCTTATAAAACAGAAAATGGCGAATCCAAAGGTCTGCTTCAAGATAAAGCGATGCAACAATTTATTACCATAGGGAGTAGCGTAGCAAAATATCAAGAATACGGAGTCGATAAATCCCTCAATCATTGTTTGATCAATGGTTTATTTAATTATTGCGGTATTGAAAATGTGGATTACACGCTGTTCGGAGATATTCACATTATCGATGATGCAGCCCGCCAAGCGATGCTTGATGAAGCTGCTGAAAAAACAGCAGCAAAATTGACCGCACTTTTAGCTCAATAGTGAGCACAATTATAGGAAAGCAACGGATGTCAGAAACTCAAGTCAATAATTTCTCTTTAATTAGCCGCTTATTCGGCAATTTATTTTATCGCAGCCCTACGGATCCAATTTTAAGTGGAGTATTTGATTGGCTGCAACAACAAGGTGTAAGTCAAGTTTGGGCACTTTCTACAGATAAAGAAAGTGAAGCCGCCATTGATAATTTACAGATGAAAATTGATTTAACGTTGCTTGATCAAGAATATCAAAAATTGTTTGGTCCAAACGGTAACGTGCCGACAGCTATTTCAAGTTATGATATAGATGTGCAACGTTTTATGGATTTCCGTCATGCTCGTAACGTGCCAGAGGCAGAGAATGTGGATCATTTCGCCTTGTTATTGCTTACAGCCTCTTGGTTAGAAGACAACACGGAATCGCTATCCGCTCAACAAGATTTATTCGGTGATTTCTTATTACCTTGTGCAGCGAAATTCTTAACTCAAGTGGAAACTTATGCCACACTTCCTTTCTATCGTTCATTAGCATATTTAACCCGTGAAATTCTTGCGGCAATGGCTGATGAGTTAGAAGAAGGTGAGTAGTTTTCCTCAATAGAATAGATCTCTAAAAGAGATTTTTAGATAACAATAAAAAAGCCCCGCGAATCAAAACGCAGGGCTTTTATTTAATGGAAGCTCAATTATTCTTCAGAAGTTACATCTTCAGTGCCTTCATCTTCATCATCCACATCACAAACACGTTCAAGACTGACTACGTGCTCATCTTCTGCGGTGCGAATTAAACGAACCCCTTGGGTGTTACGGCCAACGATGCTGACTTCACTTACACGAGTACGCACTAAGGTACCCGCATCAGTAATAAGCATAATTTGGTCGGTTTCTTCTACTTGAGTCGCTGCAACGACTTTACCATTACGTTCGCTCACTTTAATCGAAATCACCCCTTTGGTATTACGGGATTTGGTTGGGTATTCGCTTAATTGTGTGCGTTTACCGTAACCGTTTTGCGTCGCCGTAAGGATTGCGCCGTCATTTTTCGGCACAACTAAGGAAACCACTTTATCGATATTGAGATCGAGTGTTTCTTCTGCACTATCCTCCGAAACGTCTTCAATTTCGACCGCACTTTCATCGTCAGCGATGTCATTGGTGAGGGCAAGTTTAATACCGCGAACACCTGTTGCTAAACGACCCATTGCACGTACTGCGCTTTCAGCGAAACGTACTACGCGACCTTGCGAAGAGAACAACATGATTTCGTTAGAACCATCAGTGATATCCACACCAATTAATTCATCTTCATCACGCAAGTTCAAGGCGATAATACCGCTTGAACGTGGACGGCTGAATTCAGTTAGCGCGATTTTCTTCACAATACCGCCGGCCGTTGCCATGATGACGAATTTATCTTCTTCATAAGCAGAGATTGGCAAGATTGCGGTAATACGCTCGTTTTCTTGTAACGGTAGAATATTTACAATCGGACGACCACGCGCACCACGGCTAGCTTGTGGTAATTGATAGACTTTCAACCAATATAAGCGACCACGGCTAGAGAAGCAGAGAATCGTATCGTGAGTATTCGCCACTAAGAGTTTTTCGATGAAGTCTTCATCTTTCATCTTCGTTGCGGATTTACCTTTACCACCACGACGTTGTGCTTCGTAGTCGGTAAGCGGTTGATATTTCACATAACCTTCGTGAGAAAGGGTCACCACTACATCTTCTTGAGCAATTAAATCTTCTAAATCAATATCACCAGAAGCTGCAGTAATTTCAGTACGACGTTCATCGGCGAATTGTGCACGTACTTGTTCAAGCTCTTCACGAATTACTTCCATCAAGCGCTCAGGGCTGTTGATGATGTGGAGAAGTTCTGCAATTTTAACCAATAACTCTTTGTATTCATTGATTACTTCTTCGGTAGCAAGACCGGTTAAACGATGCAAGCGAAGTTCTAAGATTGCATCAACTTGTTCTGGAGAAAGATAGTAATCCGAACCTTTAATACCAAATTCAGCCGCTAACTCAGCCGGACGTGCCGCTGCATCAAGCAAACCTAAAATTTCGTTATTCAGTTTCCAAGGACGAGAAATTAATTTTTCTGCCGCTTCTTTACGCTCTTTCGATTGACGGATGATGTCAATGATTTCATCGATATTTGATGTTGCAACCGCTAAC
>CABQSN010000078.1:0-8022 GCA_902466845.1 uncultured Haemophilus sp.
ACCAATTACATTTTCACTAAGTGTATTCAATCTTGTTAAAGTATCAGAATCTATGTTGCTTAATTCGATCCCTTTTTCCTCAAGAAAGTTTCTTCTCTCTTCCGGCAACCACTGATAAAATTTCTTTTTAGATAATTCTTCTGATTTCATATGCAATTCCTTGACCGCCACCAATACATAAAGAAACAATTGCTCTTCGACCATTGATCTTAAGCAAACTATTTACTGCACTTATTACTAAACGCGTACCTGTCGCACCTAACGGATGGCCTAAACTGATTGCTCCGCCAGCAATATTTAGTTTTTCTTTTGGAATGTCCAAATCACGAGCTACTGCATAAGCTTGCGCCGCAAATGCTTCATTAATTTCGACTAAATCATAATCATCAATTGTACTGTTGGTTTCTTTTAGCAATTTTTTAATTGCAAAATATGGTGCATACCCCATATAAGCAGGATCACAGCCAATTTCCGCATAAGCACCTAAATAAGCTAATGGCGTTAAATCCAAATCATCTAACTTTTGTTGGTTGGCAAGAAGTACCATGCTTGCTCCGTCAGTTAATGGGGATGAGTTTCCGGCTGTAACACGGCCATTTTCTTTAAATACAGGTTTAAGTTGTCCCAAAGCATCTAAACTAGTATCTGGTCGAATTGTCTCATCATGGTCAAGAACTTTCTCGTTTAACTTAACAGGGGTATACTCCTCTTCAAACCAATTATTCTCTTGAGCAGCATAAGCCTTAGCATGAGAATCACGAGCAAATTCGTCCATATCTTGACGAGTAACTTGGTATTTATCAGCAACGTTTTCAGCATATTTTGGTGGATGAGTTTCAAGATACCAATAAAATCCAATATGCCTGGATCAAAATTCTTGCCGGTAATACGGGCAAAGTGATGATTGTGGGCGATGATGACCAATCCATTTATGGTTGGCGTGGTGCACAAGTCGAAAATATTCAAAAATTCCTAAAAGATTTCAACGCTGAAACTATTCGTTTGGAGCAAAACTATCGTTCTACCGGCAATATTCTGAAAAGTGCCAACCAACTTATTTCGAATAATAGTGATCGCCTCGGTAAGAATTTATGGACCGACGGTGAAATGGGCGAGCCAGTGGGCATTTATGCGGCGTTTAATGAGTTAGATGAAGCAAAATTCGTGGCATCTCAAATCCAAAACTGGGTAGATGACGGTGGAAAATTAGATGATTGTGCTGTTTTATATCGTAGTAATAGCCAATCTCGTGTTATTGAAGAAGCGTTGATTCGTTGTCAAATTCCTTATCGTATTTACGGTGGAATGCGATTCTTCGAACGCCAAGAAATTAAAGATGCGTTGGCATATTTACGTTTAATTAATAATCGTCAAGATGATGCCGCGTTTGAACGTGTGATTAATACGCCTACGCGTGGTATTGGCGATCGTACTTTAGATGTGTTACGAAATTTAACCCGAGAACGTCAAATTACCTTATGGCAAGCTGTTCAAGTAGCCACACAAGAAAATATGCTAACGGGGCGAGCTTCAACTGCATTACTGCGTTTTCAAGAATTGATTAATTCTTTACAGGTGGATACAGCCGAAATGCCATTATTTGCACAAACTGATTTTGTGATTAAACATTCTGGCTTATACGATATGTATAAACAGGAAAAAGGTGAGAAAGGTGAAGTGCGTATTGAAAACTTAGAAGAATTGGTGACGGCAACCCGAGAATTTATCAAACCTGATGAAGCAGAGGATATGACCGATCTTACCGCCTTTTTAACTCATGCTTCTTTAGAAGCGGGAGAAGAGCAGGCTTCGCCGCATCAATCTTGTGTAGAAATGATGACCTTACACTCTGCAAAAGGCTTGGAATTTCCACGCGTATTTATGGTGGGGGTAGAAGAGGGCGTATTCCCAAGTTTCCGTTCATTTGAAGAGCCTGGTCGTTTAGAGGAGGAACGTCGTCTTGCTTATGTGGGCATTACACGAGCTAAGCAAAAACTCACCATTTGTTATGCGGAAAGCCGTCGTGTTTATACGAAAGAAGAACGCCATTTGCCTTCGCGATTTATCACAGAATTGCCATCAGAGTGTATTCAAGAAATCCGTTTGCGCGGAACGGTGACTCGAGCATTAAACCAAGCGAAAGTAGGGAGTTTAAGCACGAGTTTGCCAGAAAATGAATGGAAAATGGGGCAAAAAGTGAAACATGAAAAGTTTGGTTTTGGCACAGTTATAAACGTTGAAGGCTCAGATAATAACACCCGTTTACAAATTGCTTTCCAAGCTCAAGGCATTAAGTGGCTGATTGCGCATTTGGCAAAATTAGAAAAAGTGCGGTAGAATCGGGAGGATTTTATTGCAACGAGTATGAATATTAGTGTTCATATTCAATATGCCAGTGCGAAAACGTTCGAAGAAACGACTGCACTTTTATTATGTGGGAAGTAGATGTTTAAATTTATTTTAAAACGTATTTTAATGGTGATTCCTACCTTTATCGCCATTACTTTTGTGACTTTTGCTCTCATTCATTTTATTCCGGGCGATCCTGTGGAGATTATGATGGGAGAGCGAGGTTTAACACCCGAAGTTCATCAACAAATGATGAAGCAACTTGGTCTCGATTTACCGTTGTATCAGCAATATTTCAATTATATTGGTAATGTAATACAAGGCGATTTCGGTGAATCATTCCGCACTCGACAACCTGTTCTGACTGAGTTTTTCACACTTTTCCCTGCCACGTTTGAATTAGCTTTCTTTGCGCTATTTTGGTCGTTAATTGCCGGTATTACGCTCGGAACGATTGCGGCCGTCAAGAAAGATAGTTGGATTTCTCATACCGTAACAGCGATGTCCTTAACGGGTTATTCCATGCCAATTTTCTGGTGGGGATTAATTTTGATTTTATATGTTTCACCTTGGTTTGATTTGCCACAAGGGGGACGTTTAGAAGATAGTTTCTGGATCGATACACCAACCGGTTTTATGTTAATCGATACTTGGCTTTCAGGTGTGCCAGGTGCTTTTGAAAATGCAGTTAAGTCATTGATTCTACCTGCTATTGTATTAGGCACGATTCCTCTTGCAGTAATTACTCGAATGACACGTTCTTCAATGTTGGAAGTGTTAGGGGAAGATTATATTCGTACTGCAAAAGCCAAAGGCTTAAGTTATACCCGAATTGTGATTGTACATGCGCTACGTAATGCGCTTATCCCCGTTGTGACCGTTGTGGGCTTGATTGTAGGACAATTATTATCTGGTGCAGTTTTAACCGAAACAATTTTCTCATGGCCGGGTATTGGTAAATGGATTATTGATGCTATTACCAATCGCGATTATCCCGTCTTACAAGGCGCCGTGTTGATTATTGCTACAATTATTATTGTAGTGAATTTGACGATCGATTTACTTTATGGCGTGGTAAACCCACGTATTCGCCATCAATAAGGAGCCTTATTAATGACGGAACAAACTTTACCTATTGAAACCTTCGCACCGCGCACACCGTTGCAGGAGTTTTGGTTTTATTTCAAACAAAATAAAGGGGCGGTGATTGGGCTCACTTTTATCCTTGCTGTGGCATTAATCAGTATTTTTGCTCCTTGGATAGCACCTTTTGATCCTATCGAACAAAATCGTTCAGCTTTATTGCTACCACCTGCTTGGTATGAGGGCGGTAATTCTGCTTATTTACTGGGTACAGATGACATTGGCCGAGATATTCTTTCTCGTATTATTTATGGTACACGTATTTCTGTTTTTGCGGGTTTCATTATTGTGATTTTATCTTGCATGTTAGGGACAAGTCTTGGCTTGCTTGCCGGCTATTATGGCGGGGCATTAGATATATTAATTGTTCGTTTTATTGACATTATGTTGGCTATCCCAAACTTGCTTTTAACCATTGTGGTGGTATCAATTTTGGAGCCTTCTTTAACGAATGCGACGTTGGCGATTGCCGTGGTATCCATTCCAAGTTATGTGCGTTTAACACGTGCGGCGGTATTAAATGAGAAAAACAGAGATTATGTCACCTCTTCACGAGTGGCGGGAGCAAGCGTATTACGTTTAATGTTTATTGTGATTTTACCGAATTGCCTTGCACCGCTTATCGTACAAATGACGATGGGGATTTCTAATGCGATTTTAGAATTAGCGACTTTAGGTTTCTTAGGTATCGGCGCAAAACCACCAACACCAGAATTGGGTACTATGTTATCTGAATCACGTAGCTTTATGCAGGCTGCAAACTGGTTGGTTACTATTCCAGGTTTAGTGATTTTATCGCTTGTTTTAGCATTTAACTTAATGGGTGACGGGTTGCGTGATGCACTCGATCCAAAATTAAAACAATAGGGGGCAGAATGGCATTATTAGATGTAAAAGAGCTTTCTGTTCACTTTGGTGATGAAAAAGCACCTTTTAAAGCGGTGGATCGTATTAGCTACCAAATCAATCAAGGCGAAGTATTAGGTATTGTTGGGGAGTCTGGTTCGGGGAAATCAGTGAGTTCCCTTGCAGTGATGGGCTTGATTGATTTTCCAGGGCGTGTTTCAGCGAAAGGCCTAGAATTTGAAGGGAAAGATCTCTTAAGCTTACCGGCAAAAGAAAAGCGGGAATTAGTTGGGGCCGATATTGCTATGATCTTCCAAGACCCAATGACAAGCTTAAATCCGGCTTATACGGTGGGTTTCCAAATTATGGAAGCGATTAAGGCGCATCAAGGTGGTAGTAAAAAAGAACGTCGTGAGCGCACCTTAGAGCTATTACGCTTAGTCGGTATTCCTGATCCTGAATCACGTATTGATGTTTATCCGCATCAGCTTTCTGGCGGGATGAGCCAACGCGTTATGATTGCTATGGCCATTGCATGTAAACCGAGATTGCTCATTGCAGATGAACCAACCACCGCACTGGATGTGACCATTCAAGCTCAAATTGTAGATTTGTTGCTTGAGTTACAGCAAAAAGAATGCATGTCGTTGATTCTGATCACGCATGATCTTGCGTTAGTCGCAGAAGCGGCGCATCGTATTATTGTGATGTATGCAGGACAAGTAGTGGAAGAAGGACGAGCAGAAGATATTTTCCGTGACCCCAAACATCCTTACACTCAAGCGTTATTGCGTTCTTTACCTGAGTTCGCAGAAGGTAAATCTCGTTTGCAATCTTTACCCGGCGTGGTGCCAGGTAAATATGATCGCCCACAAGGTTGTTTGCTGAATCCACGTTGTCCGTATGCGACTGATCTTTGCCGAAATGTGGAACCTGAATTACGCCAAGTAGGAAATCGACAAGTAAAATGTCACACCCCATTAAATGCCCAAGGAGAACCTAGCAATGTCTGATGTCGCACAAGAAAATGCACCATTGCTCAATGCTATTGGGCTGAAAAAATATTATCCTGTAAAAAAAGGGATGTTTGCAAAAACACAGCAAGTAAAAGCATTAGATGGCGTGTCTTTTTCCTTAGAGCGAGGTAAAACCCTCGCTGTAGTGGGTGAGTCAGGTTGTGGTAAATCGACGCTTGGTCGTCTTTTGACGATGATAGAAGAACCGACAGAAGGTGAGTTGTATTACAACGGGCAAAATTTCTTAGAGAATGATCACGAAACGAAAGCATTGCGTCGTCAGAAAATCCAAATCGTGTTTCAAAACCCTTATGCCTCACTGAATCCGCGTAAGAAAATCGGCACAATTTTGGAAGAACCTTTAGTCATTAATACCAATCTATCGGCAAAAGAACGCAAAGAAAAAGTGTTATCCATGATGGCAAAAGTGGGGTTGCGTGAAGAGTTTTATAATCGCTATCCACATATGTTTTCAGGTGGACAACGTCAGCGTATAGCGATTGCTCGTGGTTTAATGCTTGATCCTGATGTGGTTGTAGCGGATGAACCGGTTTCTGCGTTAGACGTGTCCGTTCGTGCACAAGTGCTAAATTTGATGATGGATTTGCAAGCTGAGCTTGGTTTATCTTATGTGTTTATTTCCCATGATCTTTCGGTGGTTGAGCATATTGCTGATGAGGTAATAGTGATGTATTTAGGCCGCTGTGTTGAAATGGGCACAAAAGCGCAGATCTTTACTAATCCTCAGCATCCCTATACACAAGCTTTACTTTCAGCGACACCAAGATTATCGCCTGAATTACGTCGTCAGCGGATTAAATTAAAGGGAGAATTACCAAGCCCGATTAATCCACCAAAAGGTTGTGCATTTAATCCACGTTGTTGGAAAGCGACCGATAAATGTCGAAATGAACAGCCTAAATTGGAAAAATATCCTGATGGTAAGTTAATTGCTTGTTTCCATCTCGATTAGAAAGAGAAAAGAAAATGACCGCACTTGTTGATAAAGTGCGGTCATTTTTTTAGACGTTTTGAGTACGATAGCGGAAATTGAAGAAGACAAAGATGCCGATTGCAATAATCCCTAATGCTGCACCACTAAAGCCAATATATTCAAGACCAATATGGCGAGCGATTTGGTTACCAAACAGTGCACCTGCACCAATACCCGCATTGAAAATACCGGAATAAATGGCACTTGCTACGTCTGTTGCATCTGGTGCAAGTTGTAGTACGCGCATTTGTAATGCCAGTCCAATACAAGAGATGCCAATACCCCAAATAAAAGCAAGGGTAAACATGGTGGCGGTATAACTTGCAGAAACAAGCATAAATGCTAAAGAGACTGCCAATAAAATCATTGCCGTACTGATAAATTGGGTTGGACCAAAACGGTATAAGCGGTTAAAGATCACACTCGCGGTGATGCCAGAAAGCCCAAAAACTAACAAAATTATCGTTGCAAGATTTGGATCGAGTTCGCCGATTTGAACCATAAAGGGTTCAATGTAGGTATAAGCGGTAAAGTGTGCTGAAACAATGATTACCGTTGTGGCATAAAGTCCAATCAGTAATGGACGTTTTGCTAAAATCGGCAGACTAGATAACGAGCCTGCATTTTTACTTGGTAGATTTGGTAATAAACGCATAATGAATACCATCACAACCAAAGCTAATGCGGCAATGATTGCAAAAGTAATACGCCAGCCAACTAATTGACCGACTAAACGGCCTAATGGTAAGCCCAAAATAGTCGCAAGGGATGTACCGATAGCAAGCATACCAATTGCTTGTGTTTTCTTATTCTTCGGTGCCACTCGCATCACTAATGATGCGGTAATTGCCCAGAAGAGTGAATGCGCTACCGCAATACACATACGAGCAATGAGAAGAATCCAATAATTCCACGCAATGACCGAGATAATATGGCCGATGATAAAAATCACAAAAAGTTTCAGCAATAAGCCCTTACGTTCCATATCGCCTGTCGCGAGCATGGCGGGTAAAGACATAATCATAACCGTCCAAGCATAAACGGTCATCATTAAACCCACATCGGAGCTTTGCATATTAAAGCTTTGTCCGATATCGGTGAGTAACGCAACGGGCACAAATTCTGTGGTATTAAAAATAAAAGCGGCGCAAGCCATGATGACTACGCGCCAATATTGGGTTCTTTCTGCTTTCTGATAAAAGGACATTATTTTAATTTCTCTTTAATTAATTCTTTTAATTGATGACGAAAGTTTTGGTCAATATTGACCTTATATTGTGGAGAGTAGCAACTATCGAAAAAGCGAATTGGCAATGCCAATTTTTTGTATTTTTCGTTAGTGGATCTTAAGGTTAAATTGACATCGCATTGTACATTATCTAAATCAATGGCTCCAGAACCTTCCGCTAAAAGTGCGGTTGTTTTTAAGTTCATTTTATCGACTTTAAGCAAGTGATTTTCGAATGAAAGACGTGATTCTAAACGCTCATAAGACGTATTCATATTTCTGCTTGAGGTTAAATCGCTGTTGTAATTAATTGGTAAATACTGTGCCGCCATATCTAATAAATTCAATCCTAAAAGCTCGCCATCACGCGCATTAAAATCAAATTTCCCTTCGATTAATTCTGAGTTTGTAAAGGCTAATTGAGTGTTAAAATCACTCGTACCTGT
>CABQSN010000079.1:0-7965 GCA_902466845.1 uncultured Haemophilus sp.
TAAACGTTCTTTTGCAATGTGAAGTAATGAGTATTTTGTGATACTTGGTAAAATGGATTCAGATGCTGGCGTGATAAATTTATTATCTTTGGTGATACCAAAGAAGTTTGCCGCACCCACTTCTTCAATTTTAGTGTGAGTTTTAGGATCAAGGTAAATCGCGTCTGCAAATTTACGTTCTGGTGTACCTTGTTCTGAGGCTAGTTCATGAGGAAGCAAACTTGCCGCATAGTTACCACCCACTTTTACACCACCTGTACCCATAGGTGCAGCACGGTCGTAATCAGTCGTAATGAAATTAGATGGTGCTAAACCACCTTTGAAATAAGCGCCAACAGGGCAGCAGAATACAGAGAAAATAAATTCAGGTGCGGTTTTCACGCCGATATTCGCCCCCGTACCAAAGAGGAATGGACGTAAATATAATGTTGCGCCAGAGCCGTAAGGACCTAACCATTCTTGGTTTGCTTTCACCACTTCTTTACAAGCACGGATAAATAATTCTGTTGGCACTTGTGGCATTAATAAGCGATCAGAGGTATGTTGCATGCGTTTTGCATTTTGATCAGGACGGAATAAGTTGATTGAACCATCTTTACAACGATAGGCTTTTAAGCCTTCAAAGCATTGTTGACCGTAGTGAATTGCCGTTGAACCTTCGTGGATATGTAGCATATTATCAGTGGTAAGTTTCCCTTCATCCCATTTACCATCTTTCCAATGTGCGATGAAACGGTAATCTGTTTTGATATAACTAAATCCAAGATTGTTCCAGTCTAAGTCTTTCATTTTGCTTCCTTAATTTGTATAAATAATTTTATGAATGGAAATGCAGTTAATCTACACCATAACGGCTACTATGAAAACCTTTAAACACAAAAATATTGTGATTTCTCAAAATTTTTATTGGATTTTTAAATTTGTGAAGTTGGTCAGGAAATAAAATTTTGCTTATGTTAGAATGCGGGAATAAAAAAACGCCGCTCGAAACGAGCAGCGCTTAACCAGAATGGTTTAATATATACAGGAAGTAAATGAGTAACTTAATTGTTACTCCAGTTCGGAGAACCGAACTATATGCAAACACAACATCATACTTAAGTCTGAAACTCATTAACTTGTAAGGAATTACCAATCATTAAGTATGGATGTATTGTAGATAGAAGGTGATGGAAGGACAAATGATGTTTTTTTATTTGACGCATAAAAAAAACTAATCCGAATTAGATCTTAATCATTATAAACTAAAATTTAGCCGTTGGGAAGAATTATGTATAAACGTTTGCCTCCCCTGAATTCATTGAAGTCTTTCGAATCAGCTGCTCGACATTTAAGCTTCACAAAAGCTGCGGATGAACTTTTTGTGACACAAGCCGCAGTGAGCCATCAAATAAAATTATTAGAAGATTTTTTAGGTGTCGAACTTTTTATACGTAAAAATCGTTCACTCGAATTGACGGAATTTGGGAAAGCCTATTTTGTTGATATTAACAAAGTTTTGCGAAAATTAAATGAAGCGACTGAACGTTTATTAACACTTAAAGAAGAGCCACATTTGGCAATTAGTGTGCCACAAACCTTTGGTATTCAATGGCTTGTGCCACATTTGAGTGATTTTAATAAGCAACACCCTGAAATTGAAGTACGCTTGAAGGGCGTGGATCAAGATGAAGGTTTATTAAATAAAGAAATTGATATTGCCATTTATTATGGCAAAGGTGATTGGGAAAATTTACAAGTCGATCGGTTAGGTGAAGAAAACCTTGTGATTCTGGCTGCGCCTGCATTGCTTGAGAAAATTCCCGTTCGCCGTCCAGATGATTTGAAAAAGCACACGCTGATTCACACACATACTCGAGATAACTGGCAAGCGATGGCAGATTATCTCAAATTAGATGATTTGAATATTCAGCAAGGTCCGTTATTTAGCCATACCTTTATGGCATTACAAGCTGCCGTTCATGGTCAGGGTATCGTGCTGGCTAATCGTATTTTGGCTCAGCAAGAAATTGAAAATGGTCATCTGCAAATTGTGTTACCAACCGAATTACGGGATCCGAAATCATTCTATGTAGTCAATCATTTAGATCGTTTAGATGATGAACAGATTCAAGCCTTTAGAACATGGATTAAAGATTCAATAAAATTAGGGAAAATATGAATAAATTAGCCTTATATTGTCGAATTGGCTTTGAAAAAGAAGTCGCCGCAGAAATTACCGACCGAGCTTCTGAGCGTGGTGTATTTGGTTTTGCTCGCGTGGTAGAAAACAGCGGCTATGTCATTTTTGAATGCTATCAACCAGGTGATGCAGATCGTTTAGCGCGAGAAATCCCTTTTAATCGTTTGATTTTTGCACGTCAAATGATCGTTGTGTCAGATCTCTTAGAAAATCTGGATCCTAAAGATCGTATTTCGCCAATTCTGGCTCAATATGAACGCATTGCAGAAGACATTAATCTTAAGCAAGCGGTAGAGCTATTTGTTGAAACAGCAGATACGAATGAAGCCAAAGAGCTTTCGACATTTTGCCGAAAATTTACCGTGCCGTTGCGCCAAGCATTGAAAAAGAAAGGTTGGTTACAAGGCAAACCGAATGCAAAGCGCGGTCAGATTTTACATTGTTTTTTCACTCAGCCGAATTGTTGCTATGTGGGGTATTCCTATCTTGGTAATAATTCCACCCACTTTATGGGAATCCCACGTTTAAAATTCCCAGCGGATGCACCAAGCCGTTCAACTTTAAAATTGGAAGAAGCGATTTTAACCTTTATTCCTCGAAATGAAGAAAGTAAACGCTTAAATGAAAATATGGTTGGCGTCGATCTCGGTGCTTGCCCTGGCGGCTGGACCTATCAATTAGTGAAACGTGGTTTATTTGTGTATGCGGTTGATCACGGCAAAATGGCGGCAAGTTTGCATGATACCGGCAGAATTGAGCACTGTCCGGAAGATGGGTTTAAATTCCAACCACCAAAACGTAAGCATATTGATTGGCTTGTGTGTGATATGGTGGAGCAACCAAGTCGAATTGCGAATTTAATTGGAAAATGGTTGATTAACGGCTGGTGCCGAGAAACCATTTTCAATTTGAAATTACCAATGAAAAAGCGCTATCAAGAAGTGATGTTGTGCTTAGAAAATCTTGCGGTGATGTTAGCAGAAAAAGAACTGGAATTTGATATTCAGGCGAAGCATTTGTATCACGATCGTGAAGAGATTACGGTGCATATTGCCTTAAAATAGAAAAGCAAAGAGCGGTCAAAAAACATTGAATTTTTTGATCGCTCTTTTATTTAAGCAATTATTTATTGGCTAAAATCACTGCACGAGTTGGGGCTTGATAGCCTTCGATGGTTTTACTGTGATCGTTTGGATCTAAGAAATCAATCAAACTTTCATTTTCTAACCAATCCGTTTTACGCTGTTCTTCTAATGTTGTGGTGGCGACATCCACACAACGCACATTAGTAAAGCCGACTTTTTCCAACCAATTAATGAGAGCTGCAACGGAAGGAATAAAATACACGTTCTTCATTTTTGCATAGCGATCTGAAGGCACTAAGACCGTATTGGCATCACCATCAACCACTAAGGTTTCTAACACCAATTCGCCACCTTTTACTAATTGATTTTTTAGTTGAGTGAGATGATCAAGCGGTGATTTACGATGATAAAGCACACCCATTGAGAATACGGTATCAAATGCCGCAAGTGGTTGCATTTCTTCAATACCTAATGGGATTAAGTTAGCTCGACGATCGTTATTTAATAATTTTCGAACGGCTTCAAATTGGCAAAGGAAAAGTTCGGTTGGATCAATACCCACCACCATTTTTGCACCTTCACCAACCATTCGCCACATATGGTAGCCGCTACCGCAGCCCACATCTAAAATGGTACGATCTTTTAATGGGGCAAGATGAGGCAAAACACGATCCCATTTGAAATCAGAACGCCATTCGCAATCCACGTGAATATCAAATAAATGATAAGGTCCTTTTCGCCATGGCATCAATTGCTTCAAATGATGGATAATGCGTTGTTTTTCGCCCTCTGAAAGTGGGGAAGTGCGGTCAGATTTCACCGCATTTTTTAAATCGATAGTGTCTGCCTGTAAATCAGGGAGAAAGTCCACGATTTTTGACCATTTGGCATAATCACCATGAGTTTGTTTTTCCCATTCTTTTAACTGCAAAGGCAATGTTTCTAGCCAAGCAGATAAATTTGTGGTGGCAATTTGTTGATAAAAAGGACGAAAATCAATCATTATTTTGCTTCCTTATAGGCTTTTTCGGCTTTCTCAAAGGTTTCTTTAACTTCATTTTCAGGTTCTGCAGAAAGGAGAGAAACCACAATAATCGCCAGGCTAGCAAGGATGAATCCTGGGATCATTTCATAGACATTAAACCATTCACTGGTTTCAGGAATCACCGATTTCCAAGCAAAGACAACCACTGCGCCGACAACCATTCCCGCCATCGCCGCTGATGAAGTCATACGTTTCCAGAATAAGGAGAAAAGCACGACAGGACCAAATGCAGAACCAAAGCCCGCCCAGGCAAATTCAACGAGTTTTAATACTTTGCTGTTTTCATCTTGTGCAATCCAAATCGCAATGCCCGCGATAACTAAAACCATTGCACGACCTAGCCAAACTAATTCTTTTTCAGAAGCTTTTGGACGAATAAACCCTTTATAAAAATCTTCAGTGATAGAGCTTGAAGAAATTAATAATTGTGCAGAAAGTGTACTCATTACCGCTGCCAAAATTGCAGAAAGCAGAATACCGGCAATCCATGGATTAAAGAGCAATTTAGCCAGTTCAATAAAGACTTGTTCTGGTTCATTATTTACCACGCCAGCTACATTGGGGTTAGCAAAGAAATAAGGAATACCGAAGAAGCCAATACCAATTGCACCGGCAAGACAAATCACCATCCATGTCATACTGATGCGGCGTGCTTTAATTAATGATTTCACCGAATAAGCCGCCATAAAACGCGCAAGGATATGCGGTTGACCAAAATAACCTAAGCCCCAAGCCGCTAAACTTAATAAACCTAATGGTGTAGTAGAACTAAATAAATCAGTAAAGTCTTTATTTGCTGCGATTTCTGCTTGATGTAGCACTTCAGTAAATTGTGATGCATCACCCAAACTTAAAAAGATAAAGAGAGGCGTTAAAATCAGTGCAAAAATCATTAATGTAGCTTGAATGGTATCCGTCCAGCTTACGGCTAAAAATCCACCGATAAAGGTATAAATAATCGTCGCTAATGCGCCGTACCAAATGGCGGTGGAGTAGTCCACTGAGAATAGGTTTTGGAATAATTTAGCACCCGCAACCACACCTGAAGCACAATAAATCGTGAAGAATACTAAGATGATTGATGCAGACACAATTTTTAAGAGATTATGTGATGTGCCAAAGCGATGGTGGAAATATTCCGGTAATGTGAGTGCATTGTTGTTAAATTCGGTATAGATCCGTAAACGACCAGCTACGAGCAACCAGTTAAAATAAGCCCCAAGGATTAAACCAATGGCGATCCAACCTTCTACTAAACCAGATACATATACCGCACCTGGCAAGCCCATCAATAGCCAGCCTGACATATCAGATGCGCCAGCAGACATGGCTGTCACAAAACTTCCGAGTTTACGGCCGCCTAAAATATAATCGGATAAGTTGTTTGTATAATAATAGGCAAGGACACCGATTAAAATCATGCCGAAAATATAAATACTAAAAGTAATAAGTGTTGGGTCTAAACCAAACATTAAATACCCCAAAATAAGTCGTGAAAATTTGAGAAAGGTCACATTTTACCTTATTTAGGACTATTATTCTATTTTCCTTTTCGATAGACTTATACCATTAAAACTAAGGTCGAAAAAATGAATTCTGTTGAATTATTAATGAATGTTACGCCCAATGAAACCCGCGTTGCGTTGGTGGAAACGGGCGTTTTAAAAGAAGTTCATATTGAACGTCAAGCCAAACGTGGCATCGTGGGGAATATTTATAAAGGGCGAGTAACCCGTGTTTTACCAGGGATGCAGTCTGCATTTGTGGATATCGGTTTAGAAAAAGCAGCATTTTTGCATGCTTCCGATATTGTTTCACATACCGAGTGTGTAGATGTGAACGAACAAAAGCAATTCCGTGCAAAAAGTATTTCTGAACTCGTACGCGAAGGACAGGATATCGTAGTACAAGTGGTAAAAGATCCTTTGGGTACCAAAGGTGCAAGATTAACCACAGATATTACATTGCCTTCTCGTTATCTTGTCTTTATGCCGGAAAATAGTCATGTTGGTGTGTCACAACGTATTGAAAGCGAAGAAGAGCGCGCAAGATTAAAAGCACTGGTTGAGCCTTTTTGTGATGAGTTAGGTGGCTTTATTATTCGTACTGCTACCGAAGGGGCAACGGAAGAAGAATTGCGCCAAGATGCGGAATTTTTAAAACGTTTATGGCGTAAAGTGCTTGAGCGTAAAGGCAAATATCCAACCCGTTCTAAAATTTATGGTGAACCCGCATTGCCGCAACGTATTTTGCGTGATTTTATCGGTGCTAATTTAGAGAAAATTCATATTGATTCCAAACTTTGTTTTAACGAAGTGAAAGAATTTACCGATGAATTTATGCCGGAATTAAGTGAAAAATTAATGCTTTATACGGGCAGTCAGCCGATTTTTGATATTTATGGTGTAGAACGTGGTATTCAAAATGCACTTGAAAAACGCGTGAATTTAAAATCGGGCGGCTATCTCATTATTGAGCAAACCGAAGCCATGACGACCATTGATATCAATACGGGCGCATTCGTTGGTCATCGAAATTTAGATGAAACAATTTTTAACACCAATATTGAAGCCACTAAAGCCATTGCTCAGCAGTTACAACTGCGTAATTTAGGCGGTATTATCATTATTGATTTTATTGATATGCAAACCGATGAGCATCGCAATCGCGTGATTGAATCCTTGGAGGAAGCCCTATCAAAAGATCGCGTAAAAACGAATGTGAATGGTTTTACTCAACTTGGTTTAGTGGAAATGACCCGTAAACGCACACGCGAAAGTTTAGAGCATGTCTTATGTGATGAATGCCCAACTTGCCAAGGTCGTGGACGCGTGAAAACCGTCGAAACGGTATGCTATGAAATTATGCGAGAGATCATTCGCGTTAACCACTTATTCTCGAGTGAACAATTTGTGGTTTATGCCTCTCCAGCCGTGGCAGATTACTTAATCAAAGAAGAATCGCACGGTTTATTGCCAGAGATTGAGATGTTCATCAGCAAACAGGTTCAAGTCAAAACAGAACAATACTACAACCAAGAACAGTTTGATGTGGTGGTAATGTAAAAGATCAAAGTGCGGTCAATTTTGACCGCACTTTTTACTTTAACTACTTCAATCTTTCTAACTGTTGAATAATGGTTTCATCAGGTTGTGATTGGATTTTTCGCATACGTATAAAGAGTAAAGCGGCGGCAATGGTTAATGCAATGATAAATGCAACCCAGAAACCTTTTGCGCCGATGCTTGGAACAATCCAATCCGTGCGGGAAAGAATATACCCAACGGGGATACCCACGCCCCAATAGGCAAGTAACGTGATATAAAGGATAATTTTAGTGTCTTTATAGCCACGTAAAATACCGCTCACGACGACTTGCACTGAATCTGAAAACTGATAAATCGCCGCCATTGCTAATAAGCTGCCTGAAAGAGCAATAACGGTGGCATTATCACCCACAATTAATGCAGCGATTTCTGCACTAAATACCCAAATTACCAAAGCCAATACACTTGCCGCGATCAAACCAAGAATAATAGCGGCGTGAGCCATGATTTTGGCTTTTTGTGGCGCATGATTACCGAGCTCTTGTGCCACTAAAATGGTTGCGGCCATCGCAATAGACATGGGGAACATAAAGGCTACAGCACTAG
>CABQSN010000080.1:0-7803 GCA_902466845.1 uncultured Haemophilus sp.
TGCTGATTGGACTGCTTGGATCTCAACCAGCGTAACGTCCCTGAGAGACTTTCCCTTTGGGAAGTACTCCCTGAGTAGTCCGTTGGTGTTCTCGTTAGTGCCGCGCTCCCAAGGCGAGTATGGATGAGCAAAATAGATCTGGGTTCCAACGATCTCCGACAGCTTGGCGAACTCGGAACCATTGTCAAACGTGATACTCTCAAACTCCTTGGCACCGTAATCGTTGATCGTGTCCTGCAAGGCTTTAAGGCAGGTGTCCGCATGATAGTCAGGTATCTTAACGATGATTTCAGTTCGGCTGTACCGTTCTGTGAGCGTCATCAGCGCTGGCTCATCAGCCGAACGAATACCTTTGACCAAGTCGCCTTCCCAATGTCCCACGCCTGTACGGTCATTCACGGCCGCAGGACGCAGCTCGATTGAGTCGCCGTATATCTTCTTGTTCTTGCGTTTGTGGGCGTTCTTATAGCCTTTGACGCGGCGTCGGAGCTTCTTGGGGAGTGTCATGTTGTCTAGTTCAAGCAGCCCGGCATCGATGTAGCGGTACACGGTAGTCGTTGAAGGGCAAGACTTACCCTGGTCGCGATAGAGGTGTACGAAACTATCAACGCTGTGCACGCGAGGCTTGCGGGTAAGCTCCTTGGTGAGAGCTTTGAAGAACGCACGGCCGGTTTTGAGAAAGGCGTGGTGTCCGGTTCTGTCGCGTTTGCGGTCGTGTATGTCTTGGGCAGTTTCCGCAAGATAGACTTGATGCGAGTGACGCTTCGAGTCGAGCTGAGTT
This sequence comes from uncultured Haemophilus sp., assembly GCA_902466845.1. GTDB lineage: Bacteria > Pseudomonadota > Gammaproteobacteria > Enterobacterales > Pasteurellaceae > Haemophilus_D. The sequence goes on from CABQSN010000080.1 coordinate 782, forward strand.
ACAGATCCACGCGTGATTTCCCGTGAGATTGTCGCTTTACTGCGATGAAGCTTCTGTGCAATCACGGTCGCGGTGTCACCAGTAGCCCGAAGGGCCTGAATTGTAGCACGGTCGCTAAGACTGAGTTGTTGGTAGTGCTTGTGAGTGTTAATCTGAGAGTGGGTCATAAAGATTCCTGCTTTCTTGTCTGGTTGCACTAACAAGAATAGGTCTTCATGGCCTTTTTGGTCTAGTCGCTAAGGTGTTGCACTTGAATTGTAAACTGGGGAAAAATTGATTTATAACAAATATCACATAATAAGTGAACAACACAGAACAAGGAAAAATTTTTGAAATTTCGGCTCTTTGTCAAATCCTGTTGATGGGTCATTTTAGGCGGCGGCCGGTGCTTGCACCTGGCGCCGCCTTTTTTCTGCTTCCGTTCCCATTTGATGCAATCGGATCCGGGCGATGAAATGACCAAAGTTAGTAAAGCCATATGCCGTCCGTTGAATTAACTTGATCATGCGGTTGATCCCCTCAACCCGACCGTTGGAGTACGGTAATACGGTTGCGTTGTACACTCCTTCGCTGTTCTTACGGAGGGTCTTAAGAACCGTTTGGAACGGCGCTGGCACGTCCCATTTGGTGAACAAGAGGTCCATTAATTGGTCAACATCGTGCTCTTCAAGAGCGGTCATGGCGCCCTGTAAGAGTTCATAACCGGCCGCTAACTGGGGATCAAGGTCCAGGCCAATTCCCACCCGTTCGGCCATCGTTACCTTTTGTCGTAAGTGGCGATCATAGTACTCCTTAGTGTAGTTAAGCGATGTGCTTTTAAGTAAGTACAGTCGCCACGAATTCTTCAATGCCCGATACTCACGCGTATTAGGGTCGAATTGCTTCATTACTGCGACCCGCACTTGGTTAAACGCCCGCATAAGCATTGAAACGATGTGGAATCGATCCACAACCAGCTTTGCGTTTGGGAAGTAGCGGCGCACAAGGCCTTGATAGTAACTGTTTAAGTCTGTCGAGACTGATTTGACTCGTTTGCGCTCTTTTAGCGAGAATCGATCAAAGTAATGCGTAATACTACTCTTAAGCCGATCAGGGAGAATTTGGTAGATTTGTGAGGTATCATTATCAACGATAATGAAGCAATACTTCCCCTGCGGACCACGGAACTCATCAATGGCAATATTAGTGGGTAAAGTGCGACTATTAAAGCGAAGGAGCGCTTGATCACTGTCTAGGAGGCGGCCAATGGTACTAGATGACACACCGGTAAACTTAGACACGTCCTTTTGAGAGACATTACTTTCAAGCATCGTAAGTGCCTTGTGTTTAACTGCTTTGGCAATGGAACAGTATTTATCAACGACGTTGGTCTTCGCCATGAACGAATCTTGGCAATTCTTACATCTCAGGCGTTGCTTACCGATCCGCAACATAGTGGGACAACCTTCATTAATTGAGAGGTACTTAATGGTTTGGTAAGAATGGCCATTCTTAATGAAGGTATCCGCAAAGCCGCAATGTGGGCACCGATCGAATTTAAGCGAGACCGTCCCAATGAAGACCTGCGTCTCCCATCCGTCATTATTTTCAAAGACAACGTCTGTGAAATGAAGATTGGGGTCTTTAATTTGAAGGATATTTTTAATATAATCAGTCACAAGGTCACACCTCTTACTTTCTGAAATTTGCGTGGTAGTTAATGATCAGAATTTTAAGGCCGGTGGGGCCTTTTTTGTGCCCTCAAAACCAAAAAATCCTGTCAACGAATCACCACTATGGTAATCCATCAACAAGATTTAGTGTATAGCCGAAATTTCTTTTGTGAGATCGTTTACATAAGCTGTGTACGGTGCTACTATAAGGGTGATCAATAGATCATCCAAATACCTTGATCAGGAAGGAGATAGCGTTATGAGTATTGTAAACCAGAATGCCAACGGATATTCCGCTGCACAGAATCCTAATGTAATGCAGTATGCCGGTGGATGTTGTTCATGTTCCTGCTCTTGTTCGTGTTCTTGTAGTTGTACTTGTGCGTCTACGACTGACCTCGATTAATTAGGCTGTTTCTCTGGATTTGGGGGCATCAACATAATGTTGGTGCCTTCTTTAGGAGGTGCTATATGAAATCAGCACTGTTTATAGAAAATTTACAAGTAACATTGGGAAAACGTAAGATATTAGACTTCAAGGATCAATCTATATCCATTGAATGGGGTGATAAGGTTGCCCTTTTAGGGAAAAACGGAGCTGGTAAAACGACATTAATTAATGCAATCCTAGGAAGAGTTCCATACATTGGAAACATCAATAAAACCTTTAATAATGCTGATATTGGCATAGTTTTTCAAAATAATGAGTATAGTGACTTAATGAAAGTGAAAGAACTTATCAATTTAGTTTTTAATAATCATAAGAATGAGTCATATACTTACTCCCAATTTTGTCATGCTTATAACCTTGAGAACTTACAAAATAAATTTATCAAAGATTTATCGGTTGGAGAGAAACAGCGATTGACTGTTGGTTTAGTCCTTTCACAACAAAGAAATATATATTTTCTTGATGAGCTTACTTCAGGTTTAGATTATGAGAAAAGAGAAAGTTTAAGAAATTTAGTCCATACAAAAATCAAAAATGCAACTGTCATTCAAGTGACACATTACTTTGAAGAAATTGAAAATTGGGCAAATAAGGTATTGATTTTAGATGACGGCGAGTTAATTTACAATGGATCCTTAGAAAATTTATACCGTACCTACCCTCATTTTTCATGTATTGAAGTAGAAAGTACTGTCACTAAACGATTAAGTCAACAATTACTAGAAAAAGTTGCCGGTATACAAAATGTTGCAAACAGATTCTTTGTAAAAAATTTTTACCAGCAAAAAAACCTTACTGATACATTATCGGAGCTAGATGTCTCTTATAGGATTCAAAAAAGAAATGTCTATACCACATATTTATTGGCATTGGAGGGCAAGACACATGAAAAATTTGATGCAAAGTCTAAAAATGCAATTTAGAGTTCCAATCGCGATCTTTTTTTCATTGGTATTTCCAATCATTATGATGATTATAATGATTATATCATATGGGAATTTTCCGATAGGTCATGGACTTCATTTTATAGATAAATATTTTCTTGTAAGTACCAGCATCGGACTACTTCCTCTAGCCTTAATTAGTTTTCCAATTTGGATATCAGAAAGTATAGAGAGTAAAGTATTTGAACGATTACAGTATTTAGGCGTAAATGTGAGGAAAATTGTTTTTTCTGATTTAGTCTCTTATTTAATTTTAGCAATGTTGAGTATCCTTTTAAATATCGTAATTGCACGACTCTTTTTCAATTTATCAATTCCCACTTTAGGCTATTTATTAACATTTCTAATTCAAATTATATATTGTGTACTAGTACTGTTTTTACTAGGCTTACTATTGGCATTGATTGTTGCAAACACTCGTATTTTGATGCCACTTGGAATGATTGTCATGTTTCTTGCTTATATGTTTATCGGAGTCTTTATTCGTTTCGATGAATTACCAAAAAAAATAATTTCTGTAAGTAACAGATTACCAGTTAAGTATATGACAAACGATTTTTTTAATATTTGGAATGGAAACGAATTATGGGATATTAACTTCATAAAGTTAAATTCAATTTGGGCAATAATACTAATAATATTTGTAGTTATAATTTATTATACAAAGTATACGAAATTTGTGAGGCGATAAAATGTTTAAAAAACAAGAATTTAGAATAATAATTGAAGTAGTTGCTGGAATCGTTATTTCAGGTATCATAAATTCTATATTTATTGCAATTGGATATGCAACCGCGAACAATGCTACCACGTATACTATAAGAGAACTTGGAATGCCTATTTATAAAGTATCAGGAAATAGTGGAACACCAATAATGGCTAATATGATGTTTTCTGGAATTGTTTTATCAATCGTAATTGTGATTGTAGTTGAAACTATTATTGCTGTTCGAAGGAGGGATAAGCATTGATTGATATTAAACTTAAAGGCATGTTCAACCAACATACCCTCGCGAAAGATGATGTTCACAATATCGCAAATGAAGATAATCATAATGTCTATACTCAAGTTATTCTTGGCAATACCAATTCCGAGATGTTGGCATATATGCTAAATCTGAACCATCAACGGCTGAATGACTTTAAAAGCATGCTGGCATACAATGAGACTAATCAGGCCGGAATGATAAATGAAGCTCAGAAGTTAAATGAAATTCTGAATTCGACAACAATCGAGCTTTCTAAACCGCAAAAGAAAATAAGTACATCAATTACAAGTGCACTCATTAGTCGTCACAGCGCTCGTGAATTTAGCAATATTAAATTAGCAGAAAATAAATTTTCTACATTGTTACATTATTCTTTTGGAATTGCACCAAGAAAAATGTACATGAATGAAGTCACAGTTAATACACGATTTTATGCATCTGGCGGTGGATTATACCCTATCAAAGTATATATTTATTGCAGCAATATTGATGGAATTGCACGCGGATTATATTTGTATCAGCCGCTATCACACACGTTATTACCGGTATCTATAGATAAAAGAGTTGATACCAAAGAATTTTATGAGGGAAGCGGTATAGATAGTGAATCGGGAAATTTTCATATTTTTTATGCATTTAGACTAAGTTCATTATATCTAAAATATGGTGAACTATCCCTTCTTACTGCAGTAGCTGAAGTTGGAGAAATGGCTCAAAACTTTGATTTAGTTGCAACCTCTTTAGGATTATCATCTTGTACAATTGCCGGCTTTAAAAAGGCATATATCGAAGATTTATTAGATTTTGATCACGTTGACGAACATGTTTTATTGAGTAGCATTTGTGGGAAGGAATGATACCATGAACACTTATACAAAACCAAAAAATGTATATATTCAAGATGTGAACGATCAATTTCAATTATCTAAAGGCTTTTTGCACCGGCAAACAATTACTATAAGTAAAGCTAATAGTAGCAAGGCGTTTGTCGTTGCCTTTACCGAATTTATAAAAAACGAATCAATTTCTTTAAAAGAAGGATCAGATGTCGATCATGATTTTGAAAAATTAGCACAATTTGATTTGGTGCATCTACAATTAGAAAGTAAATTAAAAAACTTGATTGTTGTTGAGACAGCGGCAGTTGATTTTATTAACAAATATTTAGAGACAACAAATGAATTAAAACAGTCCGCTGATCTTTTAAGCTCAAAGGATCTTGATACACTTCTAAATCAAAAAGACACATTTGCTATGAAAGAAATCGCTACAAGATTTTCTAACAAATTTGAACAGTACAATCTCTATGTTGTTCTACCTTACAGTGAACTCAAGGTAATTCGAGCTATCAACACGTTAACTCGCCTGGCTGATATTTCTTACACGTTAATTTTCTTTGACAATGAGAATATTTTTGCAACAAATATTAAACACGGAGAAACCGGATGTTACGAGTGTCTGGAAAAGTCACTGATTTCAAAGTTTCCTAATGATATGCAATATTACGAAACTAGCTATTCTACTGACGTACAACAAGAATTTGATATATCAATGTATGGAATAATTATCAGCATTCTAAACAATGAAATTAAGAGTACAAAGCTCTATGGAGATACAACGCTTAGAGGCAATGTGATGCACTTCTATCTTCCAACGTATGAATATGATTTCGACTTTAACAAACGTCAATCCAGTTGTACGACTTGTGCCACTACAAATAATATTCTATTTGAGGAACAAAATATGAGATCAAGTGAGATTATGAAGGAGGTTTTGAAAAATGATAGCATTTCAAAATGATCTTAATTATAATCTTTACAGGCAACGTTTATTAGGTGGTAATGTATCAGGATTATGGAAGAATAACGTTTATTTTCTGGGATCTAATTCCTATCCAGTGCCCAAATATCATTATCTGACTGCTCAATTTAATGATTTTGAAAAAAATATTTTTTCGGACGGTATGAAAGTTAATTACCATTTAAGTGGCTACGGAACACAGTATAACGAAGCATTAACTTCATTCCTAGGAGAGAGTTCAGAGAGATACTCATTTACTTTGTTATATCAAAATATAAAGAATATTGTTGTACGATCAACTTATTCAGATTTAAAAAAAGATTATCCAAATGAATTAGTTCTTGATCTCTCGCTCGTGAACGTCTATTTCAAAGAATCAGACTCTCAACATTTTATAACAAGTAATGATGTCTTATCTTGGGTGCCTATGCATTCTTTATTTAATCCTGATCAAAAAGTATTTATTCCGCTTCAAATGGTTGTTTTGTTTGATAATGAGATATTCAATAATGAAAAACAATTTTTAAACAGTGCTGTTTCAACTGGTACCGCCTCACATGAAACTTTTGAAAAGAGTTTGCAGAATGCCCTCGTTGAAATTTTACAAATTGACTCTTACAATCTTTGGTGGTATGCAGGATTATCAGGAACAACGCTTAATGTAAATATTCAAGAAAAAATTAGCTCATGGTTTGATGGTGAATCAGTTTCCGACTTTTTGAATAATTTTATCGTCCATTTTACAGACATTACATTTGATAAATCTATCCCAATAGTAGTTTGTGAAATTTTTGCTAAAAACAAACCGGACAGTTTACCAAAATATGTTGTTGGTGTTCAAGGCGGGACTGATATAAATAAATGTGTATATCGTAGTTTTTTTGAAGCGTTAACAGTTCTTGAATATTCATTAACAGCTGTGTGGAATGATGCAGATAAATTTAACAGCGTAAAAAATGATTTAAAAAATTTAAATATTGACAATCTAGATGATAATGTCGTTTTTTTTGCAAAATATGGACTTCAAAATTTAAGAAAAGAACATTCACTCAAATTAAATCAACCTAAAAAGGCACATTCCCTACAAGATATAGTGAAAAGCATTGAAAAGTTTAGTAAGTATGCGTGCTATTTAAATATCACACCGACAGAATTTTTTGACAAAAATATGACTGTATCTAGAGCT
>CABQSN010000081.1:0-7702 GCA_902466845.1 uncultured Haemophilus sp.
GAACCACCATTTCCGCACCGGATAATTTCTTCATATTTTACTCCTAAAACTGACCACACTTTTATTTGTTACGATTCGTGTCAAAACAATGGAAACATCATACCGAAAGAAAACGGCTTGTCCAGCATGAGAAAAGTCTAAAAAAACAAATTAAAAAGCATTAAAAACTAACAAAATAAAAATATTAAGATTTAAATAAAGATAATTAATATAAAAAGCAGAAAATCGTAGTTTTATATGGAGTTTTATAAAAATAAAAATTTTTTATTCTTTTGTTCAAAATTTTGAGCTGGATCACATTTTAAGTATTGATTTTTCTGCTGAGTAAGGAGAAAGGGAGAGATTATAAGAAAAAACCGCACTTGGAAGATCCAAAGTGCGGTTAAATTTTAAGCGTTTTTTTAAATTAGCCGTTATAGCGTTTGAACACTAAAGTCGCGTTTGTACCACCGAAACCAAAGCTGTTTGACATGACAGTTTGTAAGCCTGCATTTTCTTTTGTTTCAGTCACGATGTTGCAGCCTTCTGCCGCTTCGTCTAATGTTTCGATATTAATGCTTGGTGCAATAAAGTCATTGTGTAGCATTAATAAGGTATAGATTGCTTCGTGTGCACCGGCAGCACCTAAAGAGTGACCAGTCATTGATTTGGTTGAGGAAATCGCTGGAATTTTGTCACCAAATACATTTTTGATCGCACCTAATTCTTTCACGTCACCAACTGGTGTTGATGTACCGTGTACGTTGATGTAATCAATTGGGGTATCCACAGTTGCCATTGCTTGTTTCATACAACGCTCAGCACCTTCACCACTTGGTGCTACCATGTCGTAACCATCAGAGGTTGCGCCATAACCTACGATTTCAGCGTAGATTTTTGCGCCACGTGCTAATGCGTGTTCTAATTCTTCAACCACTACAACAGCACCACCGCCTGCGATAACGAAACCATCACGGTTTGCATCGTAAGCACGAGACGCTTTTTCTGGGGTGTCATTGTATTTAGTTGAAACGGCACCCATTGCATCGAATTCAGTAGCACATTCCCAAGATAATTCTTCCGCACCACCCGCGAAAACTACATCTTGTTTACCCAATTGAATTAATTCAACTGCGTGACCGATACAGTGTGCAGACGTTGCGCAAGCAGAGCTGATTGAGTAGTTCACACCACGGATTTTGTAAGGGGTTGCTAAACAAGCTGACACACTTGAAGCCATGGTTTTAGTTACTGCATAAGGACCAATTGCTTTCACACCGCGTGGACCACGCACTGCATCACAAGCCACTAATTGGTTGTGAGCTGAACCAGTACCTGCACCGATTACAAGACCTGTACGGTCATTTGAAACTTGATCTTCTGTTAAACCTGAATCTTCAATCGCTTCACGCATAGAAAGGTATGCATAAGCTGCCGCATCACCCATAAAACGATACACTTTACGATCGATATGCTCGCTTGGATCAAGTTTGATTGTGCCGGCAACATGGCTACGCATTTTCATTTCAATAAACTCAGGCACGACTTCAATACCAGATTTACCTGCTTTTAATGAAGCCAAAACTTCTTCTTTGTTGTTACCGATACTTGAAATAATACCAAAACCAGTAATTACAGCTCTTTTCATTCTTTATTCCTTATGAGTTAGGGGAAATTTAATTCAACTTACAGTTGTTAGCTGAACGCAATTTACTATGAAATGAAAATATTGCAAGCAATAATTCATTTGTTCGACCAGTTAAGTTTTAACCGACTCAAAATTTCCGTGCTATTATAAAAGAATTTGATAAGGCAAAAAAGGGCTAACACATGTTCACCATTCAGCACGCAAAAATTCATTTTAACCAAGAGAATACGCCTGTTTCGGATAAATTTGATGATGTGTATTTTTCTAATCAAGATGGTTTAGCGGAAACCCACTATGTGTTTTTAGAAGGTAATCAGTTGTGGGAACGTTGGGTTAATTATCAAGAAGTCCATTTTGTTATTGCTGAAACGGGGTTTGGCACAGGATTAAATTTCTTTGCGGTGACCACGCTATTCCGTGAATTTCGTCAAAAATACCCAGATTCGCCTTTAAAACGCCTTTATTTTATCTCTTTTGAAAAATACCCTTTGCCACTTGATGCATTACAACAAGCCCATTTAGCTTATCCGCAATTTTCTCATCTTGCTCAGCATTTACAACAGCATTGGCTTAATCCCATTCAAGGTTGCTATCGTTTTCATTTTGATGAAACCACGTTAGATCTTTGGTTTGGTGATGTGGCTGAAAATCTGCCACAGCTTGGCGATTATATGAATGATAAAATTGACGCGTGGTTTTTAGATGGTTTTGCCCCGAGTAAAAACCCCGATATGTGGAATGAGCAGCTTTATCAGCAAATGTTTCGTTTTACCAAGCCACAAGGCACCTTTGCGACCTTTACTGCGGCAAGTGCGGTTAGAAAAGGCTTAGAAAATGCGGGCTTTAATATTAAGAAACGCAAAGGCTTTGGTAAAAAACGGGAATGTCTTTCTGGTCAAAAAATTCATGAAAAACCGACCGCACTTTCTATGCCCTGGTTTCATAGTCAGCCAGCCAATCTCAAAGAACAAGATATTGCCATTATTGGTGGCGGGATAGCCTCGCTTTGTACAGCCATTTCATTGGTTAAACGTGGGGCTAAAATCACAATTTATTGCGAAAATGAGCAAACTGCCCTGAATGCATCTGGCAATAAACAAGGCGCTTTTTATCCGCAACTGAGCGATGATAACGAACGCAATATTCGTTTTTATATTCATGCTTTTGCCTATGGCCATCAATTCCTACAATGGGCAATTCAACAACAAATCGAATTTGAACATGAGTTCTGTGGTGTCGCACTTTGTGCTTACAATGAGAAAACAGAAAGTAAATTAAATAAAATCGCTGAGCTGAATTTGCCTTCTGATTTATATCAGTCATTAAGTCAAACTGAATTAAGCGAAAAAGTAGGTTTGCCGTTACCTTTTGGTGGCGGTTTTATCCCTCAAGGTGCTTGGCTTGCACCACGTCAGTTAGTTCAGCATGCTTTTGCCTTTTTAGAGAAACAAGGTGTCCAGATTAAAACATCACAAAAAGTAACCGCACTTTCGCAAACAGAAAATGGTTGGCAAATCACCACAGCTGAAAATGAAACTTTCTGCCATGAAGTGGTTGTTTTAGCAAACGGGCATAAACTCACTGAGTTTGAACAAACGCAAAAACTGCCACTCTACCCAGTTCGCGGACAAGTGAGCCAAATTCCGACATCGGAAAATTTACTTAAACTCAAAACCGTGTTGTGCTATGACGGCTATCTTACGCCCGCAGATCAAGCAAAAACCAGTCATTGTATTGGCGCAAGTCATGTTCGTGATAATGCGACTCGTGAATTTAGCCTAACTGAACAACAAGAAAACCAACAAAAAATTCAGCAAAATATACCTGAAGAGTGGACAAAAGAAGTGGATACATCGGGTAATCTTGCTCGAATCGGTGTACGTTGTTCGGTACGTGATCTTACGCCAATGATGGGCGCTGTTCCTCATTTTTCTGCTCAGCAAACACAATATCAAAATTTGTTTAATTTACGACGCCGTAAACAACCAGTAGAACAAGCTGAAAACTACCCTAACCTCTATTTAATCGGCGCATTAGGCTCACGAGGATTAACCTCTGCGCCACTTTTGGGTGAAACACTGGCTTCCTTAATTTATGGCGAACCCTTACCGATGAGTGAAGATCTGATTCATAACTTAATGCCAAACCGCAGTTGGGTCAGACGCTGGTTGAAAGGTGCAGAGGTGAAATAAAAAAAGTGCGGTTAAAATCAACCGCACTTTTTCTTAATACAAGCTTAAACGTTGTAATCGCTGTCTGGCGATTTCTTTGATTTCATCCTTTTTCGCCGTATTCATAATTTCCAAATAAAGCAATTTGGCCAAACCAATATTGACTTGTGTTCCAACCCCTTCTTCATACAAACGAGCCAAACGGAATCGCCCCTCATTGCTGCCCGCATTCGCAGCTTTTTGGAACCATTCAAAGGCTTTGGTAAATTCTTTCTGATTGGTATAAATTTCCCCTAATGTAAGCATGGCATCAGGATCTTTTGTCGCACTGGTTTCAAATAATTTAATCGCTTGAGCGGTATCTTGTTTCACATAGTTGTTGCCGTTGAAATACATGACAGCCAAATTATTGATGGCTTTAATACTGCCTCGCTCAGCGGCTTCGCTAAACCACCAATAAGCCAACTCTTTATTTTCATCCACTCCACGGCCTAAATTATAAAGCATCCCTAAATTGCTTTGCGCTTGTAAATTACCTTCCAACGCAAGAGGATACATGATTTCAAAAACGGCTTTCCAATCTTGTTTCTCAGCCAGTTTTTGCGCCAGATCCATTTTTTGCTGCTCCGTCATTTGCGCTTTATCCACCAAATCAATAGTTTTCATCGCAAATGCTGAACTGCTTAAGGTGAGCGTGGTGAGGAGTAAAAGTTTGGCTAATGTCTTCATCTTATAATGTCGCTATCAATAAAATAATCAAAAAAATGGCGGATGTTCCGAATTCTATTAGACCGACTTGCTTAACCGAAAGTTTCTTGGTTGGCAAATAAATAGCACGAATTAACGCTGGCACAAAAGCAAGTGATAAGACATATTGTTGGGTAAACAAGCAACCGAGTACACAAAGCACGTGGAAAATAATAGAGGCTTTGAGATAAAGCGGATTTTTGCGTTCACGCATCATTGATTTGACGTAAAGCGTTGTGCCAATAAAGAATAAGCTTGGATACAGTGCTACCCACCAGATTTTTTCATCAAAAGTGCGGTCAGAAAAATAATAGGATCCCATACCTGCAAGGGCAAAAATCGCAATACCCGCTAAATCATTGAGAAGGTTACGTTCATCTTTTTTCTTGGTGTAATAGATACTCACCAACACAAAAGGAAACATGGCGGCAATAAAGAAAAGAATTTGCCAGTTATAAAAAATGGCAGGAAGCGCAAATAAAAAAGCCGCAACCCCATAGATGATGGTCCACTTTTTATATTCCGCCATATTTTTGCCTTTAAAGAGACTAAGCATTGGGTAACTCAGCAAATACATGGTGAACCAAGCTAAAAGCAAAAAGAAATGCGCCCAAACAGGTGAAGCTAATAACATACCGTAAACAAAAGGCAATAATGCCATCACAATGGCGCCATATTGATTCGAAATCAGGAGTTTCATAGTTTTCTTTAGTTGATAAAAATTCTCAGTTATTTTATCCCACAATTTCTTGATTTACAAAGTCTAAAACCGCCTTTAGAATGGAATTATCTTCATCAAAAAGGAGCCATTATGTCGATTCAACGCATTCAACCAAGCAAACGCTTTTCTGAAGTGGTCATTCATAATAATACTGCCTATTTTGCAGGCCAAGTACCGGAAAAAACCGTTAAGCAAAATGCTTACGAGCAAACCAAAGAAGTCCTTTCTCTGATCGATAAATTATTGGCTGAAATTGGTTCTGAAAAAAGCAAAATTCTTACCACGCAAATCTTCCTTGCTGATATGGCAGATTATGCTCAACTCAACCAAGCATGGGATGAATGGGTCGATAGCCAAAATCCACCAAGCCGAGCAACGGTAGAAGCGAAACTTGCAGATCCTGATTGGAAGGTTGAGATCGTGATTATTGCAGCTGTGTAAACGCTGCTTTTTCAAAATGTGATCAACTGCAAAGAAAGTTTTTCAGTTTTCCTTTACACTAAACATTGAATTCAAAAGAAGGAGTAATGTATGCAATCATGGATACCAGAAATATGGCAAGCCGCTGTGATTGGACTTGTAGTTGGCGTAATCTTAGGCTATTTGCTGTTACGTTTAACAAAAGGTTCTGTTAAAAAACAAGTTCAAACCGAAGCTGAACTAAAAGAAGTAAAAACACAATTAAGCGATAAACAAGCACAACTTGAAAAACATTTCGCGGAAAGTGCCGAATTATTTAAAACCTTAATTGGTGATTATCAAAAACTCTATCGTCACTATGCAGTTTCATCTGAAACCTTACTTGGCAGTAAACCAGCCGACAAAGGTTTATTTACCCAGCAATTGGTGACCGCCTCATCAGAAAGTAAATCTGAAGAGCCACCGCGTGATTATTCTGAAGGTTCATCTGGCTTATTAAAAACAGATAAAGAAAACCAGTAATGATTAACGGTTGAACAATAAAAAATCAGGGATTAAATACTTAATCCCTGATTTTTTATTAATGATTACTCAATACTTGAGCCGGTTGTAACTTCGCGGCTCGACTGGCTGGATAAAGACTGGCGAGTAAACTCAATACCAATGCCGCCACGAGAACTAATACAACATCGAACCAATGTAATTCACTTGGTAAGAAATCAACGAAATAGATGCCATCTGATAACAATTTTTTACCGAGTAATGTCTCGATGCTTTGAATAATCGGCGTGAGATTCAGTGCGAGTACGACACCTAATACGATACCAATCAAACACCCTTTCATTCCTGCAAGCAAACCATACCAAATAAAGATTTGTTTAATAAAACCATTATTTGCCCCTAGGGTTCGCATAATCGCAATATCACCTTGCTTATCTTTTACCGCCATAATTAAGGTTGAAACGATATTAAAACACGCCACCCCAATTACAAGCACCATCGCGATATACATCACGGTACGGATAAGTTGAATATCACGATACATATAGCCAAATTTTGCCACCCAGTTTTGAATATAAAGCAGTTGCGGATAATCATTTAGCATCGAATAATCCATTTCTTGTACTTTGAACGGATCATCAACTTTCAATTCAACACCGGTAATTTGATCTTCACGATACCCCATTAATTCTTGCGCTTGAGGTAATGCCAGTAAGGCATAGCTATGGTCTAACTGACCATCTAAACGCAAAATAGCGGTCACTTGAACACGCTCACGATTAGGTTGCGCCATTTGATCTTCGCCATTCGGTTGAGAGATTAATAACGACACCCAATCGCCTGCTTTAACATCTAACGCTTTGGCAATACCAGAGCCCAGCACCAATCCGCCTTCTTCTGCGAATTTTTGCCAGCCATCGCCTTCCACAAACTTACTAAGAGAACTCACTTGATCTTCAGCTTGTTTATCGACCCCTTTCACTTGTACAACTTTAAGTTTATTGCCATTTTCAACTAAGGCAGTAAAACTCACAAAAGGTGAAAGTGCGGTAATTTTTTTGTTTGTGTTTAGACGTTCCGCAAGGTTCTGCCAATGGTTTAATGTGGCTTCATTACCCTGTGGATTAACGGTGATTTCCGCATGTGGCACAACAGCCAAAATGCGCGAGTTTAATTCACGCTCAAACCCATTCATGGCACTTAACCCCACGATCAACACCGCCACACCAAGGGCGATACCGATAGCAGAGAATTTTGAAATTAACGCCACCAACGGATTCTTTTGCTTACCCCGTTGATAACGCCAACTAATGAAAAAAGGCGTATTCATTATGCACCTTCCTTCAAAATGCCGTCTTGCATGGTTAAACAACGAGACAGTTTTTGCGCCAATGACATATCATGCGTAACCAATAAAAACGCAATGTTTTGCTCCGCATTCAAGGTTTGAATTAATTCAAAAATACTTTCTGTGGTTTTATGATCCAAGTTCCCGGTTGGTTCATCGGCCAAGAC
>CABQSN010000082.1:0-7656 GCA_902466845.1 uncultured Haemophilus sp.
AGGCGATAATGATTTAGCCGTGTTATTCAATGAAGAATTAGGTGCAGTGATCCAAGTATCAGAAAGCGAATTAAGCGCCGTGCGTGAGGTATTAAAAGCCCATGACTTGCTTGGTTTAACTCATGAACTCGGTTCTGTTAGTACAGAAGATCGTTTTGAAATCACGCGCGGTAGCAAAAAACTATTAAGCGAAAAACGCTCTGAATTACGCGGTATTTGGGCAGAACTTACTCACCAAATGCAACGCTTACGTGATAACCCAGAATGTGCTGATCAAGAATTTGAAGCGAAAAAAGCAACAGACAACAAAGGTTTATCTGCGCACTTAACCTATGACGTAAATGAAGATATTGCTGCGCCGTACATCAGCAAAGGCGTGAAACCAAAAGTGGCAGTATTACGTGAACAAGGCGTAAACAGCCACGTTGAAATGGCAGCCGCTTTCGATCGTGCAGGCTTTGCGGCGATAGATGTTCACATGAGTGATTTGATGGCGGGCCGTTACAACTTAAACGACTTCAATGCGATGGTGGCCTGTGGTGGTTTCTCTTATGGTGACGTATTAGGCGCTGGTGGTGGCTGGGCGAAATCCATTTTATTTAACCCACAATTACGCGATCAATTCAGCCAATTCTTCGCCAATGAAAACACGCTTTCATTAGGCGTATGTAACGGCTGTCAATTTATCTCAACTCTTTCGGAAATCATCCCTGGTGCAGAAAATTGGCCACGTTTCGTGCGTAATAAATCAGAACGTTTTGAAGCTCGTGCCGCGATGGTGAAAATCAACGACACCAACTCATTATGGTTTAAAGGCATGGCGGGTTCACATATGCCGATTGCCGTTTCTCACGGTGAAGGTCGCGTAGAATTCAAAACACCTGAGAATTTGACCGCACTTCAAGCACAAAACTTGATTGTGGCGCAATATATCGACAGCCATTTAAACGTAACTGAAACCTATCCAGCCAACCCAAATGGTTCGGCATTAGGGATTACTGCAATTTCTAACGTGGATGGCCGTATTGCTGCGATGATGCCACACCCAGAACGTGTATTCCGTGCCGTGAGCAACTCATGGTATCCAGAAGATTGGTCTGAAGATGGTGCTTGGATGCGAATTTTTAGAAATGCGAGAGTGAATTTTAAATAATGTGAGATTGCTCACAGAAAATTAATTAAAAATAAGAGATACTATTAAATTGGTATCTCTTTTTTATTGCATAAATCTGATCAATAAAAAAATACCAACAATATTAGCAAGTAATATTGTTAATGTTTATATAAAAATTCTTGGACATTATGTCCGTAATATCAATTGAACTATATGAGGAGTTCTACATGAGTGCATTAGTTACATTGCTAGCTAATATTGTTGCGCCATTGCAACGTCAATTTATTAACTTTATCCGCATTGCGATTTGTGTTGTGATGGTTTGGATTGGAGGTTTAAAAGTTTGCCAATATGAGGCAGATGGTATCGCACACTTTGTGTCAAATAGTCCTTTCTTAAGTTTCCTTTACAAAAACGGTGCAAATGAAGTGACAAATGATAAGGGTGTTTTAGTGAAAGAATATACCTTATATAAAAACCCTGAAGGCAAAATGGTCGCAAAAAATATCGAATGGCATAAAGCCAACGGCACCTACACAGCTTCTTATATTATTGGCGCAATCATTGTAACAATTGGTATTTTAGTATTAGCGGGCATTTGGTCTCCAACATTAGGTTTATTCGGAGGCTTACTCACGTTTGGTATGTCGATAGTCACGCTGTCGTTCCTGATATTTACGCCAGAAACCTGGGTGCCTAATTTAGGTGGGGACTTCCCAACACCTAATTATGGCTTCCCATATCTCTCAGGTGCTGGCCGACTCGTGATTAAAGATATTATTATGATGGCAGGCGGCTTAGTTGCTGCAGCAGAATGTGCGAAACGCTATTTAGAGAATAAAAAGCAATTTGCTTAATTGTTGTGTTGTAAAAGGCTTGCTGAGATAAATAGCAAGCCTTTTTACTTAGACATAAAAAGAGATGGGTAAATAATGTTCATGTGTCAATCTTGATGACGCGATATCAAGAACCTGCACACCACGCATTTAGAAAAATTAATGGTACCTAACAAATTCTGGAAATGATATTAGTTTATTAAGGTGATTACATCATGAAAAAAAGCATTACAGCTAAAATATATAAGATAACTGAATACCCAGATGTCAATGAATTGTGTGAGTTAAAGATTAACAATAGTAATATTCTCTTTTTACGTTCTGTTCTATTATCTAATAATAAGTTTTATGAAGATAAAAATGGAAATTGGTTATTAATGTTTTTTATTGGTGAAAAATATGAACAAAGTATATTTGTTGATTTTTCAAAGATGGAGTTAGATTATAAGAAATATTCTATTTTATCAGTTTCAAAATTAATTATTGATGATTCTTTTTTTAATGATGCGATTGCAGAAGAAATATCTGTAGAGATAAGAAAGTCAAAAGCCATAAAGAAAAATGATTTTATAGAGTATCCATCTCATTATGAGCATGTTGATGGCAGAGGAATGGGATTCTATTCTCGAATACCAGAGCAAGAATATAATTTTAAACGGAGACTTATTCTATTAGCGTTGGCTCATGCTTATTTAGGGGCTATTGAAAATATAAGCAATAGACTTTCAGAGTGTATTTGCTGTCAAGATGATGTTGATAAATTAAGACAGCTATATATTGAGGCTACAAAGTTTAAGGCTGTGTTTTTATTTCATCAGCCAGTTGTTATGAGAAATATTAGTTTGATTGAAACATGGAAGTACTTAGATAATGTTTTTGACATAAATAAGAACTCAGATGAGTTGTTGGAGCAGTTATCTAGTGTGCATTACATCTTGAATTTGAATGAGGATATAAAACGAAAAGAAATAGAGAAATTGAAAAGTGAAAAACAAGAAAAATGGAATATGTGGTTCACAGTATTAGGAGTCTTAATTAGCCTATTTGGATTAATAGATTTATTTAAGTAAGTTTTTGTTAATTATAGCGATAATTCAGTTAAAAATTATTAACAGATAGTCAGTTTGATCTTATAAGTTAATTTTCTAGATTAGAAAAGCGGTCAAAAATCACAACGAATTTTGACCGCTCTTTTTATTACTTTTACTTACGTATTATTTTTGTTTTTTCAAAAATTCAACGCCAGTATCTGGGAAGTCGGTGAATACACCAGTTGCACCAGATTTATTCAATAACGCATCGTACATTTGATTTACGTCAGTGAAGAATTCAGGTAAAGCATCTTTACGCACGGTGTATGGGTGTAATTCCACTTTGTATTGTGCGAGTTCTTTCACTAATGGGGTGTACACGATGTTGCCTGGTTTAGATTTTTCTTTATCCACTAACATGTACCAGCCTGGGCCAACGCCGTCAGCATATTTTACCACTTCTGCCATTGCACCTGGTTTGAACATCCAATCGTAATCGTAGTTCACCCATTTGCCTTTCGCGTCTTTTTCTTCAGTTTCATGCCAGTCGGTGTATGCCACTAATTGAACAAGTTTTAAATCCATACCCATTTTTGGTAGCAATTCATTTTTGATACGTTTTAACTCATTGAAGTCGAAGGTTTGTAAGTAAACCATGTCAGATTTCTTGTCGTAACCGTATTTTTTCAACACTTTAAGGGTTTCAACTGCAATGTCTTTGCCGTTTTGGTGGTGGAACCAAGGCGCTTTGATTTCAGGGTAGATACCCACTTTTTTACCAGTCGATTTTTCTAAACCTTGGATAAATTCCAATTCATCTTCAAAAGTATGGATTTTGAAGTGTGATTTCCAAAGTGGGAAACGGCCTGGATATACTGCAACTTGTTTACCGTCTTTAGTTTCAAAGTTTTCAGTCATATTTAAACTTTGAATTTCTTTTAAGGTGAAGTCGATGACATAGTAGCGACCATCTTTACGATGACGATTTGGGAATTTTTTCGCTACGTCAGTTAAGCCGTCTAAGAAGTGGTCATGGATAACAACTAAACGACCATCTTTTGTCATCGCTAAGTCTTGTTCTAAGTAGTCTGCATGTTGTGCGAATGCAAGTGCTTTAGACTCAAGTGTATGCTCTGGTAAGTAACCACTTGCACCACGGTGAGCAATGATAATTTTGTCTGATTTCATAGTGTCCACAGAAGAGTGTGCGCTACATCCTGCAAGTACGCCTGCAGCTAATAAAGAAAGCGCTAAAGTTTTGAGTTTCATGGTGTGTTCTCCTTGATTTACTTATTACATCTTGGTTTCATGTCGTAAAAATAGATTTCACTAATTTCACGGTCATATCCTGGATAAAATCCTTTTGGCATCCCTAACACAATTTGTTTGCCTCGGTTTGCATGGACAAGTAGTTGTTTTGTTTTTGGATTCACATTCAAGCCTTCGACTTCGCCGACATCTCGAATGTCATTCAATGTTTTTTCTAAAACAACGCGAGCTTCATTATTTTTATCTGAAATTTCTACACGATAAATATGATCGGGTTCTTTTTCATCTGCCGTACCATCATCAGATGTGACGTAGAGATCGCCGTTATAGGCATAAACCCCTTGAATCCATTGTGGAACAGGTTGTAAATGCACTTTACGTTTATATTTACCGGTTGAAAGATCATATTCATATAAATAACGGCCGCTTTCTTCACCAACCCAAGATGCCATCCAAACAGAATTGTGAACGGTATCTACGGTGATGCCGGAAACTTCGACTTGACCTGACTCAGGATTAAAATCAACTGATCTTTTTAATGCGAGGGTTTCGGGATCATGAATCGCAATTTGAATATTTTTACCTACGCCGGCATCAAACCATTCAGAGGAAACATAAAGTTCATTGTTGTAGATATCAATGTCGCCAATGTGATTGGCTTCTTTTTGATAGCCGACAAAAGGATCTTTATTTTCTTTAATCAGTTTTCCATCCATATCGTATTTGGCGAGCGTTTTACTGCCCGATACATATAAATATTTACCATCAGTGGTAATGCCTTGACGTCCGTTGACTTCGAGCACATTGTCTAATTTATAAGTATAAGCGGGGAGTGCTGAACGATAGGGCGCTTCACAAGTTTGATTTGCGAATGCTGCATTTGCCATAACTGCCGCGCCTAACATAATGGTTAATTTATTCAATTTCATCACATTATCTCCTTTTAAAGTGCGGTTAAAAATTGAATATTTTTCATTATAAAAACAATCTTATAATCAACTTCACTTTCAAATAATGTGCTAATACATCTTAAGCCCCATATAAATCGCCTTTGTGACTTTCAATTTTTAGGCAATTTTCGTCTGTTTGAGCGCAGCGAGTTTAGAAAATTGCCGTAAAGAAAATTGAAACAAAGCAAAGATCAGCGATTTAACTGGGGTGTATTTTTCTTTGCTTACTTTCTTTTGTACAAGCAAAAGAAAGTAAGTCGCCATCGGCGAAACCCGATATTAAATAAAAGAAGAAATTATGGAATTTACCGACCTACAAATATTCATTCACCTCAGTGACACAAAAAACTTCGCCAAAACCGCCACCCAAAACCACATGTCCCCTTCCACCCTTTCCCGTCAAATTCAACGGTTGGAAGACGAGTTAGGGAAAACACTTTTTATTCGTGATAATCGGCAAGTCAAACTCACTGAATATGGTGAGAAATTTTTGCAATTTGCTAAAACAGAATGGCAAAACTGGCAACAATTTAAACAACAACTCAAAGATGAATCCGATGAACTTTGCGGTGAAATTAAACTTTTTTGCTCTGTCACTGCATCTTATAGTCATCTTCCGAACGTACTTAAAGAATTTCGCCAGCGTTATCCTAAAGTGGAAATTCAGCTGACGACGGGTGATCCAGCACTTGCATTAGAGTTGATTCAAACCCAACAGGTTGATCTCGCTATTGCGGGTAAGCCGAATAATCTGCCATCCAGTGTGGTATTTCATAAAATTGATGATATTAGCTTGTCTTTAATCGCACCGCGTGTGGCTTGTTTGGCGACACAATTACTGCAAGAAAAAACCATTAATTGGCAGCAAATGCCTTTTATTTTCCCTGTTGAAGGGCATGCTCGTCAGCGGATTGAGCAATGGCTACGGGAGAAACATATTAAACATCCGAAAATTTATGCTACCGTTGCAGGGCATGAAGGGATTGTTCCGATGGTGGGATTGGGCTTCGGATTAGCGATGTTGCCTGATGTGGTCATTGACAATAGCCCAATGAATAACCAAATTTCCAGACTTAATCTCGATAAGCCTATTGAGCCTTTTGAATTGGTTATTTGTACCCAAAAAAGGAATCTCGAACACCCCTTAATCCGTGCATTTTGGGCGATGTTAGAATAGAATGATTGGCTGTTTAGAATAAGGATTTCTTATGTTTAAAGGTGTTCTCGTTTCATTACTTGCCTCATTTTTATTTGGCTATATGTATTATTTTTCTACACTACTCAAACCTTTGAGTGGCATGGATATTTTCGGTTATCGGATGATTTTTACGTTTCCCTTTGTTGTCCTTTCCGTGTTTATGTTTAAGCAGAAAAATGCGTTGATTCATCGCTTAAAACTCATCAAAAAACAACCGCACTTGGCATTGCCCTATCTTTTTTGCGGCTTATTGATGGGTTTTCAAATGTGGCTTTTTCTTTGGGCGCCGAATAATGGCAGTTCGTTGAGCGTGTCTTTTGGTTATTTGCTTTTACCTATTGTCATGGTGGCGGCAGGTCGCTTAATTTTTAAAGAACGTATTTCAACATTTAAATTTATTGCAGTCGTGATTGCCGCATTGGGTGTGATTTCTAATATCGTGCTAAAAGGTGGGCTGTCTTGGGAAGCCATTGTGATTTGTGTTGGCTATACCACTTATTTTTCCGTTCGAAAAGCATTAAAAAATAGTGATCTTGCCTCTTTTTGTTTAGAGATGTTGAGCCTAATCCCAATTAGCATTTATTTTGCGTTACAAACAGATTTCGCTGTGGTCGAACAAAGTAATCCTAATATTTGGGGACTGCTTGTGTTGCTTGGATTAATTAGCGGCACGGCATTGATTGCTTATGTGATTGCCAGCAACATGTTACCGATGAATTTGCTTGGCTTACTTGGTTATGTGGAAACCATTATGATGATTTTCGTATCGTTTTTTATCGGTGAACAAATTGACGCCGAAAGTTACCCGCTTTTTATTTGTTTAGTGCTCGCGATGATCCTCGTTGTGATTGATGGTGTGTACAAACAGCACGCAAAAGGAAGTTTATAAATGTCATTTAAAGAAATTACGCCACAACAAGCTTGGGAAATGGTTCAACAAGGGGCGGTGCTAGCCGATATTCGCGATGATGCCCGCTTTACCTACTCGCATCCTAAAGGTGCTTTTCATTTAACGAATCAAAGTTTTTTGCAATTTGAAGAGTTAGTAGATTTTGACTCCCCCATTATTGTGAGTTGCTATCATGGCGTAAGCAGTAAAAATGTAGCGACTTTTCTAGTAGAACAAGGCTATGAAAATGTGTTTAGTATTGTTGGTGGATTTGATGGCTGGTGTCGAGCAGAATTACCAATTGATACGGCTTATTAAGGTGTTCTGTCTAAAATTAATTTGATGAAAAAAGTGCGGTGAAATTTCACC
>CABQSN010000083.1:0-7633 GCA_902466845.1 uncultured Haemophilus sp.
CTCTTACAAGAGCTTGTGCAATTTTCTGAAAGCCAAAATTATCAGCTTGAACCGCAATATATTACTGCAGTTTTCCAAAAGATCATTGAAGATTCTGTATTAACACAACAAGTGTACTTGCAGAAAAAACTCAATGAGCAACGAGAAGAGACGTTACATATTGCTTTCTTAGGCAAGCGTGGTTCTTACTCTAATTTGGCTGCGCGTAATTATGCGGCTCGTTACCATCAACAATTTGCTGAAATCAGTTGCGATTCCTTTGCTCAAATTTTTGAAAAAGTTGAAAGCGGAGAAGCTGATTATGGCGTACTTCCTTTAGAAAACACCACGTCAGGTGCAATTAATGAAGTTTATGATTTGCTTCAACATACCACCTTATCTTTGGTGGGCGAGTTGGCTTATCCTATCAAGCACTGTGTTTTAGTGAATGAGCAGGATGATTTAAGCAAAATTGATACACTTTATAGCCATCCACAGGTGATCCAGCAGTGTAGTCAATTTATTCAAAGTCTTGAGCGTGTGCATATCGAGTACTGCGAAAGTAGCTCTCATGCAATGCAGCTTGTATCAAGCTTGAATAAACCGAATATTGCGGCACTGGGTAATGAAGATGGCGGCAAGCTTTACGGCTTACATGTGTTAAAACATAATATTGCGAATCAAGAAAACAATATTACTCGTTTTATTGTCGTAGCAAAACAAGCTCGAGAAGTTTCACCGCAAATTCACACGAAAACTTTATTGTTGATGACAACATCGCAACAAGCGGGTTCTTTGGTGGATGCTTTACTTGTGTTTAAAAAGCACGGTATTAATATGACCAAGCTTGAATCTCGTCCTATTTATGGCAAGCCTTGGGAAGAGATGTTCTATTTGGAAATTGAGGGAAATATTCATCATCCTGATACCCAAATTGCCTTGGAAGAGCTTAAGCAATTCAGTAATTATCTGAAAGTGCTTGGTTGTTATCCAAGTGAAATTGTGAAACCTGCGAAGGTATAACGAAAATAAAAAAAGAGCGGTCGATTTAAAACAACGTTAAAATCGACCGCTCTTTTTATTGAGAATTCTTAAGCTTTTTTCAAGAACTCTGATTTCAACATGATTTTGCCACAATCAACGTTGTGATCACCGTTGACTAGACGGATGTTTTTGAATTTAGTGCCTTTCTTTAACACTTCAGATGAACCTTTTAATTTTAAATCTTTAATTAAAAGCACATCATCACCATCGGCTAATAAATTACCGTTGCTATCTTTAACAATCAGTTGATCGTCATCGGCTTCAACTGTTTCATTACCATTCCACTCATTGCCACAATCAGGACAAACAAAATTCACAGAATCGTGATAAACATATTCGCCTTTACATTTTGGGCAAGCTGGCATTTGATCCATTTCTTTTTCCTTCTTTATCTGATTTAAGCAAAGTATAATGCGCACGGAGTATAACAAAAAAGTGACTATTCGCCAAAAAATGGGCAATTTCACGGAATTTATGAGGTATTTATGAAAAAAATTATGCTTTTAAGTGCAGTGATGGGGAGTTTAATCTCAATCAATGCATTCGCACACAATATTCAACCTAACCAACTTTTAGCGAATGTAACAGTTTCGGATAAAGGCGAAATTACTTTAAATGGTAATGATGTGACTTATAAATCGTGGAGCTCAACGGCATTGCCAGGCAAAGTTCGAGTGATTCAGCATATTGCAGGCAGAAGTGCGGCAAAAGAGAAAAATCAAGCGATGATTGAAGCTATCAAAGCTGCTCATTTTAACCAAGCTAAATATCAAACCACGACGATTATTAATGCAGATGATGCTGTTGTGGGCACAGGCATGTTTGTGAAAAGTAGTGCAGAAAAAGGCAAAAAAGAGAATGCCCACAGCCAAGTGATTTTAGATGATAAAAGTGCGGTCAAAAATGCATGGGGATTACGTGAAAAAGACAGCGTGATTATTTTGCTTGATAAAACCGGCAAAGTGCAATTTGTGAAAGAAGGTAAATTGACGGATGATGAAGTCAAGGAAGTGATTTCACGTGTAACAGCATTAATTGCGAAGTAATAGACCTATAAGCGGAAGTTGTCTTCCGCTTTTTTATCCTTTGAAATCCTTCATTAATTTTCTCAATGTGCCACAATTTCGTTGAAATTTACGGCAATGTGTACAGATGGCAAGATGCAAATTGAGCCCAATTTTTTCTTTGGTCATTAATTGTCGTTCTTGAGCATCTGAAATAAGGCGAGTCGCTTGGCGACATTTCATAAAGTCACTCCTTAAAGTTTATGAGATAAGCAGTTTTGCAGTTGTAAGCGGGCACGATAGAGTGTCGTGTGCAAGTTACTTATGCTTAGTTGATTTTCTTGGCAAATTTCTTCAGAAGATAATTCCAAAAACTCTCTCATCATAAAAATCTTGGCTTGTTTGGCTGGCAGGCAAGTTAAGCAAGTTTCAAAAATCAGCCAGAATTCTTCGGAATAGACCGCATTCTCGCTCTGTTCAAGATCAAGTGGGGAATGTTCAGCTTTCCAGTGCCCTCCTTCATCAAAGAAATGATTCGTTTGTTCTTCATCTTCGATTTCGGTTTCCAGTACAAATTTGCCTTTCTGACGAAGAAAATCGATGATTTTATTTTTTAAGATAGCAAAGACCCAGGTCTTAAATGCCGCTTGTCGTTTAAATTGCTCAAGATGGTTAAATGCACTTAAAAAACTCTCTTGTACCAAATCTTCAGCTAAAACAGAATCGCCCACTTGTAATGTGGCAAACTTCAGCATTTGCTCTCTAATTTGTATCAGTTCTTTATCGGAAATTCCGGTTTCCATATTTTTTCCTTGGAAAATGTGTAAGAAATAGGTTCTCATTCGTCTAATGATAATGAAAGGAAAAGACCTTTCTAGATTACGCTAATTATTCACAAATTAAGGAAGATTCAAAATGAAAAATATTACTGCAAAAACAACCTTTACTGCTATTGCTGCACTTTTCTTCGCAACCAGTCTTTATGCGACCAATATGAAATCTAATGAAATGTCGATGGCAAAAGATCCCATGCCGATGACAAAAGACGCTATGCCAATGCAAAACGATAAAATGGCATCTGATGGGATGATGAAATCTCATGATATGAAATCTCACGACATGAAAATGGATAATATGAAATCAGAAGGAATGAAATCTGATGATATGAAAACAAAAGAAATGAAAGCAAAAGAAATGAAGAAAAAAGCAAAAACAATGGAAAACCCGAAAATGTAATGCTTTCTTCTTAAAAGAAAAACTGCGGTCAATTTGACCGCAGTTTTTGTATCAAAGTGAGGTTATTGTTTACGCCACGTCGTGCCATTGGCGCCATCTTCTAAAACGATACCCATTGCCGTAAGTTCATTACGTGCCGCATCTGCTGCAGTCCAATCTTTAGCGGCACGGGCTTCGTTTCGTTGTTTGATAAGCGCTTCAATTTTTGCGACTTCATCATCGTCAGAACCAGCTTGTAAGAATTTTTCTGGATCTTGTTGAAGTAAACCTAAGATACCCGCTAATTCACGTAAACGAGCAGCAAGACCATTGGCTTTTTCTGCATCTTCAGTTTTCAATTTATTGATTTCACGCGCCATTTCAAATAAGACAGAAAGGGCATTCGGTGTATTGAAATCATCATCCATTGCCTCACGGAAGGCTTCCACAAAATTTTCACCACCAAAAGCAACCGCACTTTGATCGGTGCCACGTAAAGCGGTGTACAAACGTTCTAATGCACCTTGTGCTAAATTCAGGTTTTCTTCACTATAATTGAGTTGGCTGCGATAGTGTGCCGTTAGTAAGAAATAACGCACCGCTTCTGCATTGTAGTGGTTTAATACATCACGAATAGTGAAGAAGTTGCCGAGGGATTTCGACATTTTTTCTTTATCTACCATGATCATGCCAGAATGGATCCAATAATTCACATATTGGCCGCCATGAGCACAGCAAGATTGCGCAATTTCATTTTCGTGATGCGGGAACATTAGGTCAGAACCGCCACCGTGAATATCAAAATGTTCGCCAAGTTGTTTGCAGTTCATTGCCGAACATTCAATGTGCCAACCTGGACGACCTGCACCCCATGGGGACGGCCAGCTTGGTTCGTTTTCTTTTGACATTTTCCAAAGCACGAAATCCATTGGATTTTTCTTGATTTCATTAATTTCAATACGTGCACCTGCTTGTAATTGGTCTAGATCTTGGCGTGATAATTTGCCGTATTCCTTAAAGCTTTCTACATCAAACATTACGTCGCCATTGTCTGCAACATAAGCATGACCACGTGCAATCAGTTTTTCCACAATCTCAATAATTTCAGGAATATGATGCGTTGCACGAGGCTCAAAATCAGGACGTAGTACGTTTAACGCATCAAAATCTTTATACATTTCTTGCACCATACGATCCACAAGTTGATCGCAGGTTTCTTTGTTTTCTAATGCACGTTTAATGATTTTATCGTCCACATCCGTGATATTACGCACATAAGTCAAATCGTAGCCTAAAGAGCGCAAATAGCGAGAAATTACATCAAAACATACAAAAGTACGGCCGTGACCAATGTGGCACAAATCGTAAACAGTCACGCCACACACATACATACCCACTTTTCCTTCATGGATAGGTTTGAACACTTCTTTTTCTCGAGTGAGGGTATTAAAGATCTTTAACATATTTTTTCTCTTCTAATTGGAATTCGACCGCACTTTTTCTGCTCATGGTGGCACTTTCTCGCCATTTGTGGAATAATGAATGCCTTAATTTTCAAGAGGAAAACAAAATGGTTACATTACACACAAATTTTGGCGATATTAAAATTAAACTTGATTTTGATAAAGCGCCAATCACCGCAGAAAACTTTTTAAATTATTGTAAAAACGGTTTCTATAATAACACAATTTTCCATCGTGTTATTGATGGATTTATGATCCAAGGCGGTGGTATGGAAAGCGGAATGCGTGAAAAAGCAACAAACGCACCGATCCAAAATGAAGCAAACAATCGTTTAAGCAATAAACGTGGCACAATCGCCATGGCGCGTACCTCTGATCCACATTCTGCAACGGCACAATTCTTCATTAACGTGGCAGATAATGACTTCTTAAACTACCGTTCAAAAGAGATGTTTGGCCGCGAAGTGGTACAAGAATGGGGTTATGCCGTATTCGGTGAAGTGGTAGAAGGCATGGATGTGGTTGATAAAATCAAGAAAGTAAAAACCGGTAATAAAGGCTTCCACCAAGACGTGCCGACAGAAGATGTTGTGATTACATCCGTTTCTGTCGAATAATTAATTCGGTGTGTGGATGCGTAATCTACACACCTTTTTCTTAAGTGAAATAACGCGATGCCTTTCTTCGATACTCATACCCACCTTGATTATCTTCATCATGACACAGGTGAGCCATTAGCTCAGCTTGTGGAGAACGCTAAGCAAGCTGATGTGCAGAAAATCTTGATTGTGGCGGTAAAAGAGTCGGATTTTAAAATGATCCAAAATATGACCGCACTTTTCCCTGAGCATCTTTATTGTGGGCTAGGGTTGCATCCCCTTTATATCAAAGAGCATCAAGAGCATGATTTAGAGATATTGGATGCGGCATTATCTGTTCGTAATCAAAATTGTACAGCTTTAGCAGAAATAGGCTTAGAATGTGCGATTCCAGATTTATTGACGGATGAATTATGGCAAAAGCAACAGCACTTTTTGGAAAGTCAGCTTTATTTAGCGAAGAAATACAATCTGTCGATCAATTTACATAGTCGTAAATCCCACGAGCAATTATTCCGCTTTTTAAAACAAGCCAATTTGCCAAAATGTGGTGTCGTGCATGGTTTTTCAGGAAGTTACGATCAAGCAAAACGATTTGTGGATTTAGGCTATAAAATTGGTGTAGGCGGCACTATTACTTATGAGCGTGCGAATAAAACGCGCCAAGCGATTGTGAAGTTGCCATTAGAGGCGTTGGTATTAGAAACGGATACACCTGATATGCCAGTGTTTGGCTTTCAAGGGCAACCTAATCGACCAGAACGGATTGTTCATACCTTTGAGGCGTTATGCCGTTTAAGAAGTGAAAATGCTGAAGTCATTAAAGAAACGGCTTGGCAAAATAGCTTAACCTTATTCGGTTAAACCTTAAAACGGTAAATCACTTGATTGGCTGAACCGCGCCAAACTAAGCTTGGGTCAGCCTGTTCTTGTATAAATTTTCCATCAATGAGCACGTCAATATAAGGCAACATTTGACGTTGATAATCATCCAGTTCATCCAGTTTATAACCTGTCCACACCCAAATATCCTTATCAGGACATTCTTTTTTTACACGCTGTACAAAAGGAAGTAAGGCTTCAACATTACGAGGATGCATCGGATCTCCACCAGAAAGCGTGAGCCCTTGACGTTTAATACGCGTATCTTTTAAATCATTGATGATCTGTTGTTCCATCGCTTCATCAAATAATACGCCATTATCAAAAGACCAGCTCTTTTGGTTGTAGCAACCACGGCAACCATGCGTACAACCGCTAACGAAAAGGGTACAACGAGTGCCTTCGCCATTTACAACATCGGTAGGGTAGTATTGGAGATAGTTCATGGTTTTACCTCAAAAGTGCGGTCGATTTTCTCGTCAAATTCACCGAATTGATAAATTAACCTTTGCAATACAGGGCCAATTCTTGCATAATAGCCCACCTAATCGCATTGCGATATCAATGGAAATCTTCTCGGTCTCTCGCAACGGTGTCCGGTTTACTCGGTCAGGTTCGGAAGAAAGCAGCCAAAGTCGGAATTTCTGTGTGCCGAGAATAAGCTGGGAAGATTTCCACCCAACTTATCCTTTCTTATTTTACACTCGCTCCACTAATTGTTTAAAGAACCCTTTTTCTAATTGCAATAATTCTGCGTAAGTGCCTTTTTCAATTAGCTTCGCTTCATCAATCACACAAAGCTCATCAAATTGCTCAATCGCCGTTAAGCGGTGAGTCACCATAATTAAGGTTTTATTCTCAGCATGGGCAAGAATCAAACGCAGAATTTGGCGTTCAGTTTCGCGATCTAAACCTTCGGTTGGCTCATCTAATAATAAAATTGGCGCATCATTAAGTAAAATACGTGCTAAGCCTAAACGACGTTGTTCTCCACCAGATAGTGGACGGCCGCCATCACCTAACCAAATATCTAAGCCTTGTTCTTGTTCCAACAATTTGCCTAAACCAACTTGATTTAACACCTCGATCATTTTTTCATCAGGAATATTGACCGCACTTGCGAATTGCAGATTTTGACGAAGTGTATCGCTAAATACATGTACACGTTGTGTTAAAAAGCAGAATTGGCTGCGTAATGTATCTTCTGCATAATCAGCAATTGGCTTACCTGCAAGGAATAATTCTCCTTGGTTGGCATCATAATTACGCACTAAAAGCTGTAATAACGTGGATTTTCCGCTACCTGTTTTACCTAAAATTGCGACTTTTTTGCCTTTTTGAATAGTTAAATTCAAATTCTCTAAAGCACGATTTTGACGTTCAGGATAAGTAAAAGAAAGATCTTTTGCTTCAATTAATGTAGTCGCGTTTTGATCGAACTCCGCTT
>CABQSN010000084.1:0-7626 GCA_902466845.1 uncultured Haemophilus sp.
TAACATCAATTTTTCTATTGGGAGCTGAAAAGCATTTTCATACGTATCTAAAGCTACTCCCCATTCATTTTCATTAATACTCCAATCATGAATATAACCACCATTAAACTTTTCTTGACACCAAGAAAAGGCATCTTGAAAGAAAATACTTTTTAAAAAAGAATAAGTTGTTCTTTTATACATAATTAAATTCCTTACTTAGCAGTGACCAAACGACCATTATTATCAATTTCAAAATTATTACTCTCCAATAGTATTTATCAACAATCATACCAAAAATTGCTCATTCTTAAACCAATTGAACAAGCCATTTGAACTAACTAATTTTCCACATAGTCAAAGCAATCGTAAAAGGAATGCTTTTACACGCCGGATTGCATAAGTGCTTAGGCAAGCAATCCCGACAAAAATAAAGGAGTAGATTTATGAAATCTAAATTGATGAAAGGGTTAGTGATTGTTGCATTAGCAGGAAGCTTAACCGCTTGTGAAATGGACAGACAACAACGTCATACTGCAACAGGTGCAGCAATCGGAGGTGTAGCCGGTGGTTTATTAGGTGGTGATATTGCCACAACACTCGGCGGCGCAGCATTAGGTGGCGTAATCGGTAGTCAAGTGAATAAAGGCGGAGACTACGATGACAGAGAATATCGCCATCATAAAAAACATAAAAGACATCACCACCACAGAAGACATCGTGATTGGGATGACGACTGGGATGATTAATTCAAAATACAGATAAAAATGACCGCACTTTTGAGATACAAATCAAAGTGCGGTCGTTTTTTTAGGGATTTTTATGAATTAATAGGGATTACCACCAACCAAGGAGTTTCATCCATAATCCACCCACACCAAACCAAATGACTAATGAAAGGATGGAAACAATAAAGCTCACGCCCCACCATTGACCGGTTGAGTTATAACCTGAGCCGTATAAAGCAGGGCCAGGACCACCAGCATATTGCGTTAAACTCATGGATAATGTTGAGGTGTAACCTAAACCAATTGCAGCAATGATTGGTGGTGTACCCACAGCGATAGCCGCTGCCACGAAAGCAAGATACATTGCGGAAATATGCGCCATGGCTGAAGCAAAGAAATAGCGGGTATAGAAATACACCAACACTAAAATAGTAAAGGCAACTGGCCAGCTGAAATCGCCCACAGATGCGGAAATGTGGGTGGAAATCCAAGTGATTGCACCGTATTTATTAAGTGCATTTGCCATCATGACCAATACCGCAAACCAGAACATCGTATCCCATGCGGTGGTTTCTGCTACGATATTTTTCCAGCTCATAATATTGGTTAATAATAAAATCACTAAACCGATAAACGCTGAAATTGTTGCAGGAATATGGAAGACTAAATCACCCACCGTCCAAAGGAATAAGAGAAGGATAAAGTCTAGAGCAAGAATCCATTCTGCTTTGCTCATTGGACCCATGCTTTTTAATTCTTCACGTGCCATTTCTGCCATTTTAGGCGTATCTTTTAATTCTGGCGGATAAATTAAATACACGAAATAAGGCAAGACGATTAAGCTCACAATACCCGGTACGATCGCCCCTAAGAACCATGTCATCCAAGTGATTTCCACACCTTGGCTTTTCGCGAGTTCTGCAATTAACGGGTTACCCGCCATGGCGGTTAAGAACATGGTACAAATAATGGTATCGATTTGAGAGACAGCAATCGCTAAGAAAGCACCTGCACGACGAGCAGTTGGACCCGGTTTGGACTCATATGCATCAGCAATAGATTGCATAATAGGGTACATAATACCGCCCCCACGCGCAGAAGCCGAAGGAATCCCTGGACCGATAACAACATCAGCCAACGCCATACCATAAGCCACGCCCATCATTTTTTTACCAAAACGACCAACGAAGTACAGCGCGATACGTTTACCTAAACCGGTTTTAATCACCGCGCGAGATAAAAACATAGCAATAGCAATCAACCAAATTGTGCCGTTTGCAAAACCAGATAACATGCCGACATCACCTTGTTTTGGCGAAATTGGCGTAAGCCCAGTCAAGCCACTAATCACTAAGGCAACGAGCGTTGCAGCACCCATAGGCATTGCTTTAGCGATAATAGCCACAATGGTTGCCACAAACAGTGCTAGCATTCCCCATGCTTTTGCGGATAAGCCTTCTGGCGTTGGGATTAACCAAATCCCTAAACCAACGATGACGGCAATCAGCAGCCCTTGCCATTTAAAGCCAAGTTTGACTTCTACTGCTGGAATTTTACTTTCCATAGGATAGCCCCTAGATAAATAATAAAAATAACGCATCACACATAACAACCGTGACGCAATCGATTAAATAAGCGGGTATAAAGATACCACTTATTTAGTATGAGTAAAGATTTAAGCGATGTTTTTTATAAAATTTGATGAAAACTTGATGCAGATTAAAAAATAACTTTAAGAATGAAGAAATTGATTCACGCGTTCAAGTACCACTTTTCTCACGTTATCCTTTTCAAAAAGGATTTCATGTTTTGCTTGAGGTACAAGCATAGATTCTGCATGCGGAAAAAGTGCGGTCAATTTTTCAAGATTTTTGTTATCCACAATTTTTTCTTTTTCCGCTTGTAAAATAAGCACAGGTGTTTCCACTCTTGGAATGATTTTAGGGAGCGCTTTGATTGCATTTAAACACAAATGTACCCAACGGAATGTCGGGCCGCCTAAGTGAATAGCAGAGAGTTTTCGATTAACTCGGTTCATCCATTTCATTCGCATTTTAGAATGGCTAAGTTCATTAAGGTTTAAATCTGCCGGTTTGTAATGTCCTTTACCAAAAACATAGCGATGACCTTGACCAAATGCCATCATCGTTGCAATGATGACTTCATCTCGTAACGGATGTTTCATTGGAACACCAAAGAAAGGCGAAGAAAGCACGGCCTTTTTAATATGATGATCGTAATTGGCTAGATAATAGGTGGAAATCAAAGCGCCGAGGGAATGTGCGAGAATATATTGCGCTTGATAAGCATAAAGTGCGGTCGTTTTTTCAATGATTTTTGCCATATCATCGGTATAAAAACGAAACTCATCTAAATGCCCTTTTTGAGGAATAATACGCTGTGAATAGCCTTGTCCTCGGTGATCGAAAAGCAAAATATCATAACCTTGTTGGTAAAAATCGTAAGCCAACTCAGTCCATTTCAGCATATTTTCTGCTCGACCATTCACCAAAATCATCAATTTTCTGACCGCACTTTCAGGCTGAACCAAATGACGATAAGCTAATTTGATATTTCGTTCGCCAGAAAGATATTGCGTCGGAAATTGCTCAAAAAAAGGCAATAACTCTGCAAGAGCAAATTGATGAAAATGAGGTTCTCTGATCATAATTTTCTAATGAAAAGGGCGTAGTAAATACGCCCTTTGTCGTGAAAGTAAACTTATGCCACCAATTGTTTTAAGATTCGACGAACTGGCTCTGCAGCCCCCCATAATAATTGGTCACCTACAGTGAATGCCGCTAAGTATTCTGGACCCATTGCCAATTTACGTAAACGACCAACCGGTACGCTTAATGTACCTGTTACTTTAGCTGGGGTTAATTCACGTAATGTGGTTTCTTTGTCGTTTGGAATCACTTTCACCCATTCATTATGTGATGCAATAATTTGTTCGATTTCTTCTAATGGTAAGTCTTTTTTCAGTTTGATAGTGAATGCTTGGCTGTGGCAACGTAATGCACCGATACGTACGCATAAACCATCAACAGGAATTGGATTGTTGCTTAAACCTAAGATTTTGTTGGTTTCTGCATAGCCTTTCCATTCTTCTTTAGTTTGTCCAGTTTCAGGAAGAAGTTTGTCAATCCAAGGGATTAAGCTACCACCTAATGCTGCACCGAAGTTATCCGTTGGGAAGCTATCAGAACGCATTTCTGCAGTCACTTTACGTTCAATATCTAAAATTGACGAAGCAGGGTCTTTTAATTCACTTGAAACTGCTTGTTCTAATAAGCCCATTTGTGAAATCAATTCACGCATATTTTTTGCGCCCGCACCTGAAGCCGCTTGGTAAGTTGCGACAGATACCCATTCCACTAAATCTTTTTCAAATAAACCACCGATAGCCATCAACATTAAGCTCACGGTACAGTTACCACCCACGAAAGTTTTAATGCCTTTTTTCAAGCCTTCAGAAATCACGTGTTGGTTTACCGGATCAAGCACGATAATTGCATCATCTTTCATACGTAGCGCAGAAGCGGCATCAACCCAATATCCGTCCCAACCTGTTGCTTTTAATTTTGGATAAACTTCATTGGTATAGTCGCCACCTTGGCAGGTTACGATAATGTCTAATTTTTTAAGTTCTTCAATGTCGAATGCATTTTTAAGTTCACCTGCCTCTTTACCTGCAAATACAGGGGCTTTTTGACCTGCTTGAGAAGTGGTGAAGAAAACTGGATTAATATTGGCAAAATCTTGCTCTTGCACCATACGATCCATTAATACGGAACCGACCATTCCGCGCCAACCGATAAAACCGACGTTTTTCATGAATTTTTCCTTATTTTATGTTGTGTTGAATGGGTCTATTAATTACAGGCTTTACGCTATAAAATCAAGCTTTTTTAGAAAAAATGAGGCTTTGTTTAATTTTTCTCAATAAAAAATCCCCTTTCGGGGATTTATTGATTATTTATCTGCTTTTTTCGTGGTTTTCTTTACCGTTTTTTTCGGCTCAGATTTACCTTCAGATTTGACCGCACTTTTCTTTGTTGTGGTAGACTTGGTGGTCTTCTCTTTTGTGGTTGCAGATTTAGTTGCTTTTTTCTTTGGCTTTTCAGCTAAATTTGCCGCTTTCCATTCCTCAAATTTTTCAAGTAACACTTTACCCATTGGGCTTGGATCACCTGTAAATAAAGTTTGTAAGCCGTTATTTTCAATGATATGACGGCGAAGTGCTAAACGTTCTTGATGGTTTTCTGCTAAACGAATTGCACGTTCAACATATTCATCTACCGTATTTGCAATTAACCATTCCGGTAAACCTAAACGTTTGAATAACCCCTCATCAATATGTTCATGGACTTCTGCACCGGTTTTACATACACCCACTAAACCTAATGTCACCATATCAATAATGCCATTCGTGTTACCGAATGGGAATGGGTTTACCATCATATCGCAGTTATGCAAAATACGAAGATATTGATCATAAGGTGCATGTGGATGAGCAGTCGCATCATTGCCTAAATAAGACTTAATAAAACGCTCAACATAAGGATGGGTCACGCCACTGGATTGACCTAAAGCAAAGTGGAAATGCACTTTAACATTCGCACGATCACGAATAGCCTTTAATGCTGCTAAGAAATATGGGTTAAGCTTCATTGTGGTAGAAGCAATACCAATATTCACCACTTCAGGATTTTCACGTAAGCGATATTCTACGTGTTGCGGTGCAAGCGCTGAAGGTACATAAGGTAAAGCATCTTTTGGTAAACGCAATAATTGCTCACTGAAGCATTTTTCAGAACCAACGTAGTCATCTTCTACAATTACATATTCAATAAAATCAGAATGTGTCGTCGCTGGATGGCCTAAAGCAATCACTTGAACCGGTGCAAGACGGGTATTACTTGCAAAGATAGTGGTTAAATCCATACCTATACTTGGCATATAAAGAACAGCTGCGCCATTTTTCTCACAAATAGATTTTAATTTATTTAATTTGTCAAAAATAGAACTTCCATCTAACAAATAGAATTCATCAAATACGGTTCTACCTGCATCATCCACTGCATCGCTACCTACTCCAATTAAGTGAAAATGATCACGAGCTGCAATTAATGAAGTTGAATGTGTTCGATAAATAGAATGAGATGAATGGAAATGCTCTAACAATACCACCATAACTGGTTTGCCATTATATTCACCTAGCTTAGCTACATCACGATCAGTCCATCCTTCAAGTAATAAATGACGACGAATAACTTGATTTAACGCTTTTTTTATCCAATGTTTATTTTCTGAAACATCATAGCTACAATGCATATACACATCATGTGAAATAGCACTTGGCAATTTGTTTAAATGTTCAAGTGTTGCCAATTTATCCGGAAACCACTGTAAAAGAGTATTACGTTTAGAAAATGCTTGTTCCGTACCAATAAAACGTGGTGATTGCAGTGCAAAACAAAGCGATGCACATAACCCTGGATCTAAATTCCACAAAGCATCCAAATTGACATTTACATTAGACTCTGGCAAATACAAAATACAAAATTTAATTAACGATGATCTTGTATTATCTAAATGAAAATCGGATAAATTAGCTTTATCTGGATTTCGATTATAGGTTTGTAAAACATGATCCGCATTTAAAAATGGCGATGACGCAAAAATCATACTAATCCAACGCTGGAAAGTAAAAAAGCGCAGAGCTCCGTCTTCTGAAATATCTAATTTAGGATCAGAAAATAGCTCGCTCATTGCTACCGCTACACGGGTACAAAAATGCTTAATTTTATCTTGTACTAATTCATCATTTAATTGGCTAGGATAATCAATTTCAATGCCTTCAACGCCACCAAAATTAGTATCAATTTTGCTTAAAATATCGAGCAATTCTACGCAAGCTGCTTCATAATTTTTTGCCGCAACTTCTTGTTCAAAACGGATAACACTTGGTTGTTTTTGTGTTTCTGCCATTTCTAAATTCCTTTGGTAAAAAATAAATAATATTAATAATTAACAGGTTCCCCACAGATCATATTCATCTGAATGAGTAATAGTTACTTTAATAAATTCACCTACTTTTACAGGCGTACCACTTAGATTTTCAATATAAACTAAGCCATCAACTTCTGGTGCATCAGCTTTTGTACGGCCAATGATACCTTCGTCATCAATTTCATCCACGATTACATCAAGCGTTTGGCCAATTTTTTGTTTTAATCGTTCAGCCGAAATTTCTTGTTGTAACTGCATAAAGCGGTGGAAACGTTCTTCTTTTACCTCTTCTGGCACTTGGTCTTCACGCGCACCAGCTAGTGTACCTTCCTCTTGAGAATAAGTAAATACGCCCATATTATCAAATTTGATTTCTTTTACAAAGTCGCAAAGTTCCTCAAATTGCTCATCTGTTTCACCAGGGAAGCCAACAATAATAGATGTACGCAATGTAATATGTGTAGGAGCATTTCTAATTTTCTTAAGCAACCGTTCAATATCATTACGATCATCTCGACGATTCATTTGTTTTAAAATATCGTTATTAACATGTTGTAATGGGATATCTACATATTTACAAAGTTTTGGCTCATTAACGATAAGATCTAACAATTCATCAGAAAAGAATGTTGGATATAGGTATAACATGCGAATCCATTCGATACCTTCTACGGCAGTTAATTCCTTAAGCAATGTAGTCAACAAAGGCTTTCCATCATTAAGGTCAATGCCATAACTAGTTGTATCTTGAGCAATCAGAACAACTTCCTTAACACCTGCTGCAGCTAATCGTTCCACTTCAGCCTTAATAGACTCGATAGTACGACTGCGGAATGCACCGCGTACCTTTGGGATAATACAGAATGTACACCCGTTATTACAGCCTTCTGCAATTTTTACATAT
>CABQSN010000085.1:0-7609 GCA_902466845.1 uncultured Haemophilus sp.
AAGGCACCACCGGTGTGAAAAAACTAGGCAGCAAAGTATCTGTCAATGGTGATGGTAAAAACATTACCACAACTGCAGATGAAAACGGTGTAAAAGTATCGATGAAAGATGATATTAAAGTAAACTCTGTCACAGCAAAAGAAGTGAAAGTGGGTGACGTTAATATCAACGAAAACGGTATCAACGCTGGTGGTAAACGTATTACCCATGTTGCTCCAGGTAAAGATGGCACTGATGCTGTAAATGTAAACCAATTAAAATATGTTGCAGGTAATATCAGCAATCAAATCAATAATGTTGATAAAGGCTTGCGTGCAGGTATTGCAGGTGCTTTAGCATCAGGTGGGTTATATCATGCTACGACATCAGGTAAATCTATGGTGTCTGTCGGTGCAGGTACATATCGTGGACAAAATGCGTTGGCGGTGGGTTACTCTCGCTTATCAGATAATGGTAAAGTTGGGGTTAAATTCACGGTAAACAGCAATTCACAAGGCCATGCAGGTGCAAGTGCAAGTGTTGGCTACCAATGGTAATTAACTTGTAAGTAAAATAAAAACCCGGCGAAAGTCGGGTTTTTTTATTATCTAAACATAATTTCAAATCCAAATCCAATCTCATTTTTCACTTTAATTTTTAAAAACTTATTTTATTAGTTGTTTCTTATACTGAAAGTATTTCTACGAAAATATAATTATTTTATTCTTATATTGCTCTTCTCATTCCAAGCAAAAAAGAGCAAACTTAAGTTTGATCGGCCTACATCTTT
Source organism: uncultured Haemophilus sp. (assembly GCA_902466845.1). GTDB lineage: Bacteria > Pseudomonadota > Gammaproteobacteria > Enterobacterales > Pasteurellaceae > Haemophilus_D. The sequence continues at coordinate 770 of CABQSN010000085.1, forward strand.
TTTATATTCAAGCATATTAAGTATGCATTATCGGCGCTAAACAAGAGAACCGCTCTCATCAAATGAAATTTATTCTTGTTTTATTCTACATTGAGATATACAATCGTTTTCAACTTTAGTCGGGGTGCCACAAAGTGGCTGAGATAATACCCGTGAACCTGAAACAGTTAGCACTGACGTAGGAAACTAATATGCCAAAATACTTTTCATTCTTCATATCTATTTTGAATCCTTTTTTCTCAAAGCCTCTAGTTATTAATCAATAAGGTTAATGCTATGGTGAATATTCAGGATCTCAGCCTTGCTTTTGGTAAGCAGGCATTATTTGAGCATCTTAATTTAACGCTTTTACCTAATGAATGGGTAAGCCTACTTGGCTGCTCTGGAGTAGGTAAATCAACGCTTTTAAGATTAATTGCAGGGCTTGATATACAAGGGAAAATCCAAGGCAATATCATCTCACATCCAAATATTCGAGTGTCATGGTTACCACAAAAAGATACCCTTTATCCCTGGCTTTCAATTATTGATAACGTCCAGTTAGAAAACGTACTATTCGGGAATAAATCTGCAAAAACAACTCTTCAAGCAAAAGCACTACTTGAACAAGTAGGCATGTCAGAACATCTTCATAAAAGCTGTGCTCAATTATCTGGAGGGCAAAAACAAAGAGTGGCTCTCGCTCGAGTATTAATGCAAAACGCTGATTTAGTTTTACTTGATGAACCTTTCTCTGCCCTTGATGCTATTAGTCGTTATGAATTACAAAACTTAGCCTATGAGCTATTAAAAAATAAATCTGTGTTATTGGTTACGCATGACCCACTAGAGGCGTTACGCTTAAGCCAACGTATTTTTGTATTACGTTCACCACAGACTAGTCACTTCGCATTATCTGATGTCATAAAGCCCGAAGGCAAAGCACCTCGAGAACTCAACCAAGAGAATTTGTGGGCACTTCAACAGCAATTATTAAATGAATTATTAGAGGGAAAAAGATGAAACTTGGCCTTCTAAAACCGCTCTTCATTGGCATTATATTGTTATGTTTTTGGCAAATCATTGGTGTATTAGGTGATTTTCCTTATTACATATTTCCTTCTCCGCAAGCTGTATGGCTGCAATTGACTTCTCATTCAGAACTACTTTGGCAACATACACAAATCACCTTAATTGAAATTGGCTTAGGGCTGCTACTGGGTTTTCTTTTTGGATTGTCATCAGCCCTATTACTCTCTTTTTCGCCTAAAACATCGTCCTTACTGTTACCAATTTTAGTGATTTCTCAAGCAATTCCTGTTTTTGCTATCGCTCCGATACTCGTACTTTGGCTAGGTTATGGAATGCCATCAAAAATTGTTATGGCTATTCTCATTATCTATTTCCCTGTAACCGCAGCTTGTTACGATGGATTACGCAATACACCTCAAGCTTGGCTCGATCTTGCCAAAACATTCAATCCTTCCCCTTTGCGTTTATTACTCAAAGTACGCTTGCCTGCCGCATTGCCTGCATTTGCATCTGGCTTTCGCATTGCTGTTTCAGTCGCACCAATTGGCGCTGTAATTGGAGAATGGGTAGGTTCATCAGAAGGACTTGGCTATTTGATGATTCACGCGAACGCTCGTATGCAGGTAGATTTAATGTTTGCCGCGTTGCTGATCTTAGTGGCAATTTCGCTTTGTTTATATTTCAGCATTGATTGGCTATTACGCCGTTTTATTTGGCACGTTTAACTCTTCATGACAAAAGGAGACAAAAATGAAGAAAATCATACGTTATTTCAGTCTTTTAATTGGATTTACTGCCAGTTTTACCAGTTTAGCAAGAGAGAAAATTAGCTTAATGCTTGATTGGTATGTGAATCCTGACCACGCAGCAATCATCGTTGCTCAGCAAAAAGGCTTTTTTGAAAAAAATAACTTAGACGTCGAAATTATCGAACCAGCCGATCCATCGTTACCGCCTAAATTGGTTGCCGCAGGAAAAGTGGACTTAGCTATTAATTATCAACCTCAACTTTATCAACAAGTTTCAGAAGGATTACCTTTAGTGCGTGTAGGCTCTCTGATTTCCAGTCCATTAAATAGCGTAGTAGTGCTCAAAAATAGCAAGATCAAAACACTTGCCGATCTGAAAGGCAAAAAAGTAGGCTATTCAGTTAGTGGCTTTGAAGATGTATTGCTCGACACAATGCTTCGCTCTATTGGACTCAGCAACCAAGACGTAAAATTGGTGAATGTAAATTGGTCGCTTTCCCCTTCTCTTTTAACTGGGCAAGTCGATGCGGTCATCGGAGCATTTCGTAATTTCGAACTGAATCAGATCCATTTAGAAAAACAAGAAGGCGTGGCATTTTTCCCTGAACAATATGGCGTGCCGGTTTATGATGAATTGATTTTAGTGGCAAACAGAAACAATCTTGCCTCTAAAAAAATTTCTGCTTTTTTAACCGCACTTGAACAAGCCACAACCTATCTACAAAGCCATCCAGATGAAGCATGGCAAGCTTTTGCGAACCATAAGCCAAAAGAACTCAATACAGAATTAAATCAATTAGCGTGGAAAGATACCTTGCCTTTACTAGCAGCTAAACCTCGTCAATTGGATGCCAAACGTTATCAACAAATGGCGGAGTTTATGCATCAAAAAGGCTTGATTCCAAAAGCACTAGAATTGAAAGACTATGCCATCGAATTACAGTAAGGGAAAATGATGATTAACCAACTAATTCAGCAAGCGCAACCTTATTGGAAGCAATATGTTGAGCATGAATTTGTACAACAACTTGCAAAAGGCACCTTGCCAAAAGCTTGTTTTCAACACTATTTAAAACAAGATTACATCTATCTTTTCCATTATAGCCGTGCTTTTGCCTTAGGCGTGTTCAAGGCAAGAAATTTTGCCGAAATGGCCATGCCGCGTAAAACGCTCGACATTCTTTGCCAAGAAAGCCAATTACATTTGGATTACTGCCGGCAATGGGAAATTAGTGAACAGGAAATATTCCAAACACCAGAAAGTGCGGCATGTATTTCCTATACACGTTACCTGCTTGATTGTGGAATGACGGGCGGCTTACCAGAACTTTATGCCGCCGTGACGCCTTGTGCTTTAGGTTACGCACAAGTCGCCCGCTACATCACAGAAAATTATCCAAAACTACCAAGCAATCCTTATCAAGCTTGGATTGACGCATACTCGGCACCAGAATATCAACAAGCCTCACAAGAAACTGTTGATTTTCTTACCGCACTTTGTGAGCCACTTAATGATTCTCAGTTAACCAATATTCAACAGATTTTTACCACAGCCACTCGAATGGAAATCGGATTTTGGCAAATGGGATTAGATTTAGCATAAAAATGAAGGTGTAAAATGAAATCAGTTTATTTATCAAAAATTCGTGAACAGAATCCATTGATTCATAATATTACCAATATTGTCGCAGCAAATTTTAGTGCCAATGGTTTACTTGCATTAGGTGCATCACCATTGATGTCAGCAAACATAGAGGAAATGGTTGAAGTGCCCCAAATCAGCCAAGCATTGGTAATCAATATCGGCACGCTTATCGGTAAAGAACGAGAGGCTATGTTATTAGCAGGTAAAACCGCTAATTCAATCGGTATTCCTGTCGTGCTTGATCCTGTTGGAGTGGGTGCTACGAGCTACCGACGCGAAACCATCCGTCAATTATTGGCTGAAGTGAAATTTGCCTTAATCCGAGGTAACGCGGGAGAACTAGCTGCAATTGCAGGTGAAGACTGGCAAGCAAAAGGCGTGGATGCGGGACAAGGTAAAACAAATCTACAAGAAGTTGCTCAACGTGTCGCACAACGCTATGGATGTACGGTGCTAATTAGTGGCGAGGTCGATATCATCAGCGATGGGCAGAAAACTGCCACAATCCATAACGGTACGCCGCTATTTCCAAAAGTCACCGCATCGGGTTGTTTATTAAGTGCAGTATGCACAGCATTTTTAGCCGTTGATGAAGGAAAACATTTTTCAGCAACACTTGAAGCCTGTGCAGCTTACACCATTGCAGGAGAGATTGCGGCTAAAAACCTAACCACTCAAGTTGGACAGTTCCAAATTCGCTTACTTGATGAATTAGCTACCTTGACGTCTGATGTAATAGAACAAAACGCGGAGGTGAAATATGTCTAACATCGCACAAACGTTAACTATTGCTGGTTCTGACAGTGGCGGTGGTGCTGGAATTCAAGCAGATCTTAAAACCTTTCAAATGCAGGGCGTATTTGGCACTTCAGTGATTACAGCTGTCACCGCACAAAACACACTTGGCGTATTTGATATTCACCCTATTCCACTGAAAACAATTCAAGCGCAACTGGAAGCGGTAAAAAATGACTTTCAGATTGCAAGTGCCAAAATTGGTATGCTTGGCACAGCAGATATTATTGAATGTGTTGCTGATTTCTTAAAAAATCGCCCATTCGGCACATTGGTTATCGATCCTGTCATGATTGCAAAAGGTGGTGCGCCATTATTGCAACAACAAGCGCTATCCGCATTAATCAAACATTTATTGCCACTCGCAGATGTCATTACCCCAAATATTCCTGAGGCAGAAGCTTTAACTGGTTTTAAGATTTCTGATACAGCCAGCATTCAACAAGCAGCGTTAGACTTGCAAAAACAAGGCGCAAAGAATGTGATTATTAAAGGCGGACATTCACTCAATTCAAAAAGTCAGCAATGCCAAGATTGGATCCTTTTACAAAATGGTGAGAATTTTGTTTTAGAAAGCCCGCGTTTTGATACCCCACATACTCACGGCACAGGTTGTACTTTTTCAGCTTGCTTAACCGCAGAATTAGCTAAAGGCGCACCATTAAAAAGTGCGGTAAAAACAGCTAAAGATTTTATTACGGCAGCCATATCTCACCCATTGAATATTGGTCATGGACATGGACCAACAAATCATTGGGCTTACAGTCGCCTTTAAGGATTAAAAGATGAAAAATATTCAAGAAATTTTACCGCTCTATTTTGTAGCAGGCACACAAGATTGCCGACATTTAGGTGAGAATCCAGCAGATAACTTGCTTTCTGTTCTTAAACAAGCTTTAGAAGGTGGTATTACCTGTTTTCAATTTCGAGATAAAGGTAAATTCTCATTAGAAAATTCTCCAACAGAACAACGAGCCTTAGCCATTAAGTGCAGAGACTTATGTCGTCAATATAATGTGCCATTTATTGTCGATGATAATGTTGATTTAGCTTTAGAAATTGAAGCGGATGGTATTCACGTTGGGCAAAGTGATACGCCCGTAAAAACGATTCGAGCAAGAACCCATAAACCACTCATTATTGGTTGGTCAGTTAACCGTTTAGACGAAGCCAAAATCGGAGAGGAATTATCTGAAATCGATTATTTCGGTATTGGTCCAATTTTTCCGACTCAGTCAAAAGAAAATCCTAAACCTACTCTAGGAATGGCGTTTATTCAAACCTTGAGAAAAGCAGGTATCACAAAACCACTTGTAGCTATTGGCGGAGTAAAATTAGATCATGTAAAAACTTTACGAAAATACGGCGCAGATGGTATCGCGCTAATAACCGCAATCAGTCAAGCCAAAGATATAAAGGCAAGCACCAAAGCATTAAAGGAGGCAAGCGGATGCAACCACTGAATAAGCCAAATAGTTTGAAACGAGTAGCAATGGCAACGATGATTGGCACCGCTATTGAATATTTCGATAACTATATTTATGCCATGGCTGCGGTGCTCGTTTTCAATCATCAATTTTTCCATGCAGCCGATCCACTTTCGGGCCAAATTACTGCACTTTCTACACTAGCACTGACTTTTATTGCTCGTCCTCTGGGGGCGGTATTATTCGGACATTTTGGCGATCGCTTAGGAAGAAAAAATACCTTTGTTATGAGCCTGTTAGTAATGGGAATCTCAACCGTAGTGATAGGCTTATTACCGACTTACGACAGTATCGGAATATGGGCAACCATCTTACTTTGCTTGTGTCGTATCGGTCAAGGCATTGGTTTAGGTGGCGAATGGGGCGGCGCTGCATTAGTGGCAATCGAAAATGCACCTGAAGGAAAACGTGGTTGGTATGGCACTTTTCCACAATTAGGCGCTCCTCTAGGATTACTACTTGCCAATGGTGTCTTTTTACTCATTACCGCGCTTTTTGGACAAGCAGCAATGACTGACTGGGCATGGCGAATTCCATTTCTTTCCTCTTTTGTATTAGTTGCCATTGGGTTGTATGTTCGATTAAAACTTACGGAAGCACCAATATTTATTGCCGCACTTAACAAGCCTAAACCTAAAACTTTACCGATGATGGAAGTGATCGTTACTCATTTCAAACCGTTCTTCTTAGGCATGCTAATCTGCATTGCAGGCTATGTGCTCTTTTATATTATGATCGCTTTCAGCCAAATTTATGCAAAATCTGCCCCAACCGTATCGGAAGCCGGTTATGCAATGGGATTAGGTTTCTCACCACAAATTTTTACTGCTTTACTAATGTGCAGTGCGATTTCATTAGCCATTACAATTGCTATTTCAGGCAAATATATCGATATCGTTGGACGAAGAATTTGGTTAATTTGGACAACCTTTGGCGTGGCTATTTTTGGCTTAGCCTTGCCATATTTTCTCGATAATGGAACAACTACCAGTTTATTTTGGTTCTTGATGATAGGAATGGGGTTAATTGGCATGGGTTATGGCCCGCTTGCGAGTTTCTTACCTGAATTATTTCCAACACATGCGCGTTATTCCGGTGCATCGTTGACCTACAATATTTCAGGCTTATTCGGTGCCAGTGTAGCAGCAATTAT
>CABQSN010000086.1:0-7519 GCA_902466845.1 uncultured Haemophilus sp.
TATCGTTGCCCCAATGGCACCGTATCCACAGGTTCGCAGGTAATGAGTTCACCATCTACACGCACTTCATAGCGTTCTGGATCCACCGTAATTTCAGGTGTCGCGTTGTTGTGAACCAGATCTTTTTTCCCTACGCTGCGGCAACCTTTCACGGCAATGGTTTCTTTGTGTAAACCGAATTTTGCACGAATATCGGCTTTTTCAGCGGCTTGTGAAACAAAGAATACCGCTGTTTGTGCGGTTGCTAAGCCTTGTGCGCCATACATTGGACGGTAGAACACTGGCTGTGGCGTTGGAATTGAGGCATTTGGATCGCCCATTTTGGCGTAGCTAATAAAGCCTTTTTTAATCACGACTTCGGGTTTTACTCCAAAGAACATCGGTTTCCATAACACGATATCTGCAATTTTGCCCACTTCTAATGAACCAATATGATCCGCAATACCATGTGCAATTGCTGGGTTGATGGTGTATTTCGCGATATAGCGTTTAATGCGGAAGTTATCGTTTCCTTCATTACCTAGCTCACCACGTTGCATTTTCATCTTATCTGCAGTTTGCCATGTACGAATAACGACTTCGCCAATACGTCCCATCGCTTGAGAGTCTGAACTCATAATGGAGAAGACGCCCATATCGTGCAAAATATCTTCCGCTGCAATGGTTTCAGGGCGGATACGGCTATCAGCAAATGCCACATCTTCCGGCACGCGTTTATCTAAGTGATGGCAAACCATCAACATATCCAAATGTTCATCAATGGTGTTTTTGGTAAACGGACGAGTCGGATTAGTTGAAGCGGGCAATACGTTTGGATACATCGCCGCTTTAATGATATCTGGCGCATGACCGCCACCTGCACCTTCCGTGTGGAAAGTATGAATCACACGTCCATCAATCGCTTTCATGGTATCTTCTAAGAAGCCACTTTCATTTAGCGTGTCGGTGTGAATCGCCACTTGAATATCCATTTCATCTGCGACTTTTAATGCAGAATCAATTACTGCAGGCGTTGCACCCCAGTCCTCATGGATTTTTAAACCTAATGCACCCGCTTCAATTTGTTCACGTAGCGGATCTAGCGTTGAACAGTTTCCTTTACCGAAAAATCCTACGTTAACAGGTAAAGCTTCTGCCGCTTGGAACATGCGTTCCATATACCATGCACCTGGTGTACAAGTCGTTGCGTGTGTACCATCAGCTGGGCCTGTTCCGCCACCAATTAAGGTAGTAACCCCGCTTTCAATCGCATGTTGTGCTTGTTGAGGGCAAATAAAGTGAATATGCGTATCGATACCGCCTGCGGTCGCAATTAAATGTGCACCGTTATGCACTTCCGTGCTAGCTCCGATAATCATGTTTGGCGTGACGTTATCCATGGTATCAGGGTTACCCGCTTGTCCGATGCCGACAATACGGCCATCGCGAATACCAATATCGGCTTTGATAATGCCTAATTTGGCATCAATGATCATCACATTGGTAATCACAAAATCCAATACATTTGGATTGTCACGAGTAGCGGTGCCACTTTGCGCCATGCCGTCGCGCACGCTTTTACCGCCACCAAATTTACACTCATCACCTTTGGTTAATAAATCTTGTTCAATGGTTGCCCATAAATTGGTATCACCCAAACGGACTTTATCGCCAACGGTTGGGCCATAAGTTGCTACATATTGAGCTCTTGAAATTGTTAATGCCATCTTGCCCTACCTTATAATTTGCCATCAATTTGATTATGGAAGCCGTAAATAGTTTGCGAGCCACCAAAAGCCACTAACTCGACTGATTTCACTTCACCCGGTTCGAAACGTACTGCATTGCCAGATGGGACATTTAAGCGCATTCCACGCGCTAAAGTGCGGTCAAATTTAAGGGCATTATTGGTTTCAAAGAAATGGTAATGGGAACCGACTTGGATTGGTCGGTCGCCTGAATTGGTTACTTCGATTGTGACGGTTTTTCTGCCGACATTGGCAATGATATCGCCTTCAGCTAATTGGTATTCACCTGGGATCATTTTTAATTCCTTAGTTGTAAATTTTTTCCGATTTTTAACCGCTTGTACTTATTATCTAATCGGATTGTGCACGGTAATAAGCTTCGTACCATCTGGGAAAGTTGCTTCAATTTGTACTTCGTGCACCATATCAGAGACGCCTTCCATTACATCTTTAACGTTGAGCAGGGTTGCACCATATTGCATGACTTCCGCAACACTCATGCCATCTCTTGCCGCTTCTTGTAAATGGCTGGCAATGTACGCGATTGCCTCAGGATAGTTTAATTTTACACCACGCTCTTTGCGTTTTGCGGCTAGCTCACCGGCTAAAAAGAGCATCAATTTCTCTTGTTCTCTTGATGTTAAATGCATATTGTTATTCCTTGTTTTGTTTATTATGCAAGACGGGCTGAATTTTACGTAAAAAATAGCTAAATAGGAAAAACATTTTGTCATAATTTTTTTAATAACAGCCCTTGAAATCGTAAAAATCCTCCTTATATAGGGTACGAACTTACAAATTTTTAAGAAGGAAATTAATCATGAATATTCGTCCTTTACACGATCGTGTAATCATTAAACGTGAAGAAGTAGAAACTCGTTCAGCTGGCGGTATCGTATTAACCGGTTCAGCGGCGACTAAATCAACCCGTGCGAAAGTATTGGCAGTGGGTAAAGGTCGTATTTTGGAAAATGGTACCGTTCAACCTTTAGACGTAAAAGTTGGCGATACAGTCATTTTCAATGATGGTTATGGCGTGAAAAGTGAAAAAATCGATGGTGAAGAAGTGTTAATCATTTCTGAAAACGATATTTTGGCGATTGTGGAATAATTTAAATTAAGGAAAAAAGAAAATGGCAGCAAAAGACGTAAAATTTGGTAACGATGCACGCGTAAAAATGCTTAAAGGCGTGAATGTATTAGCAGATGCAGTAAAAGTGACCCTTGGCCCTAAAGGTCGTAATGTCATTTTAGATAAATCATTTGGTGCACCAACCATCACTAAAGATGGTGTATCTGTCGCACGTGAAATTGAATTAGAAGATAAATTTGAAAATATGGGTGCACAAATGGTGAAAGAGGTTGCCTCTAAAGCCAATGATGCAGCCGGTGATGGTACCACTACCGCAACAGTTCTTGCTCAAGCTATCGTAAATGAAGGCTTAAAAGCAGTGGCTGCAGGTATGAATCCAATGGATTTAAAACGCGGTATCGATAAAGCAGTAAGTGCGGTTGTTACTGAGCTTAAAAATTTATCTAAACCTTGTGAAACAGCGAAAGAAATTGAACAAGTAGGGACTATTTCTGCAAACTCTGACAGCATTGTGGGTCAATTAATTGCTCAAGCAATGGAAAAAGTGGGCAAAGAAGGCGTGATTACCGTAGAAGATGGTACTGGTCTTGATGATGAATTAGCGGTTGTGGAAGGGATGCAATTCGATCGTGGTTACTTATCACCTTATTTCATCAACAAACCAGAAACGGCAACTGTTGAATTAGACAACCCATACATTCTTTTAGTGGATAAAAAAGTATCAAATATCCGTGAATTACTTCCAGTATTAGAAGGTGTGGCAAAAGCGGGTAAACCATTATTAATTATTGCTGAAGATATCGAAGGTGAAGCGCTTGCAACTTTAGTGGTGAACACCATGCGCGGTATCGTAAAAGTGGCTGCAGTGAAAGCGCCAGGCTTTGGTGATCGTCGTAAAGCAATGTTACAAGATATTGCGATCTTAACAGCAGGTACTGTGATTTCTGAAGAAATCGGTATGGAACTTGAAAAAGCGACATTAGAAGATTTAGGTCAAGCAAAACGTGTTGTCATCAACAAAGACAACACCACGATTATCGATGGTGTGGGTGATGAAGCACAAATCAAAGGTCGTGTGGCTCAAATTCGTCAACAAATCGAAGAATCAACTTCTGATTATGACAAAGAAAAACTTCAAGAGCGCGTGGCTAAACTTGCCGGCGGTGTCGCTGTAATTAAAGTTGGTGCAGCAACTGAAGTTGAAATGAAAGAGAAAAAAGATCGTGTGGATGATGCATTACACGCAACTCGTGCAGCAGTTGAAGAAGGTATCGTTGCAGGTGGTGGTGTTGCATTAGTTCGTGCTGCAACCAAAGTCGCAGCAACCTTAAAAGGTGATAACGAAGAACAAGATGTAGGTATCAAACTTGCATTACGTGCAATGGAAGCGCCACTTCGTCAAATCGTCACTAACGCAGGTGAAGAAGCATCTGTTGTGGCAAGTGCGGTTAAAAATGGCGAAGGAAACTTCGGTTATAACGCAGGTACTGAACAGTACGGCGATATGATCGAAATGGGTATTTTAGATCCAACTAAAGTCACTCGTTCTGCGTTACAATTCGCGGCTTCTGTAGCGGGCTTAATGATCACTACAGAATGTATGGTTACCGATCTTCCAAAAGATGATAAAGCCGATTTAGGTGCTGCCGGCATGGGCGGTATGGGAGGCATGGGCGGAATGATGTAATTCCCCCTTTGCAAAAGAAAGTGCGATCGTTTTTCTTTATAGAAATGCGATCGCATTTTTATTTGTGTGGTGCTACACTTTAACGGTTTTCGATGATTTTATAGGTATAACAATGACAATTTCCCAAACTGAACTTAATCAACAACTCAAATCTGCCGGTATTGGCATTAATGCAACAGAATTACATGGCTTTTTGAGCGGCTTAATTTGTGGTGGGCTAAAAGACCAAAGTTGGTTACCGATTCTATATCAATTCAGTAACGATAACCACGCTTATCCAACCGCATTAATTCAGCCAATTACCGAAATTTATGAGCAGATTGGTAAAACCTTAGGGGATGTAGAAGGGTTTGATTTTGAATTGGGATTAACTGAAGATGAGAGCGTGTTTGCACGTGCAGACAGTCTATCAGACTGGGCAAACCAATTTTTACTGGGTTTAGGGCTTGTTCAGACTGAATTGGGTAAAGAAAAAGGCGAAATTGGCGAAGCGGTAGATGATTTACAAGATATTTGTCAGCTTGGTTATGAAGAAGATGATGATGAAGAAGAGCTTGCTGAAGCCTTAGAAGAAATTATTGAATATGTTCGCACCATTGCCATGCTGTTTTACACCCATTTCAACGATGATGCACAAGAAATAAAACCGATATTACATTAAAAGGAGCGAAACATGGATCTCGCATATATGGCGGCATTACCGCAAGAGGAATTTACAGAACGTCGTCAAAAAGTATTCGCACAAATGCAGCCAAATTCTGCTTTGTTGCTATTTTCCGAAATTGAAAAACGTCGTAATAACGACTGCGATTTTCCTTTCCGTCAAGACAGTTACTTTTGGTATTTAACGGGATTTAATGAGCCAAATGCAGCGTTGTTATTGATTAAGACGGAAGAGGCTGAAAAGGCGGTTGTCTTTCTTCGTCCGCGAGATCCTTTGCTTGAAACGTGGAATGGTCGCCGATTAGGCGTTGAGCGCGCACCGCAAAAACTCAATGTCGATGAAGCCTATTCTATCGATGATTTTAAAACAGAATTTCCAAAATTAACGGAAAAATTGACCGCACTTTATCATGTAGCCGATCGTCATCCTTGGGGTGATAAATTATTAGCCGAAAGTGCGGTGAAATTTTACGCTGTTTTTGATTGGCAGCCGATGTTAAGTGAAATGCGCTTAATCAAATCTCCAAACGAAATTCGCTTAATGCAGCAAGCGGGACAGATTACTGCGTTCGGACATATTAAAGCGATGCAAGTGACTCGTCCAAATCGTTTTGAATATGAAATTGAAAGCGAAATTCTGTATGAATTTAATCGCCATGGTGCTAGATTCCCGTCTTACAATTCCATTATTGCCGGGGGCGATAATGCCTGTATTTTGCACTACACCGAAAATGATCAACCTTTGAAAGATGGCGATCTTGTTTTGATTGATGCAGGGTGTGAGTTTGCTATGTATGCAGGCGATATCACACGTACATTCCCTGTAAATGGTAAATTTACTCAGCCACAACGTGAGATTTATGAATTAGTTTTAAAAGCACAAAAACGTGCGATTGAGTTATTAGTGCCTGGTAATTCAATTAAACTGGCGAATGATGAAGTGATCCGTATTAAAACTCAAGGCTTGGTGGATTTAGGCATTCTGAAAGGGGATGTAGATAAGCTGATTGAAGAAAAAGCTTATCGTCAATTTTATATGCATGGTTTAGGCCATTGGCTTGGCTTGGATGTGCACGATGTTGGCCGCTATGATGATGATCGTAGTCGCACGCTTGAAGTGGGGATGATCATCACTGTTGAGCCAGGTATTTATATTTCAGAAGAGGCGGATGTGCCAGCTCAATATAAAGGCATTGGTGTGCGTATTGAGGATAACTTGCTAATGACTGAATATGGCAACAAAAATCTGACCGCGGCGGCACCAAAAGAAATCGATGACATTGAAAATTTAATGAAAAATTGAGAAGAATTCTCAAAATTGTGATCTAGTGCAAGTTTTTTGTGCAGTTAAGGTGCTAATATACTGTTAGATAAAAAAGACCAATCAAATCAGTAAGGAGTCGATTATGTACAAACACGTTTTAGTTGCGGTAGATCTTTCTGACGAAAGTGAATTTCTACTCAAAAAAGCCGTGGGAATTGCAAAACGTAATGATGCGCAACTTTCCATTATTCATGTAGATGTAAACTTCTCGGATCTCTATACTGGTTTAATTGATGTCAATATGTCATCAATGCAAGATAGAATTTCGAGCGAGACACAAAAAGCGCTAATTAATTTAGCAGAACATGCTGGTTATCCAGTGAAAGAAAAATTGAGCGGTAGCGGTGATTTAGGTCAAGTTTTGACGGACGCTATTGATCAGTATGATGTAGATCTACTAGTGACAGGTCATCACCAAGATTTCTGGAGTAAATTAATGTCTTCAACACGTCAAGTGATGAATACCATTAAAATTGATATGTTGGTTGTGCCACTTCGCGACGAATAGTGATCAAAAATTATTTTAGCCCTATTAAAATAACGTAAATTTTAACCGCACTTCTCAATCAATGCAGTAGAGTGCGGTTTTCTTTTTTAAGATCAGTGAAAAAGCCTTTTTCTCTAGGTCAAAATATGCAAGAATAGTGAGCTTATTTTATAAATCGTGATCGAGATAGAGACACAAGGTTTTATCAATGAAAACAACAGCAGAAATTAGACAGTCATTCCTTGATTTTTTCCATAGCAAGGGGCATCAGGTCGTCGCAAGTAGTTCACTTGTGCCTGAAAACGATCCGACATTGCTTTTTACCAATGCCGGGATGAACCAATTTAAAGACGTGTTCCTTGGTATGGATAAACGTCCTTACTCACGTGCGACAACTGCACAACGTTGTGTGCGCGCAGGTGGTAAGCATAATGACTTAGAAAACGTCGGTTATACGGCGCGTCACCATACTTTCTTTGAAATGCTTGGCAACTTCAGCTTTGGCGACTATTTCAAACATGATGCAATTAATTTTGCG
>CABQSN010000087.1:0-7404 GCA_902466845.1 uncultured Haemophilus sp.
AAGAATTAGAAAAAATCTGGGTGGCGGATTAATCAATAATCTAATGCAAGGATAAAGTTACTATGAAAACACTAATTCCAGACGATGAAATAAAGCGATTAATCAACATAATTGGTGGTGAAAATAATATAAAAGGAATTAAACTTAAATTATGGAGTTTATATATTTCATTTAATGATTCTCAAAAAGTTGATATTGAAGGCGTTAAGGCTCTACCATTTGTTCTCAATATTATCGTGGGTGATAGTCAAATTGAAATTAGTTGCAAAGATAATGAACAAGATAATTATTTGTTTGATTATTTTATAAACAACCACCAAATAAACACTCTGCGAGGTGCAACAGAAAGAATATTAAAAAAATCCTTATTATAATATCCATAGCTCTTTTGTTACTTTTTGTATTTCAAGCATTTCTAGAGTCATTAGTCTCAAGAATTAATAATTAAACATGATTTATACTATTAAAAGATGACAGTATGGTCAGAATTCCAAATGTTTTTGGATTGGAAAACAATCTGAAAATTGACCGCACTTTAGAAAAATAAAATACTTCCCCAAACAACGGCAACGATGCAAAGCGCAATGAATACCGCTGCTGAGCCTTGGTCTTTGGCCCTCCCTGAAAGCTCGTGGCGTTCTGTACCAATACGATCCACTACCGCTTCAACTGCACTATTTAACAGCTCTACTGCCATCACGAGTAAAACTGATGAAATCATCAAGGCAATTTCAATTTTAGTGTCCCCTAGCCAAAATGCGAGTGGAATCAGAATGCACGCAAGAAAACATTCGTGGCGGAATGCAGTTTCATTTTTGAATGCACTCTTTAAACCTTGTAAGGAATATTTTGTGGAGTTAATTAAATGGGTTAATCCCGTGGTTTTATACATAAAAGTTCCTATGTTGTAATCTATAAACGTTTTGCTTCGATAACGTCGTCTAACTTCGCTAATCTGGCCAGTATTTTACTTAAACTTTCGACATTTTTCAGTTCAATTTCCATATCCATCGTTGCCACTTGTTTTTTGGTGTCCGCACGGCTTGAAACCCCTAACACGCTGACTTTTTCATTCGCGAGCACGGTCGTAATATCGCGTAATAAACCGTTGCGATCACTGGCCACAATGCGAATATTAATATGGAAGCCTGCTGCGTAATTATCCCCCCAAAGGGCTTCTACCACGCGTTCAGGATGGGCAGCTTGCAATTCAATGAACTGTTCACAATCGCAACGATGAATTGAGATACCTCGTCCCATCGTAATGTAGCCTGCAATGGCATCACCTGGAATAGGCTGACAACAACGCGCCATATGGTGCATTAAATTACCGACCCCTTCAACAATGACATAGCCTTTATTCTGTTGTTGCTCGGCTTTCTGTTGCGCCTTTTGCTGTGCAGTATTCGCGCTTTTACTCGCCACATGGCGGAGAATTTCTTGATCTGCTTCTTCAGCCGTCACTTTGATCAATCGGCTTTGCAAGAAATTCATCAACTGATTTAAACGAATATCTCCGCTACCAATACCGGCGTATAAATCTTCGAGGTTTCTTAAGTTATAACGCGGCAAGGCAAGCTGCTCAACCTGTTTCAAACTGATATTCAAACGAGCAAGTTCATTATCTAACTGCTCTTTACCCGCTGGAACATTCTTATCACGATCTTGTTTCTTAAACCACGCTTGGATTTTGGCGCGCGCTTTTGAGGTATGAGTAAACCCTAGGTTTGGATTGACCCAATCTCGGCTTGGATTTGGATTTTTCTGCGTGATGATATCCACTTGCTCACCCATTTGTAGGTGATAAGTGAATGGTACGATACGTCCACCAACTTTTGCCCCAATACAACGGTGACCAATTTCACTGTGGATCGCATAAGCAAAATCGAGAGGGGTTGATCCAGCGGGTAAATCAACCACTTCACCTTTTGGCGTAAACACATAGACTCGGTCATCAAAGACTTGGCTACGCAATTCAGCCATCACTTCGCCAGAATCCGTAATATCATCTTGCCATGCAAGTAATTTACGCAACCAGGTGATTTTTTCTTCGTAAGCAGAAAGGCTACCGGTCGTCCCTTCTTTGTATTTCCAGTGTGCGGCTACACCAAGTTCGGCATCATCATGCATTTGCTGGGTACGAATTTGCACTTCAATCGGCTTACCACCTTTGCCCAATACCACAGTATGAATGGATTGATAGCCATTCGGTTTTGGATTGGCAACATAGTCATCAAATTCTTTTGGTAAATGTTTGAAATGTGTATGTACGATACCAAGCGCGGTATAACAATCCTGCAATTTTTGCACAATAATTCTAACCGCTCTTACATCATATAAACCACTGAATTCCAAATGTTTCTTTTGCATTTTTCGCCAAATACTATAGATGTGTTTTGGGCGACCATAAACCTCAACCTGATCAATATTTTCTTTTAAATAACCAGTTAATTCTGTGACGAAATCCGCAATATACCGCTCACGATCTAAGCGGCGCTCATGTAATAATTTGGCAATATTTCGATATTGTTCTGGGTGCAAATAGCGGAAACAGTAATCTTCAAGCTCCCATTTCAATTGACCGATACCTAAACGGTTCGCCAACGGGGCATAAATATTGGAACATTCTTTGGCAGCCAACACTTTTTCTTCTTCGCAAAAATGATTTTCCGCATCGCGAAGAAAGGTAATACGTTCAGCAAGTTTGATAATCACACAGCGGAAATCGTCCACCATCGCAAGGAGCATACGGCGTACATTATCCACTTGGGAAGCATTGGCAGAATGACTGGCATTGAGTTGACGGATGTTATCCATCTCTTCCACGCCTTTGAGTAATTTAGTGATTTTAGGGCCAAAATCTTCTTGAATTTGTTCCCAATCTACGAGTTGGTTGGCCACTAATGGGAATAGCATCGCAGTGAGCAAGCTCTCACTGTCCATATTCATTTCATGCAGAATTTCCACCATTTCCACACCGGATTGCAATGTGAGGATTGCATTCTCCATTTGATCGGCATGTTCAGCTATTTTGGCTTGGGCATAATACCATGCATCAATCAGAGACTTTTCTACGGGGGCAGCAAGTTTAAGGCTCGAACACCATTGTTCGATCACAAAATCATGTGGATTAGATAAGTGAGAACCACGAACTGCAACCATAATACCCCCTTGTTGATGAATATGGCTCGGTGACATCCTATCAACCGAGTTGTCTTTTTAAGACAACAAAAAAGTCTGACTATTCTATCAGAATTTACACCTTATTTGATAAATAATGTCACCGACTCCAAATGACTGGTATGCGGGAACATATCAATCATGGCGGTTTTGATAATGCGATAACCGAAAGAGCGAAGTATTTCTGCATCTCGTACTAAAGTTGCGGGGTTGCAAGACACATAGAGAATTTTTTCTGCACAAAGCTCACATAACGCATTCAGCGCAAAAGCGGCACCACTGCGAGGCGGATCGAGAAGAATTTTATTGAAATGTTGTTTTGCCCAAGGTTGTTCTGAAAAAGCTTGGTCTAAATCGGCTTGATAAAATTCAACATTCTCAATGTGGTTAAACTGTGCATTCGTTTGGGCTTTTTGAACCATGTCAAAAACACCTTCAATTCCAACCGCACTTTTCACGCGTTTGGCTAAAGGCAGAGTAAAATTACCCATCCCACAGAATAAATCTAAAACGTGATCGTCCTGATTCAAATCAAGCCAATCTAAAGCAGTCTCAACCATTTGAAGATTTAAGTGGGTATTCACTTGAATAAAATCGCGGATATCAAAAGATAAACGAATATTATCCAATGAATAATAAGGCATTTCACCATGCACAAGTTGAATACTTTGATCATCTTGTAAAAACAAATTCACAGCATTGACACGTGCAAACTCGAGTAACAAAGTGCGGTCAGTTTCGGCTAAATTTCCCTTATAGCGTAACAACATGGCTACGCCATTATCCGCTGAAATCAATTCAATATGCCCTAATTGTTTCGGGGCTGAATATTGCGCCCAAAGCGCGGTCAATTTGGGGATAAGATGATTAATTGCAGGCTCTGCGACTAAGCATTGCTGAATACTCACTAACTGATTAGAGTTTTTCTGACGAAATCCCATTTCAATGGTTTTGTTTTTCGCATTCCACAGTAAACTTAATCGTACTCGACGACGATAAGCCCATTGTTCGCCACAAATCATTGGCATTAATTGAATAGGCTCTGCTTGCAGTTTACTTAAACGAGAAAAAAGGGCTTTCTCTTTCGCTTTACGTTGCATTTCCACAGGAATATGCTGGCCTTGGCATCCACCACAACGTCCATAATAACAACATGGTGGCTCAACACGCTGATTACTCTCTTGTAGCCACTTTTGAGCAGTGGCTAATCCATATTGACGTTTTTCATCGGTCACTACCGCTTCCACTTTTTCCGTTGGCAAGGCGTTTTCAATGAACCAGGTTTTACCTTGAATTTTGGCGACACCTAGCCCTTGATAATCTAAATCCTGAATTTCAGCGACAACTTTTTGGGTGGTTTTCTGTTTTTTTTGTGGAGCGTAAAGTAAAGCCATGATGGTGTTTTAATCTATTTGTATCAAAGAAAGGGATTATTTTAAATAAAGTACGTTTTGCGTAAATAATTCTCGACTTTTCAGCGGCTTATCGCCTAAATAAGGTTTGAGCGCGATTCGAGTAAAGCGCTTTGCTGCTTGCAAGACTGACTCATCAGTGAATTCCAAACGGTCAAAAGCAAGCAAATCTCGCCCATAAAAGGTTAAGTTATCTTTCACTAACGAGGCGATAAAACCCTTTTCCGCACGATATTGGTAAGTCATCGATTCATCTACTGGTAAACCTGATCCTGCACAATGCAGAAAATCAATGCCATAACCTAAGATTTTAAGCAAATGAAATTCAAATAGACGTAATGTGGGCTCAACCTGCGGTTGAGTAGCTAAGCCTGTTAAGCACTGTAGATAATGCTGAAAAAGTTGTGGATTGGCCGTTTCTGGCTCGATCACTCGAGTAATCAGCTCATTTACATAAAATCCGCTGTATAAAGCCGTTTGCTGTAAAGGCAGCGTAATTGCTGCGGGCTCTGCTTTCGTAAGTGTTTTTAATGCGCCTTTTCCTGACCAACGAAGAAGTAATGGCGTAAAAGGCTGTAAGACAGATTTCCATGCCGAACGTTTCGCACGTGCACCTTTTGCAATAACCGTCAAACGCCCTGTTTCTTCTGTGAATAAATCCACTAAAAGGCTGGTTTCACTATAAGGACGACGATGTAACACAAAGCCGCGTTGGAGATCCATACAAGAATTATTTGCCTGATTTTAATTCACTTGGTTGTTTCACACAGCGTTCTGCGAGCACTTCACCTACACTAGTTTGTAATTGACTGAAGTCATCACGCTCCTGCCAATACCAACGAATATTCGCATAATTTCTACCACGTTCAGAAATCACACGAGTCAATTTTTCGGTTACATCATTAAAAGTAACGGTCACCTGACTGAGTGTTTTTTTACTTTTCTGTTTTTGCTTGGTATGAACCACACTCACTTCTTTATTGCCTTTACACAAATAAACCGTCGCTGAACCCTTTTGGGATTTTTTATCAACGGTTTGCACTTTCATTTTCTGTGGTGCTGGTTTGCTTAATTCAACATTTTGTGAACAAGCAGAAAGACAAAGTGCGGTCAAAATTACGCTTAATTTTTTTAACATGAATTCTATTTCCATCAAGGTTTGTTTATGATTGCTCACTTTGCAAAATGAGCAAGGATAAACAATCTCATCTAGAAAAATGGGCGATTACTCGCCCACTAAAAATTATTTTTTATATTGATATGAACCATCGGCTTGACGAATGAACTTGCCGCCATTTGATAAACGAAGCTCACTCACTCGACCTTGACTATTCACTGAAACCTGTACTTTGTCACCAGGTTTGAAGCTGCTTAATGCATCACCTGCACCATTTGCTTTTGTCATCGCATTCACATCTGAAATATTCAATTTATTATCACGGAATACTTGCATCAGTGAAACACCTTGAGGCACAGTTAATGTTTTTGTTGCACCGGTTGAAGCGGTTTGTGCTGCTGGTTCAGCTGCTTTCACCGCATTGTGGGTTGCTGATTTCGCTTCCACAATTTGAACCTTACTGTCTTTAGTCGCAACTGGTTTCGCTTCTTGAATTTTACTTGACTCTTTTTTCACGGTTTGAGTCGGTTGAGCTGTCACTTTTTCAGCTACAGGTTTAGGTTGTTTTTTCTCTTGAACCACAGGTGTCTGTTCACGACGAGGTTCTGCTTTATGCTCAATCGTTGCGGTATGTTTTTCTACAGTTGGTTGTACTGTTTTCACGGGTTCTTTAACTGGTGCAGGAGCAACAGCTGGTTGAGTTGCTGGTTGTTGAGCAACAGTTTGTTGTGCAGGCTCTGCAGGTTGTGATTTCGCCGCATCTGCTTTATCACCTACGTACTCCATGGCTGGAAGTGCATCTGATTTAGCTTCATTTGCGGCTTGTTCCGTTGTTGCCGGCGCTGCATTGTTATTATTATCTAATACTGTGGTTTCAACCGGTTGAGACTGATCCAATGATTGGAATTGAACCGGAATTTCATTGCTGTTTTGTTGTTCAAAAGACTCTACCGTATCTGAATTTGGTTTTAGGGTGAAGAAAATGATCAGTAATACCACTAACCCCAAAATAGCAATAAATAAACGGCGATGTTTTTCTGGTAACATTTGTAGAACCTTCCATTTTTCAGGTGATTTCAAGCTTGCTGCAGCGGCTGGTGCAACGGTTTCTGCTTGAGTTGTCACGTCTTCCACAACCTCTTCTGTAGGTGAATTTTCAAAAATCACTTTTTCTTCAGCTACGTTTTCTACTTGAACATTTTCAACAGGTTCTTGAGCGCCGAAAGCACTTGATTGCACTGACTGTTCAGTAGTTTCACTTTGGAATGCTTGAGAAGGTGAAAAAGGTTGGCTTGCTGCCACACCAAAAGTTGGTTCGCGACGAACATGGAATTGTGTATCTGCCTGTTCTTTTTTACCAAATAAACCTTTGGCTTTATCAAAAATTGAGCCACTTTGTTGAACCGGTTTTCTTGGTGTCACAGAGTCAGAGTGATTAAATCCTAAATCTAATTCATTTTGAGATGAATTGTCGTTAGGTTGATTTTTATTATCCACGGTATTACCTCGATTTGCTAAACTAAAGATCGCACAAAAGTGCGGTGAAAAATTGAATCGTATTTTATCGGATCTTAAGCGGTGTATAAAGTCTTATTTGGCTCTCCGCCGATTTCTCGTGCTAATTTGGGCACTAAATAGCCAGAAGTGAGCGCCTGTAATTCTTTGTAAATTTGTAATGCTTTCTCATCTGAGATA
>CABQSN010000088.1:0-7348 GCA_902466845.1 uncultured Haemophilus sp.
GAATTGCACTGACAAAACCTAATTTCATACACTGTCTCCTTTTCTTATTTTTCTTGACTCATTTTCTTAATAGTAACACTGTTTACTTTTTGTTTTTATCCGCTACAATACACAACAAATCAACCTAGAGGGAAATCCTTATGTTAAAAATGAATGATTTGGTTAAGCTTAGTCAGACACCAAAATCCACGGTGCTGTACTATGTGAAAGAAGGTTTGTTGCCAGAACCCGTAAAAGATAAACCGAATTTTCATCTCTATGATGAACATTGTGTGAAGTTACTCAGCTTTATTAAATATCTACAAAGCAATTTCAATGCGACGATTTCACAAATTAAAGCACTTTTTGCACATCCTCATTTTGATTGGAATAATCCTTATGAAAGCCTTATTGGATTATTGGATATCATCATGGGGGCAGAAAATGAGGTATTCACTATTGAGCAATTATGTGAAGAATTTCATCTTTCTGCTAAACAAATCGAAGACATGGTAGCGGAAGGATTATTGAATCCTCGTGAAGGCATTTTTACAGCAAAAGAACGTGATATTTTGGCGATCTTGGCTCGTTGTGATGAAGCCGAAATGGATGTAGTGAAAGCTTATTTGGCTGCAGCAAAAATGTTAGCGGAAAAAGAGGTGAATGTGACTTTAGCGGCATTAGCCAATAGCGAACAAAAAGATGAAAAATTAAAACACTTATTTGATTTATTGTTGGTGTTAAAACCTTATCTCTTGAATATGAAAACCTTTAATCTTTATCAAGCGGAGAGTGCGAAATGAAACTCTTAAAATATGCTGGCTTTGTGCCTTATTTAGCCATTGCCTTTATTAATGCCAGTGTGGATTTGGCACATAAAATTACCATTCAAAATGTATTACTGAAAAGTTTTTCAGGTGAGAGTTTGGTTGTTTTAACGGCATTAATTAATGCGATGATTTTATTGCCATTTATTTTCTTATTTTCGCCTTCGGCATTTATTAATGATAAATTTTCTCGCACCAATGTGATTCGTTATAGCAGTTTAGCGGCTGTGGTGATCAGTGCTGGGATTTTATTGAGTTATATGACGGGTATGTTTGCTATTTCCTTTGTACTGACATTGATTTTGGCAGCGCAAAGTGCGGTCTATTCTCCTGCCAAATATAGCATTATTAAATCGATTGTGGGCACTGAAAATATCGGTATGGCAAATGGTGTCATTCAAGCACTCACCATTGTGGCCATTCTATTTAGTTCTTTTGCATTTTCTTTCTTCTTTGAAGCGCATTATGTGGCATCAGATGATCCGAATGAAGTATTACAAAGTGTTTGGGTGATTGGTGTAGCGTTAGTATTACTGAGTGCACTAGAAGCCTATTTTGCTTTTAAAATCCCATTCTTTAAGCAAGAAGCAGAAAATACGGATGGTCAGTTTGATATGAGAAAATACCTTTCTTTAGGGTATTTAAAAGATAACGTTTGCACATTAAAAGCAGATCAAAATATTTGGTTGAGTGTCATTGGATTAAGTCTCTTTTGGGGTGTATCACAAATTATTGTGGCAGCGTTCCCTGCACATTATAAAGCGATGTTCAATGAAGATAATGCTGTTGTCATTCAAGCGATTCTTGCGGTGAGCGGCATAGGGCTTACGCTTGGTTCATATCTTGCTGGACGTGCTTCTCGTTTGCATATTGAGTTAGGTATTGTGCCGCTTGGTGCATTGGGTATTTGTGTGTCGTTATTCTTCTTAACTCTAGCTCAAAGTGGAGTGGTATTAGCACTTTGTTCTTTTATCTTTGGTTTTTCTGGCGGTTTATTAATCGTGCCACTAAATGCGACTATTCAGTATTTCGCACCAGAGAAAATCAGCGGCAAAATCATGGCGGGTAACAACTTTGTACAAAACGTGTTTATGGTAGTGTTTTTGCTATTAAGCATTGTTTTTGTACAACTTAATGTTTCGACTCAAGGTTTATTCTTAGTGACTTCTGCTGCATGTTTTGCTGCGAGTCTATATACCATGTCGAAAGTGCCTCATTTATTTACGCGTTTATTCTTGCTCTTTGCGTTAAAAGCGAATTACCGTTTTCATGTGGATGGGTTAAAAAATCTTCCACAAAGTGGTGGCGTGTTGTTATTAGGTAACCATATTAGCTGGATTGACTGGTTAGTATTACAAGCGGCTAGCCCGCGTGCGATTAAATTTGTGATGTATCGTCCAATTTACAACAAATGGTATCTCACTTGGTTCTTCCGTATTTTCAAAGTGATCCCAATTGGTGGCGGTTCAAGCCGTGAATCTATTGAAACCATTCGTGAATATTTAGCGCGTGGTGAAGTAGTGGCTTTATTCCCAGAAGGGCATATCAGCTATAACGGTCAAATTAATGAGTTCCAAAAAGGCTTTGAGCACGTATTAAAAGATTTAGAGAATGTGACGACGGTTCCTTTCTATTTACGTGGATTATGGGGTAGCAGTTTCTCCCGCGCAGATTCTTTCTATAAGAATTAAACTAAACGCCAAGGCAAACGTGAAATTTTAGTGGCATTTGGTAAGCCAATTCATGGCTTTATTGATGCGACAGCGATGAAGCAAAAAGTACTTGAACTTTCTTTCTCCGTATGGGAAAAAGTCATGAGTAAACGTAAACCACTGATGCATCATTGGTTGAATTCAGCAAAATCGAATTTATTCAAAGAAGCCGTGGTGGATGCGCAAGGCACTAAACTGAATAACCTGAAATTTATTGCTGCCGTGTTGATGTTTGTAAAAATCTTAAAAGCGGCTTTAGGAAATGAAAAAAATGTTGGTGTGTTATTACCAAGTTCATCAATCGGGGCAATTATTAATATGACCCTAATGGTGATGGGCAAAGTACCGGTAAATTTAAACTACACGCTAAGCCCAGAAGTGATGGAAAAAGCATTGAAAAAAGCCAACATTTCACAAGTCATTACCTCTGAAAAATTCTTGGATAAGTTGAACGCAAAAGGTTTTGACTTTAGCCAAGTGGTGGCTGATAAAGCCCTCTTCATGGAAAATTTAGGGAAATCGATCAGCAAGGCTAATAAAGTGCGGTCATTTTTAACCGCGTTTTTGGCGCCACAATGGTGGATTAAATTACGTTACTTTGCAGACGTAAGCTTGGAAGATAATGCCACCATCCTATTCAGTAGTGGTAGTGAAGGTGATCCGAAAGGCATTGAATTAAGCCATAAAAATTTACTGACGAACATTAAACAGATTGGTGAATTATTAAATTTCCACAAAGATGATGTCATTTTAAATTCCTTACCAATTTTCCACTCATTCGGATTAACCGTGACAACCTTATTGCCATTGTGTGAAGGCATTAAAATGGTGAGTGTCGCGGACCCAACAGATGGGGCGACAGTAGGAAAAATGTGTGCTCGACATCGTGTGAGTATTTTATTTGGTACTTCAACTTTCTTTAGATTGTATGTACGCAATAAGAAATTCCATCCGTTAATGCTACAAAACGTGCGTATGGTTATTGCGGGTGCCGAAAAATTGAAAGCGGATGTAAAAGAAGCCTTCAAACTTAAATTTGGCTTGGAAATTTACGAAGGCTATGGCGCAACTGAAACGGCACCGGTAGCTAGTGTCAATATGCCTAATTTACTGGATCCGGAAACCTTACAGGAATTTACCTTCAATCAAGCTGGTTCGGTAGGTATGCCATTACCGGGCACCATTATCAAAATTGTGGATCCAGAAAGCTTGCAGGAACTACCAGTCGGCGAAGACGGCTTGATCTTGATTGGTGGTGGGCAAGTGATGAAAGGTTATTTGAACGCACCAGAAAAAACAGCAGAAGTGATTGTTGAAATTGACGGTGTACGTTATTACAAAACTGGCGATAAAGGCCATATCGATCATAACGGCTTTATTACCATTGTGGATCGTTATTCTCGATTTGCCAAAGTTGGCGGCGAAATGATCAGTCTCGGTAGCGTGGAAGAGAAACTTTCACAAGTATTTGATGAAGAAAATCAATTCGTTGCGGTGGCTGTAAGCGATGATAAAAAAGGCGAGAGCATTGTGCTTTTAATTAAGTCTGCACTTTCTTTAGATGAAATCAATGAACGCATTAAAGGATTAAATGTTCCACCAATTATGCTACCAAGCCAAATCTTCTTAGTGGATGAAATTCCGATGCTCGGAAGTGGTAAAGTGGATTTTAAAGGCGCGAAGAATCTGGCGATGAGTTTGGTTAAGTAAAGAACATCGTAATAAATAAAAGAGCGGTCAATTTGACCGCTCTTTTTGTTATTTAATGAACCTCATTTAGGTGTTTTCAGCATCCTTAACCTTACATCAACGTGCCGACATATTTTAACATGACCCCAGCGGCAATGGCCGAGCCAATTACACCGGCAACATTCGGTCCCATGGCGTGCATGAGTAGGAAGTTTTGATTATCCGCTTCCAATCCGATTTTGTTGGAAACGCGAGCGGCCATAGGAACGGCAGATACGCCAGCAGAACCTATGAGTGGGTTGATTTTATTTTTGCTGAATTTGTTCATCAATTTGGCCATTAATACACCGCTACCTGTACCGATTCCGAAAGCAATTACACCAAGAATTAAAATGCCTAACGTTTGCGGTTGTAGGAATTTATCCGCAATCAGTTTGGAACCCACAGATAAGCCAAGCACGATGGTTACGATATTAATCAAGGCGTTTTGTGTGGTATCGCTTAAACGTTCAACGACGCCACTTACGCGCATGAGATTACCGAAACAGAACATCCCAAGTAATGGGGCTGCATCAGGTAAGAGTAAACCAACGAGCAACAGCAAAATCACCGGGAACAAGACTTTTTCTCGATTACTCACATGGCGCATTTGCGTCATGCGGATTTTGCGTTCTTCTTCTGTGGTTAACGCTTTCATAATCGGCGGTTGAATCAACGGCACTAGTGCCATGTAGGAATAGGCCGCTACGGCAATCGCGCCAAGCAATTCAGGCGCGAGTTTACTGGTAAGATAAATCGCGGTCGGACCGTCTGCACCACCGATAATGCCGATAGAGGCAGCTTGAGGTAGCGTAAATTCGATAATACCGAAATAATTTAACGCTAGCGCACCGAGTACGGTAGCGAAAATACCGAATTGAGCAGCTGCACCAAGTAGCAATGTTTTAGGATTGGCTAATAGCGGGCCAAAATCTGTCATTGCACCTACGCCCATAAAAATGACCAATGGTGCAATGCCGTAGCTTATCGCAACTTTATAGAATAATGCCAAAATACCGGCGCTGTAACCCATATCCACAGATAACGCTTCTAATTGATTTATCATAGATATCGGCGCAGAATTTAGCGCTGTTTTAATTGCAGCAATATCGGGTGAAACACCCAACTGCGCGGCGATTACCGCAATTTGCTCTGGTGAGCCAAGATGAAGCAAATTCTCCAATGCTGTCATAGCAAGACCTGCCTCAGGGATATTTGACAATAGTCCGCCGAAACCAATTGGCAGTAACAACAATGGTTCAAATTTGCGCGAAATGGCAAGCCATAGCAACAGTAGGCTCACAGCGATCATTACCGCTTGCCCCCATTGCAGATGGAATATACCCATCCCTTTAATTAACGCAATAATACTCTCCATAGACCATTCCTTATGCTAAGGTCATCACGGTGTCACCTACGGCGACAGCATCACCGGCTTTGACGCAAATGCCACGTACGGTACCAGCCTGTGCAGCTTTCACTTCGGTTTCCATTTTCATGGCTTCGAGAATGAATAATACATCGCCAGCTGCTACGGTTTGACCTTCTGTTGCAACAACTTTCCAAATATTACCTGCCATCGGCGCCGTTACTGGTGTACCACCGGTTGCTGGAGCAGGAGTCGCTTGTGGTACAGCTTGAGGAGCAGTAGTTGCGACATGAGAAATATCACCGCCTTCGCTTACTTTCACCACAAAAGCTTTGCCTTCCAATTCCACGGTATAAACAGTGGAACCAGAGGCTGCTGAAGCAGCTTTAGAAACCGGTTTATTTTCAATCGTACTTTCATTACCGGTTGGGGCTGGCTCAAAGGCGGCAGGGTTGTTGCGGTTTTCTAAGAATTTCCACGCAATTTGAGGGAAGAGCGCCACGATTAAAGCATCATCCACAGCATTGTCTGCTAATTTCACGCCTTTCGCTTTAGCTTGTTCTGCAACTTCAGCTTCAATTTTCGCCATTTCAGGCGCAATGTGATCGGCAGGGCGGTCTGTTACTGGCGCAGAGCCTTCTAATACTCGAGCTTGCAACGCACTATCTACTGGTGCAGGCGTTTTACCGTATTCACCTTTTAAAATACCGGCAGTTTCTTTGGCGATAGTTTTGTAGCGTTCGCCAGTGAGAACGTTAATAACCGACTGTGTACCAACAATTTGAGAAGTTGGTGTAACGAGTGGAATGTAGCCCAAGTCTTTGCGCACGCGTGGGATTTCTTCTAAAACTAAATCTAATTTATCGGACGCATTTTGTTGTTTTAATTGGTTTTCCAAGTTGGTGAGCATACCACCTGGCACTTGTGCCACTAAAATACGGCTATCTACACCGCGTAATTGGCCTTCAAATTTGGCATATTTTTTACGCACATTACGGAAATAGGCAGCAATTTTTTCCAAGCGAGGAATATCCAAACCGGTGTCATATTCAGTGCCTTGTAAGGTGGCGACTAGGGATTCAGTTGCAGGGTGGCCATAAGTACCTGACATAGAAGAAATTGCCGTATCAATACCATCTACACCTGCTTCAACCGCTTTTAATAGCGCCATTTCTGCCATACCAGTGGTGGAGTGACAGTGTAAATGCAATTCTACGTCGAAACGTTTTTTGATTTCGCGCACTAAGTCTGCAGCCGCCATTGGATTTAAAATACCGGACATGTCTTTGATGACCAAGCTATCGATACCGATTTCAAGCAATTGTTCAGTCGTATCAAGCCAGGTTTGCATAGTATGAACTGGGCTGGTGGTATAACTTAAAGTCCCTTGAGCATGACCACCAAATTTACGTACTGCTTGCAACGCTGCTTTCATGTTGCGCGGGTCATTGAGCGCATCGAATACGCGGAAAACATCCATACCATTCGCTACACAACGTTCTACGAAACGTTCTACTACATCATCAGCATAGTGGCGATAGCCTAATAGGTTTTGGCCACGTAATAACATTTGTAATGGAGTTTTTGGACAAGCTTTTTTCAATTCACGCAAACGAACCCAAGGATCTTCACCTAAAAAGCGAATACAGCTATCAAATGTTGCACCGCCCCAAGCTTCCAACGACCAATAGCCAATATCATCTAATTCATGAGCGATTGGTAACATATCATCA
>CABQSN010000089.1:0-7248 GCA_902466845.1 uncultured Haemophilus sp.
ATTATCCATCATTCACGTAGAAAAAAACGCATTTTAATTTTGCTTTTGATTGTTTCACTGCATCAATAAAGAGCTGGCCACAAGTCACCAACGATTCTTTATTCGCAAGCAAGACTTTCTTACTCGCTTTTACTGCCGAAAGAGTCGGTAGTAATCCCGCCGCCCCAACAATGGCTGCCATAACTTGATCGGCATCTGGATGTGCTGCCAACTCACAAATGGCTTTCTGTCCAGCTAAGACTTCCGTTTTAATGTGGTGTGAAGCTAATTTTTCTCGCAATACCTTTGCTGCATTTTCATCATCTAATGCAGCAAAGTGCGGTTGAAATTTCACGCATTGTTCAAACATTGTCTCAACATTTTTGCCCCCCACTAACGCAAAGGCATGGTATTTGTCAGGATTATGTTCGATAACAGAAAGGGTGCTATGACCAATAGAACCGGTTGATCCTAAAATAACAAGATTTTGTTTTTGCATAAAATTTCGACCGCACTTTGTGCTTTTATTTTTTTATCAGAATAGAACAAGGGCAGACACTTGGTCTGCCCCAAAACATGGTTCGACAATTAGAAATCCATTAATTCTTTTTCTTTATCTGCTAAGATCTCATCCACTTTTTTGATATAGCTATCAGTCACTTTTTGAATGATTTCTTCTGCTTTGTGTTGATCGTTTTCGCTGATTTCTTTGTCTTTTAATAATGCTTTGATTTTATCATTTGCATCACGACGTACGTTACGAATCGCGACTTTACCTTGTTCACCTTCGCTTTTTACGATTTTGATTAAATCACGACGGCGTTCTTCAGTTAATGGAGGAAGAGGCACGCGAATTGTTGTACCTGCTGAAGATGGGTTTAAACCTAAATCAGAGGTTAAAATTGCTTTTTCTACTGCACTGATTAAAGAACGGTCAAATACTGTTACCGCTAAAGTACGTGCATCTTCTGCAACAACGTTAGCTAATTGACGAAGTGGTGTCGCTGCACCATAGTATTCCACTTGGATTGCGTCTAATAAGCTTGGTTGTGCACGGCCTGTACGGATTTTTGCAATATGCCCACGCAACGCTTCGAGGCTTTTTTCCATGCGAGCTTCAGCATCTTGTTTGATTTCATTAATCATTCATCTGTCCTTTTTAATAAATAAAGATAAAACACAGTGATTTTACTGGATTTTTAGGGAGTTTTGAATAAATTTATTCATAAAAAAGGCGAGATAGTCTCTCGCCATTTTATTCTTTAAAAAATTAACTAATCGTTGTGCCTTCTTCTGTACCAAGTATGACTTTACGTAACGCACCTGGTTTACACATATTAAATACACGAATTGGCATACCGTGGTCACGAGCGAGTGTGAACGCAGCTAAATCCATTACTTGTAATTCTTTATCAATCACTTCTGCATAAGATAATTTATGGTATAGCTTCGCATTAGGATTTTTTGCAGGGTCGCAATCATACACGCCATCAACTTTGGTCGCTTTTAACACGATATCCGCTTCAATTTCGATACCACGTAAGCATGCCGCCGAATCTGTGGTAAAGAACGGGCTCCCCGTACCGGCTGAGAAAATTACGACACGTTTTTCACGCAACATTTTAATCGCTTCAGACCAGTTATAAGTATCGCAAATACCATTTAATTGGAATGCAGACATTAACTTCGCATTCACATCTGCACGGTGAAGCGCATCACGCATCGCCAAACCATTCATCACGGTTGCAAGCATCCCCATATGATCACCCACTACGCGATTCATCCCCGCTTTAGCTAATTTTGCGCCACGGAATAAGTTACCACCGCCGAGCACAACACCAACTTCCACGCCCATTTCAATTAATTCTTTAATCTCTAACGCCATACGATCAAGAATCGAAGGATCGATACCGAACCCCTCATCCCCTTGTAATGCTTCACCACTTAATTTCAATAAAATACGTTTGTAAATTGGTTGGCTCATTTGTCTTTTCCTTTGTCGGTTACAAAATTTGGCTTATTCTAGCAAAAGAGCGAAAAAGTTAAAAATGGAAATTGGTCAGAAAAGTGCGATAAAATATCGCCGTTTTGATTTTATAGGTAAACTTTATGAAGATTTCAAAAACCTCACAAATTTTAACCGCACTTTTTTCTTTGGCTTGTGCCATTGCTGCCGGTTATTTGATTTTACGAGGTTCAGGGATGTTTCCTGAGCCATCTATTAGTCTGATTTTACTCACGGCTATTTTCATTATTTTATTAAGTAGTAGCCGAAAATCTTTCTATTTTATTTTATTACCCTTAGTTTGCTTACACGCAATTTATACGCCGACAGGCTTAAATTTTGGTGCGCCAAGCTACCAATATATTGCATCGGTTCTCGCGACGGATATGTTAGAGACCAAAGAGTTTCTCATGCAAATCCCTGTGAGCAGCTATTTAGCAGCCTTAGCTATTCCAGTTTTAGTCTTTTTACATTACAAAAGTGCGGTCAAATTTGGGGTGAAATTTTATCGCAATAAAACATTCATTGCTCTCGCTACCCTGTTGATTGGCTACAACTTACCGATTGCTGCGCCATTAAAAGAAACAATAGATTCGAGTGTACAAATTGTTAATGAATGGCAAAAATTGAAAAAAATGTCACAGGAAAGCAACTGGGGACAATCCACATTAGAAAATTCTAAATACCAAGATTATGTGATTATTTTGGGTGAAAGTGCGCGAAAAGATTACTTGCATGCGTATGGATACCCCGTCAATGACACACCATTTATGTCATCTGCAAATGGTACACTGATTGATGGCATGACATCCGCTGGAACCAACACTGTCGCCTCATTACGCTTGATGCTAACTTTACCAGACAAAGAAAAGTGGGAGCCAAACTATGATTTAAGCTTAGTGGATCTCATTAAGTCTGCAGGTCTGAAAACCTACTGGCTTTCTAATCAAGGTTTCTTAGGTGAATACGACACGCCGGTCGCCTCACTTGCCTCAAAATCTGATGAAACCATTTTCTTGAAAAAAGGTGGGAGCTTTAATTCGACAAACTACAGCGATTTTGATTTAATCCCTAAATTCGCTCAAGTTTTAGAAGATCCAACGCAAGGTAAACGCTTTATTGTATTACACATTTATGGTTCACATCCGCTTGCTTGCGATCGCGTTGAAGATTACCCGAAAATTTTCAATGACAATGACATTGAGAAAAAGAACGAATACTTAAATTGCTATATTACATCCATTAAGAAAACCGATGATTTTATTAAGAAAGTGTATGAAACGCTCAAAGAAAACGAGCAAAAAACACACCGCACTTTCTCGATGATTTATTTTTCAGATCATGGTTTATGTCATCAAGAAGATGATAAACACGGTGTAACCTTGTTTAACCAAAACTGTCACAGCCAATTACATCATAATATTCCGCTCTTTAAGATTTCATCTGATGATACGGCACGTAAAGAATACAAAGCCTTTAAATCTGGTCTGAATTTCTTAGAAGGTATTGCTAATTGGATAGGGATCAAAAATCCGAAGCTGACATTAGAAGAAGATTTATTCTCTGAACAAGCTGACAAAGATGACTATGGACTGAAAAAACTGATTGAAGAAAAATATCGTAAAGATGCAGACCCTGCCATCGATATTCGTCCAAAGAAATAGAAAATCTCAAATTTCAGACAACAAAAAAGCCGATATTCAATATCGGCTTTTTTTATATCTCAATAGAGAAAATTAAGCGTTACCGCCAGTGATTTTTGCAACTTCAGCTGCGAAATCTTCTTCTTTTTTCTCGATACCTTCACCCACTTCTAAACGGATGAAGTTAGACACTGAAGTGTTTACTGATTTTAAGAAGTCGCCTACAGATACAGAAGGATCCATGACGAATGGTTGACCTGTTAATGAAACTTCACCAGTGAATTTCTTCATACGGCCTTCAACCATTTTCTCTGCGATTTCTTTTGGTTTGCCAGAGTTAACTGCGATATCAATTTGA
Organism: uncultured Haemophilus sp.; assembly: GCA_902466845.1. Lineage (GTDB taxonomy): Bacteria > Pseudomonadota > Gammaproteobacteria > Enterobacterales > Pasteurellaceae > Haemophilus_D. The sequence continues at coordinate 3,986 of CABQSN010000089.1, forward strand.
ATTTGACGCTCGTGTTCAACAACATCTGCAGGTACATCTTCTGGGTTCACGAATTCTGGTTTAGATGCCGCTACGTGCATTGCCACTTTTTTAAGTTCATCTTCTGAACCTTCACCTGCCACTAATACACCGATTTTTGCACCGTGTAAGTATTGAGCGATAACTTGACCATCTAAGTAAGCAACACGACGGATGTTCATGTTCTCACCGATTTTAGCTACTAATGCAGCACGTTTTTCTTCAAATTGTGCTTGTAATGCTTCGATAGTAGTACCTTTGTTTGCTGCTGCGAAATCAGCCACTTCGTTTGCTAAACCTAAGAAGCCAGCATCTTTTGCTACGAAGTCAGTTTCACAGTTCATTTCAACTAATACACCGAAACCATTTTCTACACGAGCAAGGATAACACCTTCAGCTGCAACACGGCCTGCTTTTTTAGCTGCTTTAGCTTGACCAGATTTACGCATGTTGTCGATTGCTAACTCGATATCACCGTTTGCTTCAACTAATGCTTTTTTACATTCCATCATACCGGCACCGGTACGTTCACGAAGTTCTTTTACTAATGATGCTGTGATTTCAGCCATTTTAAAAATCCTCTGTCGAAAGTACGATTCATTTTGACCGCACTTTTAGATAAAAATATAGGGGCTAAATTTTAGCCCCTATGCCAATTAATCGTTTGATTATTAAGGGCTTCGCCTTATTGCAAAACTTAAATTATTCTGCGTCAGCTGCTAATTCTTCAGCAACTTGAGCTTCGTTACCACGACCTTCTTTAACCGCTGCTGCAGCTGCAGAAACGTAAAGTTGGATAGCACGAGTCGCATCATCGTTACCAGGGATAACGAAATCTACGCCAGCTGGAGTTGAGTTAGTATCAACGATAGCAAATACAGGAATACCTAGGTTGTTTGCTTCTTTAACAGCGATATGTTCGTGGTCTGCACCGATAACGAATAACGCATCTGGTAAGCCGCCCATATCTTTGATACCGCCAAGGCTTAATTCAAGTTTTTCCATCTCACGGGTACGCATTAACGCTTCTTTTTTGGTTAATTTGTCAAAAGTACCGTCTTGAGATTGAGTTTCTAAATCTTTTAAACGTTTAATTGATTGACGAACGGTTTTCCAGTTAGTCAACATACCACCTAACCAACGGTGGTTTACATAATATTGTTGACAGTCTAATGCTGCAGCTTGTACTGCTTCTTGAGCCGCGCGTTTAGTACCAACGAATAATACTTTACCGTTGTTGCTAGCAATACGGGTTAATTCCGCTAAAGCTTCGTTGAATAAAGGTAAAGTTTTTTCTAAGTTGATGATATGAACACCGTTACGAGCACCAAAAATGAAAGGTTTCATTTGTGGATTCCAGTAACGAGTTTGGTGTCCGAAGTGTACGCCCGCGTTGATCATGTCGCGCATTGAAACTTGTGCCATAATATTTTCCTTTTGTTGGGGTTGAGCCTCCACATATCAGCTAATCGACCGTTTGGCACCCCGATTAAGCCTTAATGATATGTGTGTGTTGTTAATAATTAAAAACGCTGCTTTTGAAACCCAAAAACAGCGGTGCGATTTATACCATAAAGTGCGGTCAAAAACCAGTTTATTTTGTCAAATTTATTACTTTTCTTGCTTTAATAAACAATAAAGGGGGACGATGTCGCAAATCTTTAAATTCATCATGCCATTGTGGCTGCTCGGCTAACATTGGTTCAGCCATTTGTTCAATTTGAAAACCTGCGGCAATTAAATCATTAATAATCGTTGCTGTCGTGCGGTGATACGTTTTAAAAGGTTGTCGAAACCAATTTCGCTCTCTCAATCCTTCATCACGGTAATGATTTAAACGATAAGCGACTTGCTGTTTTTTCTCATTTTTTTCCCAGCGCTCCCCTTCTTTATGGCAAGTTGTAATCGGATGCTCTTGGGAAAAAACTAATGTGCCGTTAGGCTTAAGCTTATTGGCTATCATCGCTAATAAAGCGGAAAAATCCTCAATATAATGAAAAGCAAAAGAGCTGATAATGACATCAAAATCACTTTCTGGCAATTCCGTTAATTTTTCCATCGGTAACTGATATAACGAAAAACGTCCAGAAAATTGACCGCACTTTTGTAGATCTTTTTCGGCTTGTTCGAGCATTTTAACTGAAAGATCGGTTCCCACGACACTCACCGCATTGCGTTCTAAATAGAGTTGCAAATGCCCGCCCGTTCCACAACCTAGATCGAGCAATTTTTTCCCTTGTAAATCGGGTAAGAGGGAAAGCATAGTCGGCTTTTCCACTATTTCATTGAGACTGATTGGGTTAGATCGAAGTTTTTGATAAAGCGCAAAGAAGTTTTCTTTATCGTAAACACTCGTTTTGTTATTCATTTTGTTTCCTATGCAAAATTAAAAAGGGCGTATTTGATACGCCCCTACTATATTAACGTGAAAACTTATCCTGCGAAACTTGCAAACCATCCTAAGTTTGCGCCTACTTGTGCCACAATATTTAACACACCGAATAAGATCACAAAGCCAATCATAAAATTACCGCCATACACTTTATAAGTCGCATTTGGGAATTTTTGACGACTGGCTTTAGCAAGTAGTGCTGGCACGATTGCTGCCCAAATGGTTGCGGCTAATCCGGCATAACCAATAGCGATCACAAAGCCATAAGGGAATTGTAAACTTAACAATAGTGGCGGTAAGAATGTCACCAATGTGGTTTTTGTTCTGCCTAATAAGCTGTCATCAAATTTAAATAAGTCGGCAATATAATCAAATAAACCTAACGTTACCCCTAAGAATGAGGTTGCAATAGCCATATAAGCAAAGAAATTCAATACAACCGCAATGTATTCCACTTCAATATATTTGTGTAATGCTTCTAATAATGCCGATACATCGCCGCCTTTTTCAATCACGGGGGCAAATTCTGTACGTGGTAAATTACCTTGCACCGCAAGCTGCCATAAGATGTAAATCACTAAGGCTAAGCCTGTACCAATAAAGATCGATTTCATTACACGACTACCATCGCGATCGTAATATTTTACGAGGCTTGGCACATTTCCGTGGAAACCGAAAGACACTAAGCAAACAGGAAGCGCGGTCAATAAATAAGGTAAATAGGTTTGCTCGCCTTCTGCAATACTATTGAATAACACTTCTGTTTTTACAGAGCTCAATAAACCTGCGGTAGAAAGGAAGAACGCCACCACCATTCCAACGATCAAAATGCTTGTGAAACGGTCCACAGCTT